>JAKZYH010000819.1:0-4763 GCA_047514575.1 Acidobacteriota bacterium | reverse complement strand
CCGCGTTACTGAGCCTCATGGAGCGGGGGGTCATGGAACCCGAGCGACTCATCACTCACCGGCTTCCCTGCGATCGGATGGCAGAGGCCTACGAGATGGCCTACCGGCGAGAGAAATCGATGTTGGGTGTGATCTTCGAGTGGTAGTAGGCGTACTCAGTTCTGCGGTCCACCAGGTAAAGACACCCTCGTAGCCGATCGACCTCACGGCCAGTAGCCATCGCTGTTCCAGGACACGTGGGCGCCCTCCCACCGTCCCTCCGCTCCTCTTCTCCAGATAAAAAGAAGCTTGCCCCGTTCCTGTATCTTCTCGCCACTCTCTTGATGACTTGCCTCGAGCAGATAGACACCCTTTTCGAAGGTATAGTCCCCTGTAACTACCTCCTCGGTGGTCAACTGAAAATGCTCGATCCGGTATTGATCCAGGAGCCTTCGGATCCAGGCCACGATCTCTCCCCGACTGGAGATGCTGGGGCGTCCCGAAGGCAGGATCGTCGCACCCTTGGCCAGGTAGGAGTGGGCCCATTGATCCACGGTCTGTTCGTTCATGGTCTTGGAGAAGGAAGAGCGCATCGGGCTCAGCTCGGCCAGATCTTGCTCCAGAGTGGGGGCACTCGCCGCCACCGATGGTTCCTGGTAGGGTGCGCAAGCGGAGCCAATAAAGAGGATCACGAATCCCCAATAACTCAATCTCATGATTTCCTCCCGATGAGTCCAGCAACAGGGACCCAGGAACAACTACCTCCTATAGGAAGAGAATCCTGACTGCCGTAGAGGGAAGGCAGAATCAATAGCGCCGGGGCCATCAAGTTCAAGCAGCTGGGCATCCAGACACAATGGAGAGTCCGAGCCATCGGCATCTTTGTATAACCCTGCACTTCTTGGTCGTGAATGCCTATACTTGCCGACAACAGGACTCCTTGTACGCAAGACGTAGCCCGCGGCTCGCCTCTGGGCCCCAGACACTCGCCCGGATAAGCGGACCGACAGGTAGTCTGGGACGGTGAGGTTGGAGACTGAAAGGAAACCGTCCAGTGAGAAGCAAATCCTTTTTCGCTGTAGGCCTGATCGCCTGCCCTATGCTGGGGGGATGGTCCAAGGGCCGAGATGGCGGCAGCCGTGCGGGAAAAGGTCGGGCAGTGCGTTCAGCTCGATGTAGATACACATCACCCAGGCACCCGGGACAGGCGCGTGGAGCACGTCTTAGCAGTGCAGGAATCCGGCCCGAGGTGGCTGGGCGCGATAGACATTCCTTTGCGACGGGACATGCGTCGATAGTGGGCACCGACTGTTGCTCTCGCTCGGGGGGGGCTCAGCGCGTGCAGCTGTTGGAGGATCTCCCGCTGATAATCCTCCAGCATCCCCTGCAGATGCTCATAGTGGCCCAAGAGCATTTTCAGGTTGAACAGATGCTCTGAGATCCACGTCCCTTTCAAGTACTCGGCAATCTCCTGGACGCTCTTTTTGCAGCGACGATCCCGCAGCTGGGCCAATTTCCTGGGGTCTCTTTCTCCGGCCACGATGGCTCTCAAGATCGACATCCCCGTGACTCCCGTCAGATCGCTCGCCGCCTGGTGGATCTTGATATTCATCGAGTCCAGGGCCTTCTGCATCCGCTGGACCACCCGCTCGCACTCTTGTTTGAGATTGCTACTCTCCCGGCTCAACTCACGCAACTGCCGCGTCCCATTCGAGGGTCGAAAGCAGCCGCGCAGCAACCCGCAACTGTGCAGCTTCTGGATCCACTGGCAGTCCAGCATATCCGTCTTGCGGCCGGGTACTTTCCGCAGCTGTCGGGCATTGACCAACAACACTTCCATCCCCCGCTCTTCCAACACATCGTACAGCGGAATCCAGTACGTCCCCGTACTCTCCAGGGCAAGCGTCTGCACCCCCTCCTGGTGAAGCCAGTCCGCCAAGGCTTGGATTTCCCGGGTCGTCGTGCCAAACCTCCGCAGATTGGGGACTCCTGGTTCTCTTTGCGGACAACACACCCAATTCTCTCGACTGCCGATGTCCACGCCAGCGGCCCTGGACTCAATCACTTCCAACCCCCCGCTGCTGTCCTTCTTTTTGCTTCTTTTCATGCTAAGCTTCTCCCTCCTACCATCTGGTTAGAAGCCGTGGCCCGAGGTGGCAATCGCGATTAAAAAATCTAAGGTACGGGATGACCCCGTCGGGGTCTCACCAATGAATGATGGCCGACTCGGCACCAGACTAACCTGCGAGCATCAACGCTTCAGTGTGTCCACGGTCTTAGCTGCCACGGCTCCGCCATAGCTTACAGCGACAAGGGCAAGTTTCTTTCTCGAATGATCCGGCTTCTCAGCCGGTGGCGGTGCAGCTGAAACTTCATTTGGCTTTTCCTGAAGAACAAGTGGTAAAGAACTCTAGGGGACGGACCCTCGGGCGCTTGTGGGATGATGGACCCTGGAGGAAAGAAAACCGATGGCACAATCAGGCAACAAAGGCCGGCGCGCCGGCGCCGAGGACCTGAGGGAATTCGCCCAAACCATCCTGGTGCCGGCGGGTCTAAGGGACCTCGACTCGAGGCGCGTAGTCGACAATCTTCTGGATGCCGATCTGCGAGGGGTCCACTCCCACGGACTGGTCCGGATCGACTCCATTGTCACGCGGGTCCAGATGGGCGGAATCAACCCCCGAGCGGAGGTGAAGGTGGTTTCCGATCGGGGTGCCTCGATCCTTCTGGACGGTGACGGGGGACCCGGACAGATCGCCGGACATCAGGCCATGACACTTGCGATTGCCCGGGCTCGGGAACTGGGCGTTGGAGTTGCCGGCGTGTGCGGCTCCAACCACTATGGGACTGCCGGTTACTACGCCCGGATGGCGGCCGAGGAGGGGATGATCGGTCTCTCGGTTAGCAATACCGGAGCCTCGATGGCTCCCTGGGGAGGCACGACGCCCACCTATGGCACCAATCCTTTGGCGATTGTGGTTCCTAGCAGTGGCGACTTTCCTCTGATGCTGGATATCGCTCTAAGCCGCGCTGCCTGGGGCAAAGTGCCCCTGACATTGTCGCGTGGGGATCCACTTCCCGCGAACTGGGTCCTGGATCGGCAAGGGCGACCCACGACGGATCCCGAGGAGGCGCTGAAGGGCATGCCATCTCCTCTGGGAGATCACAAGGGGTACGGTCTGGCGGTGATGGTGGACATTCTGAGTGGTGTGTTGACTGGAGCCCTTTTCGGCAGGGATGTCTCCCCCACGCCCGCTCCTTCGGAATCCCAGAACACGGGTCATTTCTTCCTGGCGATCTCGGTTGAACACTTCATGGAACGGGAGCTCTTCCTCTCCCGAATCCAGGACTACATCCGGCAGCTAAAGTCCTCGGACCTGATCACCGGTGTGGACGAGATCCTGGTCCCGGGAGAGCCCGATTGGCGAGCGACTCAGAGGAGTCTCAAAGAGGGCATTGTTTTGGACGAGGAAACCTGGAAGATCCTGCACCGTCTCTCGTCCGAGTTGGGGGTCCCGCCGCCGAAAACACAATAATCAAAGCCGGCGCAAACAAGAAACAACAGCGCCAGTTAAAAGAGCCGCGCGCGGCTATCCGTTACCGAGGAGAAAGCGGACAACGGCACAATCAAGCGTGTCAGTAGAAGCGCTCCTTATCTGATCAACCTTCGAACACCTCCATCGGAGGACCCTGCGAGTCCACAACGTAGCGGATAGCTCGGACTAGCTCGTCCTCCGTCCACAGGTATACGGCACTGCCGCCGCGAGTCCATTGCTTGGATCGCTGGATATCAGTTCCGCATCGGTTAAGGCTCCGGCTGGCGTACCCCTTAAGAGCCTCCAGGACTGGGTCCGGGTCCGACAACGCAGAAACCACCACGTGGACATGGGTGCCCCTGACATGTACCGCATGAAGCAACCAGCGTCGCCTCAAGCAGGCGTGGCGGACCCCGTTCATTACTGTCTTGCGGCTTGGAGGATCGAGGCGGGAGGACCGGTGTCTCATCCGGTTAGCAGAGGCACGGCTTCTCCCAGAATCCTGCGGCAGAAAGGGGCTGCCATAGCGGTTATTGTCCCGATCCACCGTTCCGCGGGAGTCCCCCTGAAGCCGGGTGCCGTAACAGGTGAAGGTCAGCAGTTAGCCTAGAGGGTAACGGGATGCGTCTTGTTGTCCTCGAGGGGATTGACTGGTCATGTTCAGATAACAAACGGAGGTTATCTTCAAGCTACGAAGCCAAAGCGATCACAACGGTGGTGGAAATGTAATGAGTGTTAGCACGCTTATCCTTGCTGTTGTCCGCTTTCTCCTCGGTAGTTGGCTTCATCTTGCCGACACGGATAGCCGCGCGCGGCTCTGTTGATAGAGGTGTGCCGTCATACTGGCCTTGACGGGAGCACAGGCGGGCACTAGCCTGGGCTCACACTAGGAGGAAGACCATGCCTCAGACCAAGCCTTGGGATCGGAGAGATTTTCTGACCCGCAGCGCGGCCTTCGCTGCCGCCCTCTCGGCCGCGCCGGCCCTGGCTCAGAAGGGCGGGGACCCGGGTGAACCCAATCCCCACACCCACCCTGCCCCCAACCGGCGCCACATAGTCATTTACCGGGACCCGTTTGCCTACTGCTCGCACGCCTCCATCGTCCGCCTGGCCAACGGTGAGTGGGTAACCGCCTTCAACGAGTGTCAGCGGCGAACTCCCTACACCCATCCGCCGGGAGATCCCCACTTCCACAACCTCATCTCGCGCACGGACGACGAGGGCCGGACCTGGAGCCCGCCCCAGGTG
>JAKZYH010000818.1:0-3712 GCA_047514575.1 Acidobacteriota bacterium | reverse complement strand
ACACGGACCCGGAAGTCTCGGTCGATATCCGCAAGGGGCTTCCTCCGAAGTGCCTCCCTTGGATCCTGGACCGCGAAGACGTCGAACACCTTTCCCAATCCAGCTCGAAGTACAGCAAGGATCGCGAAGCCGATCCCGGATTGAAAAGCATCCGATTCACACCGCTGCGCAAACCCCTGCGCGCCAAGCCTGGTGCCAATGTCAGTCAAATGCACTACGCCCGAAAGGGAATCGTGACGCCCGAAATGGAGTACGTTGCAATTCGGGAAAACCTGCAACGCGAGCAGCAGTCCGGACCAGGAAGCAGCAAGCGATTGTTCCACCAACATCCTGGGGCGGCCTGGGGGGCGGAGATCCCGGACACGATCACACCCGAGTTCGTCCGCGACGAGGTGGCCAGAGGCCGCGCCATCATTCCTTCGAACATCAATCATCCAGAAGTCGAACCGATGGCTATCGGGCGTAACTTCCTGGTCAAGATCAACGCTAATATCGGAAACTCCGCCGTCACTTCTTCTATAGAAGAAGAGGTCGAGAAGATGGTCTGGGCGACTCATTGGGGCTCGGACACAGTGATGGACCTCTCGACGGGTGCCAACATCCATGAGACCCGGGAATGGATCATCCGAAACTCCCCCGTCCCCATTGGCACAGTCCCCATATATCAAGCCCTGGAAAAGGTCGACGGGCAGCCAGAGGCCTTGACCTGGGAAATGTATCGGGACACCTTGATCGAACAAGCAGAACAGGGCGTCGACTACTTCACCATCCACGCCGGAGTCTTATTGCGCTACATCCCGTTGACGGCAAATCGGGTGACGGGAATCGTCTCCCGGGGAGGTGCCATCCTCGCGAAGTGGTGTCTGTCACACCACCAGGAGAACTTTCTCTACACGCACTTCGACGAAATCTGCGAGATCATGAAGGCCTACAATGTCTCCTTCAGTCTGGGCGACGGTTTGCGGCCTGGATCGATCGCGGACGCCAACGACGACGCACAGTTCGGGGAACTGGCAACCCTGGGAGAGCTTACCCGCGTGGCCTGGAGTCACGATGTCCAGGTAATGATCGAAGGACCCGGACACGTCCCCATGCAGCTGATAAAGATCAACATGGAAAAGGAGTTGCAGGAGTGCTTCGAGGCCCCGTTCTATACGCTGGGGCCACTGACGACCGACATTGCACCTGGCTACGATCACATCACCTCGGCCATCGGGGCCGCGATGATCGGCTGGTATGGTTGTGCCATGTTGTGTTACGTCACACCCAAAGAGCATTTGGGGCTTCCCGATCGGGAGGACGTCAAGGAAGGAGTTATGGCCTACAAGATCGCTGCTCACGCCGCCGATCTGGCCAAGGGTCATCCTGGAGCACAGGCCCGGGACAACGCTATTTCTCAAGCGCGATTCGAGTTTCGCTGGGAAGACCAGTTCAACTTGGCCCTCGACCCTGAAACGGCGAAGTCCTACCACGACGAGACCCTGCCAGCCGACGGAGCCAAGGTCGCCCATTTCTGTTCCATGTGCGGACCCCGGTTTTGTTCCATGCAGATTACGCAAGAGCTGCGGGACTACGCAGTCCGCCAGGGGCTGGATGAAGGCAGCGCAATTGAGTCCGGTCTGCAGGAGAAGGCCGAAGAGTTCAAGCGCACCGGCGCCAGCATTTATAGCTAAATTAGCATTGGCAGTCGTGGGAAAGGGAACCCTTCAGCTCGCATGCGCGGGTCTTAGTACATTGACCCTGGCTACCTTCTCTATCCTCATAGCCGGTCTTCCCGCTGATTCCCAACCACCAAGTGTCGAAAGCATCACCGCCTCGGATCTGAGGTCGGACGTCTATTTCCTGGCTTCGGATGAGATGGGCGGCCGCGCCACATTCACCATCCACAATCAAATCGCGTCACGTTACCTGGCCCATCGTTTCGAGCGTCTGAGTCTCGATGGGGCGGGCGAGGACGACTCCTACTTTCAGGATTTCGACCTGGTTCAATCCGACCTTTCAGAGCCCAATCGCTTCGAGATTCTCAAGCAGGGTTCATCCGATCCAACCGTCGGCAAACTCAAAGATGACTTCTATCCCTCACCTCTCTCAGCCAACGGGAAGGTACTCGCTCCGATTGTTTTTGCAGGCTATGGGATTTCGGCCCCCGAGCTTGACTACGATGACTACGCTGGGATCGATGTGGGTCACAAGATCGTCTTGATCCTGGAACACGAACCGGGCGAGTTCGATTCCGAGAGCCCCTTCGAAGGATTGGTCAGCTCGGACTATAGCCGTCCCCGATACAAGCTGCTCAACGCACAGCAGCACGGCGCAGTAGCCGTGATCCTGGTGCAGGATATCGAGAACCACGACAGTAGCGAAAAGCTTTCGCGCCGGATGCGATCCGCCTGGCCGAAGCATGAATCGACGAAGCCTCTGTACTTGAAGGTGTGGACTGACAGCATCGAAATACCAGCCGTGCACATCTCCCAGGACATGGCGAATCACTTCTTCGAAAAAACCCCCATCAGCCTGGGAGCCCTTCAGAAACAGATCGACCTGGAATACCGACCGAAAAGCTTTCGGTTGCCGAAGGTCCAGGCATATTTCGAAACCAAGCTGACTCACCGAGTAGAGCAGTCGAGAAACGTGCTGGCCTCGCTACCAGGATCAGATTCCGAGCTTCGCAATGAGTGGGTCATCATCGGGGCCCACCTGGATCACGTCAGCGGGAATGACGACGCCATCTACAATGGAGCCGACGACAACGCCAGTGGCATTGCCGGGCTCCTCGAGATAGCCGAGGCGTTTGCTGCCAGCCCCGAAAGACCGAAGCGATCCGTACTCTTTGCGGCTTGGAACGCCGAGGAAAGGGGACTTCTCGGGTCCTACTACTACGCCGACCATCCTTCTTTCCCCCTGGATCAAACCAAGCTGATGCTTCAGATGGATATGATCGGCCGAAACGAAGAGATTCCTGATTCGGACAACCACCGCTTTCGCGGCCTGAAAGAGCAAAGCGCCGAAGAAAACAACAACTCGCTCAATGTATTGGGCTATAGCCGGAGTACAGATGTGCGCAGGCTCGTCGAAGATAACAATCGCGGGATCGGCCTCTCCCTCAAATTCCGCTATGACAACCACTCACTCGATCTGCTACGGCGTAGCGATCACTGGCCTTTTCTAAATCACGGAATCCCGGTCGCCTTCTTTCACACAGGGCTGCACCCGGACTATCACCGACCGACGGATACAGCGGAGAAGATCAACTACGGGAAGATGGAAAGGATCGTTCGGCTGGTATTCCTCAGCGCCTGGACGGCAGCCAATGCCACCCAACCACCACGTCGAATAAGTCGCACGTCGGAACGTCTGAAGGTCGCACATCCCTTGTCTTGGAACACCGCTAAGTTTTCAGTTGCCGCAGCTTACGGTCTCTGAGCTGTCTGCTGCCGGCGAAAGGACGTTCCGACGTGAGACTACTTTCGTCACACCAACGCCCGAACCGCTTCCAGAGCCGCATCATAGTTTGGATGGTCGGCCACCTCGCCTACGTACTCAACGTGTCGAAGTGTGCCCTCCGAGTCCACTACGAAGAGAGCCCGGGCACTCAGCCGCAATTCCTTGATCAGGGTTCCATAGCTGGCTCCGAACGAGGCATCCCGATGATCTGAAAGCATGGTCAAATTCTCGACGCCAGCGGCCGCACACCATCGACTCTGGGCAAAAG
>JAKZYH010000817.1:0-3233 GCA_047514575.1 Acidobacteriota bacterium | reverse complement strand
CGTTTTAGCCGACTTATGCCCTTCGCCAAGCCTTATCTCGCCCAAAAGCGCCACTCGCTACGATTCGGACCCGGCGAACCTATTGTCAATAAAGGATAATGGTTCGCTCTAAAAGAGCCGCACCCAAATAACTTGGCATTTTGGCATCTCATGTTCACACCATCTTCGGCCGCTCCTCAATCGCGAAATCCTCAACGTAGACCTGGCTACGCCTGCGGTTTCGCTCAATCGTTCGCGACCAAATCTGGTGCAAATCTGAGCGCCAATTCTACCAAGTTATTCTTGCGCAGACCCTAAGACTTGGATCTGGAGGAGACAAACCACATGAGATGGCACGACCATCCCTGGGCAGGGGTCTTCGCGGCGACTCTCTGTCCCTTCCATGAAGACGAATCAATCGACGAGGAGGGGCTCCGTTCCTACATCGCGGAGGTGGCGAGCGTTCCCGGCATCAGAGGCGTAACCTGCAACGGGCACACCGGCGAGGTGATGTCGCTGCGTCCACAGGAGCGGGCACAGGTAACGTCTCTCGTGGCTGAGGCCATCCGAGAGCATGCTCCGGATGTCAAAGTGATTTCCGGGGTGTCCGCCGAGGGGAGTCTAGAGGCGATCGATCATGCCCTGGCGGCGCGGGAAGCTGGAGCCGACGGTATCCTGCTAATGCCTCCCCATCACTGGCTCAGATTCGGACGCAGTGCAAAGACTGCAATCGGCTTCTTCGAGGACCTGGCAAAAGGAGCTGACATTTCCATCATTGTCCACCAATATCCGGCTTGGACCAAGGCTGGTTACAGCCTCGACGAAATGTGCGAGATGGTCCAGATTCCTCAAGTCGTCTCGATCAAGATGGGGACCCGAGACATGGCCCGTTGGTTGTTCGACTACGAACAGATCAAGAAGGTCGAGCCGAACATTTCAATCATTACCTGCCACGATGAGTTCCTGCTGCCGACGCTGCTGGAGGCGAGCGATGGTGCGTTGATAGGCTTCGCCGGCTTCGTACCCGATCTGATGGTTGAGTTGGTTCACGCCGCCCTGGATGGAGACCTGGCCAGAGCCAAGGTCGCTCAGAAGGTAGTGGCGCCACTGGCGCGTATTATTTATGCCTTCGGAGAGCCCGGCTCTGCTGCCCACCAGCGCATGAAGGTGGCGCGCTGGCTGCTGGGTAGGTTTCCCAGTACGACCTTCAGACGCCCCATACGCCCGCTTGCAAATGAGGAGGTCGAACGAATTCGGGTGGACCTGGAAGCAATCGGTTTCCACTGCGTCCAGCAGCTACACGCCCTCTAGATGATGCCCGATGTAGTCGACGTCTTCTGCCATTGGTTGCCACGGCCGTTCCTGTATGCTGTTTTTGCCCGGTCAGGCCAGCAGCTGCACATGTTGGAGCGTGCTTCACAGATCCCAGTGATGGTGGACCTCGAGGCCCGCTTCTCGGTGATGGACCAATTCGAGGGCTATCGCCAGATCCCCAGCATCGCTTCTCCACCAATCGAGGCCGTGGACGGTCCCACCGGTGCAGCTGATCTTGCCCGGATTGCCAACGATGCTCAGGCGCAGATGGTTCAACTTCACCCGGATCGCTTCCCGGGTTTCGTCGCCTCTTTGGCGATGAACAATCCCGAGGCCGCGCTGGCCGAGGCGGAGCGTGCTACTCGGGAGCTGGGAGCGGTGGGCGTCCAGGTGTTCACGAACGTCAACGGTCAACCTTTGGACCAGCCAGCGTTCCTTCAGCTGTTCGAAGCGATGGGAGAGCAGCGGAAACCGATCTGGCTTCATCCCGCACGCGCCATGAGCCGGCCCGACTACCCGGACGAAGAAGTATCAAAGTACGACCTCTGGTGGGCGCTGGGATGGCCCTATGAGACGTCTCTGGCGATGGGACGTCTGGTGTTCTCGGGACTGTTCGATCGCTACCCCGACCTGGTGATTATTACTCATCATGCCGGCGGAATGGTGCCCATGATGGAAGGCCGCTTCGGACCCGGCTTGAAGATGCTCGGGACCCGGAACCCACCCCAGTTGGCAGATGCGGTTGCGACACCGTTGCAGGAACCAGCCCTGGACGCTTTTCGGCGGTTCTACGCAGACACCGCAACTTTCGGATCACAGGCGGCCATCGAGTGCGGCATCGCCTTTTTCGGCGTCGAGCGAATGATGTTCGGCTCCGACATGCCCTTCGACCCGGAAAAGGGACCCGGGTTCATTCGAGAGACGCTCTCGGCGATCGATAAGATGTCCCTATCGCCCCAGGATAGAGATAGAATCCTCAGCCGCAATGCCCGATCGGTTCTAGGGTTGGACCAGCACAGTGAGGAGCAACCCTCGATGTAGGGCTTCGTGGCGGTGGTCTCCAGGCCGCCGTCTGTCGAGCCACCAGGCTCGACAGAAACACTTCGGCCTGGAGACCAAAGCTACTTGAGAGTGAGCAGTCCGGTCATGGCCAAAGGAAGCGTTTATCCCTCCGAATCGAGCACCTGGGCTCAGCCGCACGCCCATGGCACCGTCAGGCAGGTGACGAGCCACCCCTCGGTTCATCATCATCCGTTCTTCTACATCCCGGCGTACGATGATGAGATGGCGAGATTGATCTTCATCTCGCACCGGACCGGCCGACCAGAGATCTTCGCCGAGTTGAGGGGCTCCCGGAAGCTGCTCCAGCTGACTCACCATGACAAATTGAGCGAGTGGTCCATTACCCCCTCCCACGATGGGCGTCACGTGTATTTCACCGACGACTCGGGTGCCTGGAGGGTCCACACCGATTCTTTGAGGGAAGATCAGCTAGCCGACTTCGGGGATGCCGAGATTCGAGAGAAGGGAATGGTGGCAGCGGCTATGGGCACCACCGCGCTCAGCTATGACGACGATTGGTGGGCCATCCCGGTCAAGACAGGTGAGGTTACACGCTTCGTCCTGATCGATACTAGGAGCGGCAACCAGCAAGTAATCCTCGAATGCGATCAGATTGGACATCCCGAGTTTCACCCCAGGGATTCGAACCTGCTGCGCTATGCCGGCCCCTACGACCAACGGCTGTGGGTAATCAACCGGGACGGTAAAGACTGCCGTCTGGTTTACAGACGCAAAAGCGAGCGTAGAGAGTGGATCGTGCACGAAACCTGGAATCCAAGCGCCCGTGAGCTGCTGGCCGTGAACTGGCCTCATGGAGTGATTGGGGTCGACATCGATTCGGGCAGCGTCCGGTCGGTGACTGGGTTCAACGCCTGGCA
>JAKZYH010000816.1:0-4855 GCA_047514575.1 Acidobacteriota bacterium | reverse complement strand
GCTGAAACTTCGAAAGTCGAAGGTACAAGATACAAGGTACAAACAAGCTCCAAATCACAAGCATCAAGTTCCAAACGATCGCCCACCATCACGTTCGGCGATCCGACAGAGCCGCGAACGACTTGAGCCGTTAGCAACATGGGCCAAGTTCCGGCCGTCGAGGACGACGAAGAAGGGAGCGAGCTGGACAACTCTTCCCCACGGAGTGACCTTCCCCACGGAGTGACCTTCCCCACGGAGTGACCTTCCCCACGGAGTGACGCACGATATCGCCTATCCTCGACCGAAGTTTCGTTCTCGAATGGGGCAGCACCGCTGGGGGGCCACTAGCCTGAAACTTGATTCCCAAACGTGGCTTCGGTCTCCAGGCCGAAGGTCCTCTTCCTTCGAGCCTTTGGCTCGATGCACGGCGGCCTGGAGACCTCCGCTACGCCCTTGACGCGAAGTTTCTTTCCTGTACGATCCGGCACAGCCGGCGGGGGCGCTAAGCTGAGACTTCAGGAGTACGTCGCAGGTCGGGTTGGTTTCTTCATCCTCCCCGGATTTGCAGCAGTGGCCAGTGGCTCAAAGGTAAATCATCGGTTAGAATCTCGGATGCCCGATCCACTACTATGAAACAGCTGATTCAAGAGATGAATAGTGGTCGGACCCGTGTCGTCGAGGTCCCCAGTCCTCGACTGGCGACGGGCAGAGTCCTGGTGAGAGTGGAGGCTTCCCTGGTCTCCGCCGGGACTGAGCGCACGACCGTACAGTTTGCCCAGAAGAACATCGTCTCCAAGGCGCGTTCTCGTCCCGACCTGGTACGCATGGTTCTGGACAAGGCTCGTAGGGACGGACTTCTTTCGACTCTTGAAGCCGCCAGAAGCCGTTTAGACGAACCGATGACACTGGGATACTCCTGTGCCGGAACCGTGATTGAAGTTGCAGAGGACATCCTGGATATCCAGGTCGGCCGGCGAGTCGCCTGCGCCGGCGGAGGACATGCATCCCACGCCGAGATTGTCTCCATTCCCCGGAACCTGGTTGCCGTTGTCCCCGAGCACGTCAGCGGTGATGAAGCGGCCTACACCACCCTTGGATCCATCGCCCTCCACGGCCTGCGTTTGGCCCGGATGCAGCTCGGCGAGAGCGTCGCCATCATCGGCTTGGGGCTGGTGGGTTTGCTGGCAGCCCAGCTGGCAAGATCAGCCGGATGCCGTGTCATTGGAATGGATCCAGACCCAGATCGCAACCTCTTGGCCAGACAGCTGGGCTGTGAGGCAACGGCCACCAGTAATAGCCAAATGGAAGCGCTTGCCAGAGATCATACGATGGGTTCCGGAGTCGATATCGTGATCATAGCAGCCGCTACCTCGAGTAGTGCTCCGGTAACGCTAGCGGGCGAGATTGCCCGTGATCGAGGGAGAGTGGTGGCCGTCGGTGCGGTTGGTCTGGATATACCCCGTCGGGACTATTACGAAAAGGAATTGAGCTTCCGCGTTTCTCGTTCCTATGGTCCTGGGCGCTACGATCGCGAGTACGAGGAAGAGGGCCATGACTATCGAATCGGCTACGTCCGTTGGACCGAAAACAGAAATATGCTGGCGTTCGTGGATCTGCTGGCTGCCGGGAAAGTCGACGTCCAGGCTCTGACCAGCCACCGTTTCCCGATCGAAAACGCGCCCCAGGCCTACGAGTTGATCTCAGGCAAGAGCCAGGAAAAGTCTCTGGGAGTCTTACTACAATATTCAGCAGACTCTCAGCCTGTCGCACGGGTAGACCTCCCGATCGAATCTGCGGCTTCGACTGCAGCTGAAACGACCCTGAGACTGGGGGTGCTCGGGGCCGGAAACTTCGTGAAATCGATGATCCTTCCTGCGCTCAAGAAGATGGCGGGAGTAAGTCTGGCCGCTGTCTGCACCTCAACCGGCGCCAGTTCTCGCTACACGGCGGATCGCTTCGGCTTTCGCTACTGCACCAGCGAGGAGGACAAGGTTCTCTCCGATCCCAGCATCAACGTCATCCTGGTGGGGACTCGGCACCATCTGCATGCCCGTCAGGTGCAGGACTCACTCAACGCGGGGAAACACGTCTTCTGCGAGAAACCCCTGTGCCTGAATGAGACCGAGCTGAGGGAGATCATCCGCGTCAAGAACACGCAGACTTCTGGCCAAAGCCTCCAGGTTATGGTGGGCTTCAACCGGCGTTTTGCCCCTCTCGCGAAGCACCTGAAGGAATTCCTGGGCGACGTCACAGAGCCGCTGGCAGTACACTATCGGGTGAATGCTGGCTATCTCGAACGCGATCACTGGACAAATAATCCTCAGCTGGGGGGCGGCCGAATCATTGGGGAGGCCTGTCATTTTGTCGACTTCCTCATCCACCTGGTGGGGGCACTTCCGGTGAGGGCCTATGCGAGTCCGCTGCCCGATGATGGTCGTTACAGCAAGGACAACGTTTTCATCACCCTTGACTTCTCGAATGGATCGGTCGGGACCATTTCGTACCTGGCCTGCGGGGATAAATCCTTTTCCAAAGAGCGAGTGGAGGTCTACGGCGGAGGCACTACGTCCGTCTTGGACAACTTCAGAAGATTGGAGCTGAGGGGGAAGGGAAGCCGGAAGGTCCACCGGACACGATTGCGTCAGGACAAGGGCTACCGAGGAGAATGGGAGGCTTTCCGCTACGCGGTGGAGACGGGAGGCAGCTCGCCGATCCCGTTCGAAGAGTCGGTTGCGACCACGCTCACCACCACCTGCATCATGAGGGCTTTGAGCCTGGGGGAGCCCGTGCCCATCGACACGGAAGAGTTCATCGCGAGTGCGCTGAAAGCTGAGTCGACCGAAGGCGGTAGTCGACTCTGACGAGAGTTCCCGGCTGACTGAAAAAAGGCTTATGAGGATGGTTATGAAACTACACAAATACTTTGGGTTTCTTCTGGTGATGTCAGGGCTGATCGCAGTACTCGAGGGGGCACCGCCACCGGGACGTGTCCACTTGCTCACGGGACAGCATCAGCTTTTTCTGGACGACTACCTGGTGGGATCGCTGTATCGGGTGGAACGGCGAGTCAACCAGCCGGTGAAGTACGAGGGCAATCCGGTAGTGCAAGTCGACAGGCCCTGGGAAAAGTCACCGGGTCCCAAATGGAATCCGAGCGAGACCCAGACCATCCAGATTCGGAGCGCTCCCTGCTGGGATCCCAAGGAACAGGTCTGGAAAATGTGGTACCAATCCTCTTCAGGGACGCTGTTCGCCCGATCCAAAGACGGGATCACGTGGGAGAAGCCCTCACTGGGCAAACGGGAGTTCCGGGGTTCCAAGGACAACAATCTGGTCCTGGTTCAGGGGGCTCCTGAGGCCCGCGTTCAGCACGCTCTCCTGGATCCGGACGGCACCCCAGAGCGGCGATACAAGGGCTTCATCGGCCCCAGGGACCGACACCCCCTGGTCTCGGCCGATGGGTATGTGTTCACCAAACTCGACGTCCCACTGATTCCTAGCCAGGACGAATCTCATCTGAACTACGATGAAGTCAACAAGCGCTTCATTGCTACCGTAAAACACCGAGGACCCTTCGGACGCTCGGTCTTCCTGTCTCTGAGCAAGGATTTCGAGAAGTGGACGGCGCCCGAGCTGATCTTTCATGCCGATGCCTACGACCAGCTCTTGGGAGAGCGGCGAGTCCAGGAACACCTCGCCAATCCCCGGCTCCGGCTGATGACGGTCAACCAACCGGAGCACTACAACACCGAGATCTATAACATGCCGGTCTTTCCGTACGAGGGGATCTACATCGGTTTGCCCAACTTCTTCGAGTCCAGCGGCCATAGCCCCAACCGCAACCAGGAGGGCGTGAACTCGGTCAAGCTCTCCACCAGTCGAGATCCAAGTCTGAGAAGATGGGTCAAGGTAGGAGACCGTGGATCCTTCATTCCGGTTTCGCCAGTCGGTGACGGGGCGATCGACACAGGCCAGGTGCTGGCGGCCTCGCGGCCCCAGGTTCATGGAGATGAACTCTGGTTCTACTACACCGGAATCAATCACCGTTTCCAGACAGACGACCCCTATCGGGGCGCAATCCATCTAGCCAAGCTCAAGCGGGACCGTTTTGCCTACTTTTCCGCCGACGAGAAGGGTGGCTTTGTGGAGACGCGGGCGGTGAGCTTCGATGGCAGCCGCCTGTTTGTCAACGTCGACGCCAACGACGGCGAGCTGCGGGTTGAGGTGGTGAACGAACGTGGACGAGCTGTTTTGGAAGGCTGGACCCGGGATGCCTGCCGATCCATTCGAGGCGATCATCTAAGCGCCGAAATCAAATGGACCGGCCAGCAGGATCTCAGTTCGTTCCGCGGCAAGCGAGTTCGCTTTCGGTTTCGCCTCCACAATGCGCGTCTGTTCTCCTTCTGGATTCAGTAGACGTTTCGGGCACGCCGCGAGTAATCAGCGGTTCATCTAAGCTGAAACCTGATTTTCAGATCTGGGGGTAAGAAAGACGCAAACGATTGATTTGGTGATGGATGGGCGTATCTGAGATATCTCTTACACCGAAGGTGTTATTGCGCGTAGCCCAGGGTTGCAATGCGAAGCGAGCTACCCTGGGTTTAGGTTGCCCCTTATCTTTTCTACGCTGAAGGCGTTGTTGCCAGAGCGTTTCGGTCGGCAATAACCCCTTTGGGGTAAGGTACATGTGCGGCCCTATCCCAGGGTAGCTCGCTTCGCATTGCAACCCTGGGCTACCCGCAATAACGCCTTCGGCGTAGGTGACGAATCCAGACGAAGTTTCTTTCTCGAATGGGACAGCACCGCTGGGGGCCCTAAGCTGAAACTTCATTTGTGAATTCGGAGGGAAAAAGGAAGTAAACCATTGATCTAA
>JAKZYH010000815.1:0-5452 GCA_047514575.1 Acidobacteriota bacterium | reverse complement strand
CATCAGTTCGGTGTGGTCCAGCGACTCCGCGAGCCCATGGTTTTGGGGGATCTGGCAAAAGCGTCCGACGTCGGCTGCTACCGGAGGACGATAGAAGATGTCAGAAAAATCCAGCCCCTGGCCTTTCCAGTGTTCCACCGCCTTCCCGGTTCTCAGCAGGTCGGTTCGACCGACCATCTCGTTGAGGGTGCGGAATCCGAGAAGAGCCATCAACTCCCTCACTTCGGTGGCCAGAAAACGCATGAAGTTGACGACGTGAGAGGGGTCTCCCGTGAACCTCTCGCGCAGGACCGGATCCTGGGTGGCGACACCAACAGGGCAGGTGTTCAAGTGGCAGACCCGCATCATGATGCATCCCAGTGCCACCAGCGGAGCGGTCGCGAATCCGAACTCCTCCGCCCCCAAGAGGGCCCCGATCACCACGTCCCTTCCCGTCTTGAGCTGACCGTCGACCTCCACCACAATGCGGCTGCGCAAGTTGTTGAGCAGCAGCACTTGATGTGTCTCGGCCAGACCCAACTCCCAGGGGGCGCCCGCGTGTTTGATACTGGTCAATGGAGAGGCTCCGGTACCGCCGTCGTGACCGCTGATCAGGACCACGTCTGCGTGTCCCTTCGCAACGCCGGCGGCGATCGTACCTACCCCGACCTCGGCCACCAACTTCACGCTGATGCGAGCCTCGTTGTTGGCGTTCTTCAAATCGTGGATCAATTCGGCCAGATCTTCGATGGAGTAGATGTCGTGATGCGGGGGAGGCGAAATAAGTCCAACCCCGGGCGTGGAATGGCGCACCTCTGCGATCCAGGGATAAACCTTGTGGCCGGGAAGCTGCCCTCCCTCACCCGGCTTGGCTCCCTGCGCCATTTTGATCTGAAGCTCGGAGGCGTTTACGAGATACTCACTGGTTACGCCAAAACGACCGGAGGCCACCTGCTTGATAGCACTGTTGCGGGAATCCCCATTCTCATCTGGAACATAGCGGCTGGACTCTTCTCCGCCTTCGCCGGTATTGCTCTTGCCACCGATGCGATTCATCGCAACAGCCAGGGACTCGTGCGCCTCTTTGCTGATGGAACCGTAGGACATGGCACCGGTCTTGAAGCGTTTCACGATCTCTGCAATGGGCTCTACTTCTTCGATCGGGATGGGTGTTTCAAGAAATTGCAAGTCAAAGAGGCCGCGAAGCGTGCATCGCTGTCTTGTCTGCTCGTTTACCCGTTGGCTGTACTCCCGGAAGACCTCGTAGTTGCCGGTGCGACAGGCGTATTGCAGCTTGTGGACCGTCTGGGGATTGAAAACGTGATATTCCCCCTCGCTACGCCATTGATACTGGCCTCCGGACTCGAGCCCCGGCACTGTCACCGACGATGGAGGAAAGGCCCGTCGGTGTCTGAGTCTGATCTCCCGAGCCACCACCTCCTGCCCAACACCGCTCAAACGCGAGGCGGTCCAGGTGAAGTACTTCTTCACGAATTCCCGGTCCAGACCGATCGCCTCGTAGACCTGAGCCCCTCGGTAGCTCTGAGCGGTCGAGATGCCCATCTTGGACATGACTTTGACGACTCCTTTGTTGACGGCTTTGATGTAGTTTTCAATAGCGTGATCCAGGTCCGATTGTGACCGCTGTTCCTGTGGTAGTAGGTCGCGCAACGTGGCGAAAGCAAGATACGGATTGACGGCCGCCGCTCCATAGCCGATCAGCAGTGCAAAATGGTGAACTTCCCTCGGCTCGCCGCTCTCCAGGACCAGCGCGACCCGGGTCCTCGTCCCTTCCCTAATCAGGTGATGGTGAACCCCCGAGGTCGCCAGCAGGGCTGGCAGTGGGGCGAGTGATTGGTTCGCCCCCCGGTCTGAAAGTATCAGGATCTCGTGGCCCTCACCGACGGCCTGGCTGGCTTGGGTGCAGAGCTCGCTCATCGCCTCATCCAGGCCAGGACCGTCTACTTCACTCGGACACAGAATGGAGAGCGTCGCCGATCTGAACTCACCCGGGCCGCTGCCATCCAGGCCCCTGAAGCGAGTCAGGTCGTGGTCCCTGAGTACGGGTGAGTTGAGCTTGATCTGCCGCACCGAAGTCGGCCCCGGTTCGAGCAGATTGCGTTCCGCTCCCAAGGTGGTTTCCAGTGACATGATCAGAGCCTCGCGAATGGCGTCGACCGGTGGATTGGTTACCTGGGCAAAGAGCTGTGTGAAGTAGTTATATAGCAATTGGGAGTGGTCAGAAAGAGCAGCCAAAGGCGTGTCCGTTCCCATCGAACCGAGGGCTTCGACGCCGTTTTCAGCCATCGGCCGTAGCAACAGTTCCAACTCTTCCGAGGTATATCCGAAGATCTTCTGCTGCAGCTTTACCGAGGACGAGTCGAGCGCTGGGGAAGCAGGACCTTTTGGCAACCGCTCTAGATCGACCAGATGCTCCCCCAGCCAAACGGAGTAAGGCCGTCGGGATGCAATCTGGTGCTTCAGCTCATCATCGGCAATGATCCGGCCCTGTCGCGTATCCACCAGAAACATGCGGCCAGGTTCCAGCCTTCCTTTGTGGGAGACCCTTTCCGGCGGGATGTCGAGGACCCCGACTTCGGACGCCATGATCACGAGATCGTCCGTGGTCACGTAGTAGCGCGAAGGACGAAGCCCGTTTCGGTCCAGGACGGCACCCACGCTCCGCCCATCGGTGAAAGCGATCGAGGCCGGACCGTCCCAGGGCTCCATCAGGCAAGAGTGGAACTGGTAGAAGGCCCGCTTCTCCTCGCTCATCGATGGGTTGCCGTGCCACGGCTCGGGAATCATCATCATGATCGCATGGGGTAGGGATCGTCCCGTCAGCACCAACATTTCAAGCGCATTGTCGAACATGGCTGAGTCGCTGCCGTCTTCGTCGATGATCGGCAGAATCTTCTCCATGTCGGACCCCATTAGTTCCGAACGGAGGAGCCCCTGTCGCGCATGCATCCAGTTCACGTTTCCACGCAGGGTGTTTATTTCCCCGTTGTGGCTGAGGTAACGGTAGGGATGGGCGCGACTCCAGTTTGGAAAGGTGTTGGTACTGAACCGAGAATGGACCAAAACCAGAGCGCTCTCAATCGCCGGATCCAGCAATTCGGGGTAGAAGTCCGTCAGCTGACCTGCCATCAGCATGCCCTTATAGACGATGGTCTTGTAGGACAAACTGGGAATGTAGAATAGGTCGCGGTTGGGTAGCTGGGACGCTTTGACGGCGCGCTCGACCCGCTTCCGAATGACGTAGAGCTTGCGCTCGAATGCCAGCTCGTCTTCGAGGTCCTGACTGCGTCCGATGAAGACTTGACGGATCAGGGGCTGCCCTCTTCGCGCCGTTGCTCCAAGCAGGGTGTTGTCCACAGGGACGGTTCGCCAGCCGAGAGGTTGTTGCCCCTCCTCCCGAATCGTCCTTTCGAACAAGCGCTCGCACTCTTTCCCTGCGGCAGTATCCGGGGGCAGAAACACCATCCCAACCCCGTAGTCTTGGAAGGACGGCAAGGAAATCCCCAACTCAGGGCACACCTGGGAGAAGAATCGGTGGGGTACCTGCAAGAGCAGACCAGCGCCATCGCCGGTATTCTCCTCGCATCCGCAGGCTCCCCGGTGCTCCAGGTTGAGCAGCATCTGGACGGCCTGTTGGACCAGCTTGTGGGAGCTGCGGCCCTTGAGGTCCACCAGGAAGCCGATTCCGCAGGCGTCATGCTCCTGCTTCGGATCGTACAGCCCCTGTTTGGAAGGTGCTAATCTGCTCATCATTTCGTCCACATTCGCCCACTCGATCTGCCACGATCCGTGCCGGCCGGGAACGCTCGACCGGTCCACCGGCCGCTCTGGCCTAAGCAGAAAGGTATTCTTGCTTCCTGCGATGATCGCGCTCGAGGAATCCGGGCAGGATCACACGGGCTCTTCAGTCGGTTCCGAGATTTTCGGTTCCGCTATTCCGGGGATAAAAACTTCCCCGGGTGTCCTTGTCGCCTAGGTTGACAAAGACTTTGGTCGACACGCTACGCGAGCCGTTGCTATCGTCTGGTTCCTGCAGTAGTTGAATGAAGCGTGCGCCGGTTGGACTCGTTTTGACGTGGCGGCGCTGGATGATTCCCAGGGGACGGACGAGTCTGGGTTTGGTCAGTTCCAACGCTGACAAGGATCCTGCTCGGATCTCCCGCTCCAAGGTTGGCAGCGGTAACAGGGCGACGCCGGCACCCTCTTCAATCGCCTTCTTGATATTCTCGATGTTGTCGAACTCGAGCACCACATCGACCGAGATACCCTGATCACGAAAGAACTTGTCCACCCTTCGGCGGATGACCAGATCGCGATCGAACCCGACATACGCCTGACCCGACAACTGTGTTGCCTTGATCCTCTTGCGCCGAGCTAGAGAATGTTCCGGATTGCAGGCCAAAACCATCACTTCCTCCCGCCAGGGAAGGAAGCTGACTTCCCTGCTGCTCCGGGGAAAGGACAGCAAGCCCAGGTCAGCCGTTCCGTCGAGAACCTTTTGGTACACCCGTGTGGGGTGCAAGTAATCAATATGTATCCGGGCGCGCGGCTGGCGTTCCAGGATCCGTTCCACGTAGCGGCTCATGTCCCTGAACCCGATCGAGTAGATCGCGGCTATCTGTAGGGTCGCCGCCAAATGCTCTCGGCCATTCTGGATGGATGCCTCCAGTTCCAGATATTGCTCGACGACGGTCCTGCAGCCATGGTAATAGATCTTTCCCATGTCGGTAAGCTGGAGCGGCCGGGTAGAGCGGTCGATCAATTCCACTCCAAGCTTGTTTTCCAATTGGAGCACGATCTGGCTGGCCGCCGACTGCGAAATCTTGTTGGCCTCTGCTGCCAATGAGAAGCTTCGGTTGCGGGCTACGTCGCAGAATATCTTAAGGGATTCAATGCGCATTTAAGGGGCCAGCATACCATGCCTTCTTCTAATATCAAGTGAAATGGTATAAGTGGAACTAATATTGTGAGAAGCGGCCCGTTTGCCAGGGCTGAAGATTGGGCCTCAGTGCAGGGCTCAGGGAGGAACGATGGAACAATTCTATGGAATCTATCCGGCTTTGGTGAGCCCGTTCGACGGGAGGGGTGAGCTCAATATCGCGGCGATTCAGGATCTAGTGGACTGGCATCTCGGAGTCGGGGTGGATGGTTTCTACGTCTGTGGCGGCACTGGCGAGGGATTGCTGCTGACGCTGGAGGAACGGAAGCTCATGACGGAGGCCACGGTCAAGGCCGTCGACGGTCGTGGGAGCGTAATCGTCCATGTGGGGGAGATATCCACGAGGGCCGCTGTTGACCTGGCTCAACACGCTCAGGCCAACGGAGCCGATGCGATCAGTGCCATTCCCCCAATCTATTATCAGGCGGATCGATCTGCACTGGTTGAGCATTATCGACTGGTGGCATCCGCGGCCGAGTTGCCCTTGTTCGTCTACCATATCCCAAGCAACAC
>JAKZYH010000814.1:0-9415 GCA_047514575.1 Acidobacteriota bacterium | reverse complement strand
GGTTGGATCTGAGGGGAGACCAGGATGACCCAGGGTTCGGAAACCCTGAAATACGGAATCCCTTCAGGATTCACATACTCCTGAGTGCTCGAACCAGGTCAAGGTGAAGCCGAACACGTACGCTGCCTTTAGCAGCCTCCTTGGAAGGGCCTATCACATAAGTGGCAGCTAAACCTGCTCTGTTAGCGTGGCAGATTCTGATGTGGACTTTTGCGACACCCTCTTCAGGGCCGGGTGGGCGGGCCAGCGGCTGCTGGAGCCTGCTTCAGCGGGCTTGTCGGGTAAAGGCTTCAGCCGGGCTCCGGGTCCAGGATGGCTAAAGCCGCCGCTCGAGAAGGACCGTAAACGGCCCTCAGGGGAGGGAGGAGAAGCGGCTGACCCCGGCGTAAACACCGGGTCTAATACGCTTTGCGCCAGACCGCTGAAGCGGCCTCCTAGAAAGGGCCACTCTGCCGACCGTTTCGCGTCGCCTCGCTACGACAAGCGATGAGCCGGGGCTAGCGACCTCACCCGTGGGTTCAGATAGGGGGTTTGGAGGAGAGCAGGATCACACCGTCCCCGTCACGATACTCAAATTTGGTGCCGGAAGGTCTGGGCAGCCTCCAAGATTGCCCTTCCAAATCCGAAGGGCTAGCTGCATCCCAACATAGGTAACCTGCAGTGAAGGGTTTGTCCTGAAGGAGGTGCGCTGATCAACGGCCTCTCACTTAACAGCGAAGGTCATGGGATCGATGGCAGAGTCGTGGGTGATGCGATCGAACTGCATCTCCCAGTGACCCAAGAAATCTCCTGCGCGGTCCCGATCGAGGTCGATCGTGACCCGATAGGTATGGGGCAGGATCAGGCCGTCCACCTCTTTGAAGTCCTCGAATCCTTCCTCCACTGTGATCTGGTACCGAGAGGTGGTTCCGTCGTGGACTTCCAGATGTTGATGCGCCTGCGGGTTCGGCACGGGTGACGAAGCGCTGCCCTCGCCCAGGCCCTGCGTGCTCCGCATCGTCAGCTTGCCGGAGACGGCAGTCAGGCTATAGGAGCTGGCCACGTGGCGGTAGGTCTCGGGCTCGAAGTAAAGGGCGATTCGATAGTCCACATTGTTTTTGGGTTTGTACTCGACCTGGTGCAGTTTCCTCCCATGGAACTTCTTGAGACCCTTGTATTTGAGGCTGGGTTGCCTGGCCTCTAAATCCAGGAGAGGCCAGCCTGTGTTCAGAGCACCTCCGTACAGGCCCTCCTGGATCAGGTCGTGGAAATCAACCCACAGGGATTCTCCCAGCTGGGAGCGGACTCCCGGTGAAACGTCGGCCACCTCCACCTTCTTTCCGTCGTAGATGACCAGCTCCTCCGGGAATTGCGGGTGCCCGAAACGAATACTCGAGCGAAGCTTCCGTCCCTCCGAGATCAACTTGGCCGGTCCGCCCAGCTGTACCAGGCCGCCAACCCGGATGTCCAGGTTCCCCCGACCTTGAGCCACTCGGCTCTTGCGGGCTGGGTCTTCTCCGATCGCTTTCAGGTGCAGTTCAATCAGCTCGTCCTTTTCGAGTTTCTTGGCAATGGCTTCGCCGGGCAAGAGGAGGGAAGGTAGGAAAAGGATTACGAGGACGTTCGCAATTGTTCTCACAGTTGACCTCCTTTTGAATGGACTCGTGGGAAGGAACCGGTCCCAGAAACCGCCTGCAATTCTGATCCTCTGTCCCTGCGAATCCACCGTCTTCGCGAACACTTTGAGGCAATGAGTTCTAACGAGTGTAGCAGATCCGTGGGCCAAAGGGGGCAGCCACAAGAGTCGTGATACCGCTATAACACCTCGAATCGGTGAGCAACTACCGCGCCCTAGCGTCGCGCCCTCCGGTCCACGGCTCAGGACCCAGTGACTGGGTACTTCTGTCAGTGAATGAACGGTAGGCGTTCGCAGTAGCTCGGTGTTGCAGCCTGCGCAAGCTCCTTTGGACTGTCAGAAATCTGTCGGATACCGTTAGTTTATTGACGTCTGCGGTAGCACCCTCTTCAAGTCCTCTCCCACTCCTCAAGAGGCTCCAGAGCCTGACGCCGACAGGGATGTGAGGCCGGTCGGACTCCTGCCGAGATGTTGGATTCTCTCTAGCCGATCCTGGCACAAACCTTGCTGCAGCCTCCCGAGGCGGGTCTTTTTCTAAAGTTTCTTGAAAACTATCCGAAGAGGGCTGATGTGAGGAACAACACCCGAAAAGCGAATTCTTAGGCTAATCGTTTGCGCTGACGCAGCGAAAGGGCTACCTGTGCGCGAAAGTCACGGGGCGCAAAGCTGAGACCTAAACCGCTTCGCCGGAAGGGTTGATCAGTTGCCGAAAGCCGAGTCGCAATACCTATTGTGAGGGTTTTACGATGAGGAAGATGCTCCGTTTCCACGCGACTGCTCCGATCTGTGCAGCCATCTATCTCCTTTTCTCCACCATCCCTTCTCTTGCTAGAGAGGAAGCGGGGTCCGATTCGACCCGGCGGATTTCACCCGCCCTCCAGCGGGAGGTGGACTTTCTAGATGCCCGACCCGAATACGACTACGCTATTCCGGTCATCGTTCAGGTCGATCGATCCTTCTTTGAACGGGATCAGCGTCTCCGTATGAGGCGGGGCATTAAGTCGGATGACAGTCTCGCGTTGGTGCATGGTTACCGATCTCGGTTGACCGCGCCGCAGATTCGCCAGCTGCTCGACTCCAAACTGGTCGAATACGTGACGGTGGACGCTCCTGTCCGCTCCTTTGGAGATACTAGCTCTTTCACCGACCCCAACTTCGTCCAGATGGACATCGTGCGGAAGATCGTCGGCTCCGATCAGATCGACGCCACCGGTGAGTACGTTGGGCTGGCACTGTTCGATTCTGGTATCGACGAACACCGGGACTTGAAGAAGTACGAGCGCACGGTGGCTTCCGTCGATTTCACCTCGGGGCAAGAGGTGTCTCACCCGGTTGCGCAGGACACAGACGACTTTGGTCACGGAACCCACCTAGCCGGCTTGATCGGCGGCGAGGGCGGCTCCAACGGACACGGCAAAGGCTTGGCTGAGAAGGTCGACTTCATCGACGTCAAGGTTATTGGTGCCGACGGTTATGGCCTCACGAGCAACCTGATCCAGGCCATCGCCTGGGTCATTGACAACAAAGACAGCTACAACATTCGAGTAGCTAACCTCTCCCTGGGACACGCTCCAGTGGAGTCCTACGCCGCCGACCCACTCTGCCTGGCCGTCCGCAATATGGTGGCAGCAGGCATTACCACCGTTGTCTCGGCGGGCAATCTGGGCAGGGTCGAGGGGCAGGACAAGGTATGGGGCAGCATTACGAGTCCCGGCACGGAGCCCTCGGTCATTACCGTGGCTCCTCTCAACATGAAGGGCACTCTCACCCATTCCGACGACGTGGCCACCAGCTACGGCTCCCGCGGGCCCACTATCGACGGCCTGTTCAAACCTGATATCTCGGCCCCGGGCAACCGGATCGCCGGCTTTGCGGCACCCGGGACCACCTTGTACAACGAACATCCAGAGCTGATTGTCGAGGAACACTACTTTTCCCTAAGCGGCTCCAGCGTTGCGGCTGCTCTGGTCAGTGCAACCGCCGCCATGATGATCCAGGAAAACCCCAATCTGAACCCGCACCTGGTCAAGCTGATCCTCAACGTGACCGCGATCAAGATGACTGAGCCCTCGATGCTGGAGCAGGGCAACGGCATGCTGAACACCGCTACTTCGGTTGAGATAGCCGAAGCTCTTGACGTGCCTTCGCGGCAGCTGGTTTCGGAAGTCGAGCCGATGTGGGATCTCGACGACGAAGAGGTCTGGTCCGGAGGGTCCTTCGCCTACGGCGATCAGATCATCTACAGCGAGCTGGTAGAGAACCCCAGCAGCGTTCCCTACTGGGGAAATGGCGTGTTTTGGAGCGACGGCGTGTTCTGGAGTGATGGCGTGTTCTGGAGCGATGGCGTGTTCTGGAGTGACGGTGTCTTCTGGAGCGACGGCGTGTTCTGGTCCGATGCCGTGGCCTGGAGCAACGGTGTCTTCTGGAGTGACGGCGTGTTCTGGAGTGATGGCGTGTTCTGGAGCGACGGTGTGTTCTGGAGCGACGGCGTGTTCTGGAGCGATGGCGTGTTTTGGTCTGATGCCGATGGGCTGACGATTCCAGCCGATCCCTGGGGCGGAGACAACTGGGACGGAACCCCAGGTGGACTTCCTCCGGGTTTCGAAGCAACGCCAGTACCCCCCAACGGGGATCCGAGTCCTGAGAGCGACACGGTCCAGATCACAAAGGCCGTCTTCAAGAAGGGAAAGGTCCGGATCCTTGCTACCTCCAGCGCGGCCGCGGACACCGTCCTGACCGTATCCATCGAGGGTTTCGCCCAAGACCAGACGATGACCTACCAGTCCTTAAAAGAACGCTACAAGTATGTTAAGTCCGCTGAGACCAGTCTGGCCGGACGGCAGGCCACGGTAACCTCGGATCAGGGCGGCACAGCTACCGCTGTGATCCAGTAGATTGGATGGCTGCTTGTAGCGAAAACGAGACGGTAAAACGGGCTCCCGGCAAATTCCGTCAAGAACTGGTTCTGATCCGTTGCCGACCTTCGGCAGTCAGAATGAAGCACCACCCCACTGCAATCTGGAGGGATCCGGTGCTCTGCGCTGCAAGATGGGCCAATCTCTTCGCCCTCGCGTACTGTCAAACTGAACGGTGATCGGCGACAATGCGTGGATGCAACCCGGTTACAAGGGCCATCCCTTCCCGCCTGAGATCATCAGTCACGCAGTCTCGCTGTTCCGGGTGCTGGGGCGATCCTTCGTCCCGCTGTTGCTGGTCGTGACAGCCGTCGGCGATAGAGCCCTGGGGACGGCCAACTCGCGTCCAAACATCCTTTATATTTTTGTTGACGACATGAGTAATCGCGCTGTGGGTTGTTATCCGGGAGCACACGATTGGGTGCGGACGCCGAACCTTGATCGGCTCGCCGAGGAGGGAGTGCGCTTTGCCACGTGCTATACGGGCGCATGGTGCCAGCCCGCACGGGCAACCGCGCTCACCGGAAAGTTGCAGCATGGAATTCAGTGGCTCAGCAAGAATCCTCCCGCCGCCAGAATAGCCGATTCCTACTGGCCTGTGGCATTCCGCAATGCCGGCTATCACACTGGGATGATCGGAAAGTGGCATACAGGTAACGACAAAGGGCACGGCCGCGCCTGGGACTACTCGGCCATCTGGGACCATACGAACGGCAAGGTTTACGGTGGATACTACGTGGACCAGCGGATCGACTTCAACGGTGGTCCGCCAGAAAAGGTGAGCGGCTATTCGACGGACAACTACACCGACTGGGCAGTAGAGTACGTCAGGCAGCGCGCCGATCAGCCCGATCAACCCTGGTACCTGTGGCTGTGTTACGATGCCGTGCACCACCCCTTTATGCCTGCCGACCGGCATGGCGACGAGTACCCGAAGACACCGCTTGTCCCTGTTCCCAAGGATATCTATCCGCCGCGTCCGGACAAGCCTCGGTACATGCACAATTACGGACTATGGAGAGAGCTGGCAGACGGACAAGCCGAATGCATAAGGCGAACGCCAGCCCACTTTGGCCGTACGCTGACTCAGCTTGTCCGGCAATACAACCGTGCGGTGCTGGCGATCGATGAGGGCGTGGGTCGAGTCGTGGCGGCACTCGAGCAAACCGGGCAGCTGGAGAACACGGTCGTTATCTTTACGTCGGACCAAGGATACGCCTGGGGCCAGCATGGTTTTGCCTGGAAGTACGCTCCCTACGACGCCAATATCAACGCGCCCCTGTTGGTTCGGTATCCCAAGCGGTTCCCCCAAGGTGAGGTCTGCGAACAGCCAGTGGGTGGCCACGATCTGATCCCCACGTTTTTCGCACTGGCGGGCATCGAACTACCCTGGGAAATGCACGGGCGCAGCATCCTTCCACTGCTGGAAGATCCTCAGGCCGAATGGAACGGACAGGTCATGCTCGAAAACTTTAAACAAAGTTACGGCCGGGATTCGGACGCAGGTACCGGAGAGGGCTGGGAGGGTGTGCCCTGGTGGATTTTCTTGCGCAAAGGTAATTACAAGTATATCCGCACCCTGGTGGCAGATGAAATCGAAGAGCTTTATGACCTTGAGGCCGACCCCGAAGAACTACAGAATCTCGCTGTCGAAGCAGATTTCCACGAACTTCTGGCTGAATTCCGCGAGCTGCTGATCGCCGAGCTCCGTCGCACCGATGCCGGCATGGTCGACAATCTTCCGCCCGTCCGAGTGATGACCGCCAGTGGGACTGCAGCCTTTTTCCGGAGCCGGAAATGATGGAATCGGGAGGCTTGATCTTCCGTCTCGCTTGCCCCAGAGGTGAATCCTGAAGGATTCTGTATTTCAGCCCAGGGTTTCCCAACCCTGGGTCACCGGCACTTGCCCTGGATTTCAACCCAGAATGGGTTGCGTACAGAAGAGCAACAAATGCTCAGGACGCAACCCTTGCAGGGTGGATTATTAAGGGGTTAACGCTCTTACCCATGATTCTCTTCATGAACGTCCTGCTTAAGCAGTTCTTCCAGAAGGGCGACGAAGCCCTCGGTATCCTTGGCGTCCTCTGGATAGGAGACCACCGTGACTAGAGACGGGGAAAGTCTCTGAGCCGTCCTCACTCCCTCAACGATTCGATCTCTGAGTTCATGACCCTTTTCCTTACAGGCACCGGGAAAAAGGACCACCATCTTGGCTTGCGCGCTCTGAAGTGAGAGCTCAAAGCTCCGATGCAGTACGGCTTCTGGAATCTGCTCGGCCATCCCCTGGAGATCTTCAGCGGGTAGCACGACTGCAGAAACCGGCCGACCTGTCTTCGCAGATCCGTTGAACACTTTGTCCACAGTCCGACGCAGCCTGACGAGGCAATCGTATCTCGGAAGAGTGAAACGGAAGACAGAGCCAGCGTGTGCACCGCTTTCCACCCAGATTCTTCCTTGGTGGAGCTCCACGAGTTCCTTGCTGATCGCAAGCCCCAAACCCGTCCCCTTCTCTTCGCCTGATTGCCAGAATCGATCGAAGATCAGGGGCTTGCTTTCCTCGGGAATACCCTTGCCGGTATCGGCGATACTGATCTGGATCTCGTCCTCACTGCTTAGCAGATCTACCGAGACGGTACCGTTGGAAGGGGTAAACTTGAGAGCGTTTCCAATCAGGTTGGTGAGGACTTGAGTGACCTGAGAGGAGTCACAGAAGAGTACATCCGGTTGATCGCAGCCCGAACAAACGAAAGAGACATTCTTTTCACTGGCTTTGATTCCGAAAGACTCGACAGCCGAGCGCATCAGGTCAGAGACATCGACGAGCGAGCTTTCCAGATAGACCTGCCCAGAGTCGGCTTTGGATATATCCAAGAGGTTGCCAATAAGGTCAGCGAGTCGTACAGAGTTAGCCTTCCCGATCTTAAGACCCTGTCTCAACTCAGCACTGAAATCACCCCAAACACCCTCGAGAGCGTTCGAAAAGACGATAGAAATCGTCGCCAATGGCGTGCGGAGTTCGTGGGAGACATTGGCGATGAAGTCATCTTTCACCTGATTCGCTTTCTGGAGATCCGCCAGCAGCTGGTTGCGTTGCTCCATCTGTTTTTCAAGCTGAGCATTTGACTCCTCGAGCTGTCGGCTTCTCTGAGTCACCGACCGGCTCAACTCATGCTTTTCTACGGCGTTCGAGATTGCACGTCTGAGGCTGGCCGGAGAGAGGGAGCCCTTGGAAAGACAGTCGGCGGCTCCAGCTCGCATCGCTTCGATAACAACTTCTTCGCTTCCCTGACCGGTCAGGAGTATGACGGGACATTGAACTCCCGCTTCACGGATCTTGGGAATGAGCTCTACCCCGCTCTGTGCGCCCAGCAAGTAGTCGATCAAAACAACATCGATCTCCGGGCGCTCCAGTTCCATCCTTCCCGACTCCCAGCTCCTGCAGGCCACCAGTTCGATGTCCCAGTCTAGAATCTTCTCCAGGCTGCGAGACAGGAGTCTGAGGTCGACGGGGTCGTCGTCAATTGCGACAAAGGTGAGGTGCTTGGCTCTCACGTCCGCGAACCCAGTGGAAGATGGACAATCTGAAACCAGTAATTCTGCAGGGTATGAATCGCCCTCAGGAACTGATCTGAATGAACTTTGGCCTTCTTGCGCTTCGTCATCAGGGGTTCTCTTCCCTCAGCTGAGACGTCCTGCCTGAACTGTCACTTGGCCTCGTACCCATAAGGTTCCTGAGGGTCTAAGACTTAGAGATCGCTGGGACGCGGGCCTCAGGTCCGTGTTGACTCGGAGGATTCCCCCCCTTCGAGCGTTCATCTGTCACAACCCGGCGATCCGGTGATGCTCGAGTCCTGCAAACTGTGAGCAAAATCACCAAAGACAACCTACTCTTCGACCCAGGAAACGTTTTGTTTAGAGCCAAGCCAGAGAATCTTGACAGCCCGATTTTCTAGTAAGAATTTAGTATATGCGGACGAAACCTCTGCCCGGACGACAGCGAAACGTTGAAAAGGAAAAAGTTGACCCATTCGAAACGAACCAATCCGAGCGAGAGCAATCGAAGCGAGCGGAGGACTTGAGCTCATACCTGGAGGATCGAAGACGGGATCGACTAGACTTCCACCTCCATCCAGAACATGAGGAGAATGAGTTCTGGCCGATCACCTGTGTCGGATACAACTTTAAAGACGACAGGGCCTTGAACCAGCGAGGGTTCTAGGTTCAAATGATCCTCACCAACAGGGAGGAGTTGTTATGAACATTTTGATCACCGGGACCAGCACCGGCTTCGGTCGAATAGCTGTGGAAACCCTGGCCGCCAAGGGCCACACCATCGCGGCGTCAATGCGCGATGCCAACGGCAAGAACGCCGAGTCCGCCGGGTCCATTGAAAGCTGGGCAAAAGACAATCACGCCAGGGTCTTCGTGGTTGAGCTGGACGTTGCCGACAGTGCCTCGGTCGAGAAGGGCGTGGCTGAAGCCATCGACAAGGCGGGCGGCTTGGACGTGGTCGTCAACAACGCCGGCATCGCCTACATGGGAGTACAAGAAGCCTTTAGCCTCGATCAGGCCAAACAGGTCTTCGACGTCAACACCTTCGGCCCCATGCGCGTCACCAATGCCGTGCTGCCCCACTTTCGCGAGAAGAAGGCCGGCCTTATCGTCAACATCTCCAGCATCGTGGCCCAATTCCCCTTTCCCTACATGGGCATCTACTGTGCCTCCAAGGCAGCTCTCGAAGTGCTATCCGACGACTACAACGCCAGCTTGCAGGGTTCAGGAGTCGAGTCGGTAGTGTTAGAGCCGGGAGCGTATCCCACCGAGATCTACGGAAAGATGGTTCCGCCCGATAACGGCGAAAGAGTCATGCCCGGCTATCCAGGCG
>JAKZYH010000813.1:0-7214 GCA_047514575.1 Acidobacteriota bacterium | reverse complement strand
CCACAGTCCCCTCAATGTTCTTCTCTTTCATGCGGTGTGTACTCCTTCCTTTATGGGCCTTCCGGCCCTGGGTTTAGGTCAACCCGGAAGGATACTCACCGCCTCTGCTATTTACACACCTTTTGATGGTAGCTCTGACCGTGTTCGTGAAAGGGTTATAGGCTAGCCCCAGGCGCGGGCTCCAGTTGTTCTTGTCCAGTCGGGGGCTGTCCAGGAAGGGAACGGAATTGGGAACGTCGGAGTTGCTTGATTTGGTCTCCAGATCGTAGCGCAGACCCAGGTTCAAAGTCAGATTGTCCCTGACGCTCCAATCATCGCTGAAATACATTCCGAGCTGCCATGAGGTCCGGTCGATTCTATTGGTCCCACCGAAGAGGCTCTGTACCGGATAAGTAGTCGGTTCACCTGGATCGAAGGGTTGGTCGGTTGTGAAGATGAAGCCCCCCCGAGCAAAGTCCGAGAAGGATTCATCCACCGGAACAGCGTGAACTTCTCCCCCCAGCTTGAAATGGTGACTCCCGCGTCCTTGAGGCAGCAAGTGGGAAAAATTATCCGTCATCTGAAATCGTTGGCCCGACATACCGAAAGGGAAAACTGGCGGGGTACCCGCAAGCGACGAGGGCCGGATCTCAAACGGGTCCGCCGAGTTCGAATCGATCTCGAGCTCCTGGTCCAGGTACTGGAAGCGAAACTCGTTGATGCTGCGGTCGCTGGCAGTCCAGGTTTCGGCGAACAGGAAGGAGTGCAGACTGTGGTCAGTGCCGATTCGGCCCTGTCGTGCCAGCATCGGAAAGGGAGAGAAGTTTTGATCCGTGTACTTCCCATAGTTGTAACGACCCGAGATATGGTGCGTCGGATTGAGCTGATGATCCACCCTGGCCAAGAGCGCGTCCTGGTTGCGGGTAAATGGGAAGGGGCCATCTTCCCCCGGCAAGGTGCCACCGGTGTCGACAATCAGCGTCTCATCCGATCTCAGCCCGTCGTAGGCCAGGAAGTAATGTGTCTGGTTGAGCCGGAGGGGTCCTCCCAGAGTTGCCCCGAACTGACCTCTCCGGAAAGGCGGCTTTTCGCCTGAGGGCACAAAGGGACCCGCCGCAGCGAAGCGTTCGTCTCTGATGAAAGCGAAAACGGATCCGTGGACATCGTTGGTCCCGGACTTGGTCACTACGTTGGCGACTCCTCCACTGCCGCCGCCAAACTCTGCGCTGTAACGGTTTCTCAGGAACTCAAACTCCTGGACCGAGCCTAGAGGCACAAACTGGGAGAGCTGATATCCCTGATGGGATGCGACAGTAGATGCCCCGTCCAAATTGACCGCGTTGTCCGTCATGTGCCGTGGCCCAACTCCAACCTCGGTAAGCTGATCGTAGCCAAAGCCCCGCCGACCGGGTAGGGTTCCAGGTGAAAGCAGGGCGTAGTTGATGAAGTCGCGGTCCGAGTTGGGCAGAGCATCGATCCGCTGCTCGCCGACTACGCTGGACAAATCACTTTGCGTCGCTTCGATCAGAGGCGCTTCTCCCTCAACCTTCACAGAAAAGGCGGGTCCTCGAGCCAAGACAAAGCTCACGTCAAAAACAATCACCTGGTTGATGGTGGCTTCGAGTCCCTCCACCATGATGTCTGCAAACCCTTCCTTGCTTCCTTTCAGACGGTAGGTTCCGGGGGCCAGCAAATCGAACTGATAGCCACCATTGGCTCTGGTCAGTAGGGTGCGCGACCATCCGGTGCCCATCTTCTCCAGTGTGATGCTGGCGTCTGTCACCACTTGGCCGCTCGGGTCCACCGCCTTCCCTTGAATCGTGGCTGTCGCGGTCTGCCCTACACAAAGACGACCCTGGGGCAGTGGCAAAAGGAACAGAAGGATCGCGATCCGAAATGCAGCTTTTCTTTGGCGGGAACTCATACACTTCCCCTTTCGTCTTCTTCCTGGTGAATCAAGCGAACTGAACCAAGCAAACTCGGTCATGATAGTCGTACCAGTTGAGTGGTTAATATTGATACTAGCAGGCTTTCCCTGCTGAGTCGCTCCTGCACCGGGCCACTCTCCTCCCTGACATAGCGGAGCTCGACTCCACTCTGGCCCAGTCGGATTCGATCCGTGGGCTGGAGCTTCTGCTCTTGGATAGACTGCCCGTTTACAGAGGTGCCGCCGGTGCTGTTCAGGTCCACAATGGAATAACCCTGTGCACACCGGAGCAGTTTTGCGTGACGGCGAGAAACGAAAGGAGAAGACAGCACCAGGTCGCAATCCGACATCCGTCCTACCACTATCTCTGGAGCCTCGAGTCGGTACCTCTCGGTGTCGCCGTTGCTTGTAGTCCAGGTCAGATAGAACTCTGTCAATTGCTTCCCCACTGTCCAGCGAAATCCTTGGACTCCTCATCCCGTCTCTTGAGTGCGGTGATGTGGTCATGAACGGCGCCCCGGAATGTCAGGTCTACACTGGGTGTGTAGGGATGTACTATGACGCTTTCCATTCCCACAGTCTCGCCTTCTCTGATTGCCGGGTGTACGTAACGTCCAGAATATGCAACCGGTCGAAAGAGCCACATGGCAGACTGGTACAGCAAACGGGGTGCCAGAGTTGGAAGGAGTCGTCACAAGTCTGGATTCAATGACCTACGCCCCATTGAATTAACCAGATGAGGGTGCTCTTCGAGGGAGGATGACTGGGCTTCTAGCTGGGCGCTAGGGCGACAGATGGATAGCCGGACTATCTCATCGGGTCGCTTTTTTCTGTCTTTTCCGATGTGCTGGGAGATGCAGTTTGACGTACAGGGGACCAGACCCGGCTAGCGGTCGGGGAGGCTGCGGCGAAGCTGGAGAACTTCTTCAAACGATGACGCCAGATAATCCGGCAGCTCGCCGCGAAGCTGCGCGCTTTCCAAGAAGCTCACCAGCTCCTCGAACCGGTCTCGAGAGACACTCAAGATGTCCGCCAGAGCAGGGTCATCTCGAAGGGTTTCTAGATAGGGGTTCATAAGGAGCCAGTCGTAGTGAGGAGAAAATCCCCGGGAGGAGGCGAGATCCATCAGCTCTATGGCCTCCGCTCTGTAACCCTGTTCTGCCAGGATCGGTCCTAGATCATACGATAGGTCGTTTACGTAGTTAGAGGGCACCTGAGGGTCCGATATCTGGCGAAGAAGGTTTCGGAACAGGGCTTCGAACGAGGGTTCGTCGCTTCCCGCGCTGAGGGAGACTTGGAGTTCGAGCAGGTGATGTTTGGCTAAATAACCTCGCTGAACCAGGTCCTCGACCCGACCCAGTGCGACCGTGGCCTCATCCAGGCTCCCGCTAGCAATGAGCCAACGGCACCTGTTCCCCAGCGCGTGAGGCATGTCGGGTTCCAGGGTAAGAACGCTGTCTATCACCGCGAGGGCCTCCGAGGCGCGGCCCAGTCTCCACTCCGCGTCGGCCACCGCGTTCAGCCAATAACGGTGGAGAGGATTGCGCCGGGCCGCCTCTCGAAACGCGGGCAACGACATGGCTAGGGGGAGGCTACGAGCCAGCGCAAAGTGAGAAACCCCATGATCGAAGTCAGCCTGAAGAGCTTTGAAAGCGTACTGGATGCGTTGTCTCCAGTTCGAATGCTCCTGCATCTCTTCAGCCAGGCTGAGGGCTACCCAGGCCCGGGGACTCCGGGAGCTGATCTCGAGGGCGCGGTTGGCCCATGCAGTGACCTCGACGACCGCTTCAGTCGCCGGAAACCCGCTCTCCGCCTGGATGATGTAGAGCAGGGCGATTCCAGCAGCTGCATCATCTAGATCGGGATCCAGCTCCAGAGCTCGACGGTAGTCCTGAAGCGAAGTCTGGAAGTCCTCCTGTGCGCGGCGGTTGTTGAAGCGGTGCGAATAATGCAGTGCCTTGCGAAGCAACCTTTCCGCTTCGGAGGTGACGGCGAGAGCCGTCTTCCGGATCATCGGGGACGCTGAGGGGCGAAGCGCCCGCAGAATCTCCAGCGAGGCCTGCTGCAGGAGCTCGTTGTAGTTGTCCCGTTCTCCCTGATAGGAATGGTTCCAGAGAATGTTCCGGGTGCTGGGGTCGGCCAGTTGCAGACTGAGCGTCATGCGGCCGGCGTCGACCCGGACCGAGGAGAGGACGCACAGCTTGACACCATAGGCCGAACCGATCTGGGCAAAGTCCCCCTGAACCTGCTTCACCTGGAAGCTGGTGGGAGGTACCTTGAGCTGAAGCCACTCCTCCCGAGGCAGCAGGGCCGTGAGAGAACCGGGGATGGCATCTGTCAGCCAGGGCTCGTCAGCGGAGGCGAAAACCTGGGTTGGTATCGCCACCAGGCTTACTGTTCCTCCTTCGGGGACGAGACCTCGCTCCGGAATGACGCCCTCCCGCGAAGGCCAGAACAGGAACGCCGCCACCAGAGCTATCGCCAGAACAAGGGCGGCCGCGATCCGTCCCACGACCCGCCTTGCGGGCCACACTCGCCGGGCCTGTGTCCTCCCGGCGGCTAGACGTTTCAGGTCTACCTGCAGCTCCCGAGCCGACTGATAGCGCTCCCCTGAATCCTTGGCCAGCGCCTTGCTCACCACATGCTCCAGGAGCTCCGAGACTCCCGGGAGGTGACGATCCAGTGGCACTGGTTCGTCCCGGAGAATGGCGCTAGCGGTCTCGACGGCGTGAGGCCGCTGGAAAGGATGGGCTCCCGTGAGCATCTCGTAGAGCACGATCCCGAAGGAAAAGATGTCGGAGCGAGCGTCCACCGACTGTCCTAGTACCTGTTCAGGAGACATGTAGGCCGGCGTGCCCAGGGTGCTGCCCTGCTGTGTCAGTTCGGTCTGGGTCTGGTCCTGGCTCTCCACCCCCTCGACCGAAGCCACCCTCTTCGCCAACCCGAAGTCCATGATCTTCGGATGCCCTTCGTCGGCGAGCATGATGTTGGAGGGTTTCAGATCCCGATGGACGATCCCCTGGCCGTGAGCCTTCTCCAGGGCCTCGGCCATCTCCGCCGCCAAGGGAAGTGCCTCCTCCGGCGAAAGGGGTCCCTGGCAGAGCCGCTCCTTGAGAGTCCGACCCTCCACATACTCCATGGCAATGTAGTCTGTCCCCTCGAATTCTCCCAACTCGTGGATGGCGCAGATGAAGGGATGGGTGATGGTGGCGGCGGCTTGCGCCTCCCTCAGTAGACGGGATCTCGAAGTCCTGTCTCCCTGCGTTTCCTGGGGCAGCAGCTTGAGGGCCACCTTGCGAGGCAGTGTCGTATCCTGAGCCAGGTAGACCTCTCCCATGGCACCCCGGCCCAGAAGTTCCAGGATTCGATAGTGGGCGATCGTCCTGCCGATCATGTCTCGGCTCGGAACATCCATTGGCCTGGATCTTAGACTCCCCGTTGAGGGAAGGCAATTGGGGCTTGATGAGGTAGCTGGGTGGGAGTCAGGGAGCCGCCAAGAAAAACGGACTTGGGACTCTTGGGTGCACCTTCTGGTGCTAGTTACACGCGATCTTTCCGGTAGCTGGGGTATCGGGGGACATCACCACCGCAACCACGGGCAGCATGCTTGACCTTCGATGTTTCAAGAGATTGCAATTTCTGCTTTGAGTTCCTCCAAAGAAACCGTCTCCTCTTTTCTCCTCGAACGGATCAGTCGCCAGAAGGCAGGATCGGTTTCGAGTACCACATCCTCCCAGTCGGCGCCCTCGACCCCCAATAGCACGGCAGCTGGTTTTCCGTGTCGGGTGATGATCACTCGGTCCTCTTGAGATTTGTCGACACACTCTTTGACGCTTTTTTGCAGGAGCCGGACACTGACTGTTTTCATAGTATCTCCTCGGTACTCTTCCCTACAAGTTTCTTCCTGATGGCCCGAACGTAGACGATGCTTTTTTCTTCTGATATGTCGTAGAAGATGCGATACTCGCCGACTCTCAGTTCCCAGACCGGAACTTCCCCGGTCCAACGGGGAAGGAGGCTAGCAAGCAACTTGCGATTCCGCGATTGCAGATTTGGTTCCCTTCGAAGCTGTTTCTCAATTGCATCAAGCAACCTTCTCCGGTCGTAGGCTCTTATTCGCTTGAGGTCAGTAGCGACGCCCTTAGCGAACCGGAGAGTGAACACGCATCTATAATTGCATATGCAAAACTGTGACGTCAAGTGGCTAAGCTGAAACTTGATTTGGCTGTTTGGATGGAAAAAGGACGTAACCCACGGGTTTATAGTTGGATAGGGAATCCTTAAGGCGATTGTCCGAAAACCGTGGCGGTGGCCTCCGGGCCGCCGTTTTTCGAGCTAAAGGCTCCAAGGAAAGAATACGGCGGTGCGGAGGCCACCGCCACGTCCGTCGGCCGAAGTTTCTTTCTCGAATGGGGCCAGCACCCAGTCGGGAGATTCGTGGCGCTCCCCAACCCCTCGCTTGCGCTTCAGGCTTCCATTCATCGGCAGTACCTGCCCTGGAGGAAACAGTTTCTTCCTGAATGGTCCAGCGTGGCTGGGGGCGATACTAACTTGAAGAAACCCAACTAAGAAGTCTGTCCCCTTCTCAGTCTCGCAACGAAGTTGACAGAGGGTGTAGAGCTGGCCTCTGATGATAGGGGTAGGAAGGGACGATTGAGTTCGTCCCCCCCTCCCTCCGAACCGTACATGCGATTCTCCCGCATACGGCTCTCCGGTCAGTAGGTTCCTATGGATTGAACGAAACGGATATGGGCGTCATTCAGGCTCGTGAAGCCATGATCCGTAAAGAAGGCGTTGGGCCAACGGTGATTTCGAGAGAGGTGTTTTCTATTCTTCCGGTTGCGCGTCAGAAGCATCCGTCGCAGACGACGACGGATCAGACCGTCGTAGTCCCTGAAGATGTTCCAGTGACAGTGCCGGAAGTAGTTGAACCAGCCTTGCGTCGAGCGATGGAGCCGTTGGAGGATGACCTCCAGCGAGTCGCCCGACTTGCGCGGCGTCAGCTCCTGGATGCGGTCGACGAGCTTTCGGTGGCTCTTCGCTCGTGGAAACCGAAAACGGCCTCGGAACGAATAGCCCAGGAACGAAAAGCTCTTCTCTCGCGAGTCCACGATGTGTGTCTTCTCGGGATGCAGTCTCAGCCCGTTGTCCTCCACCCAACCCCGCCCTTCGGCCAGGGCCGCTTCGGCCTCCTCGGGTGTGCGACACAGCAGGACAAAGTCGTCCGCGTAGCGCACCATCTGGAAACCCAGATCGGCCATCCGATGGTCCAGGGGGTTGAGGTAGGCATTCGACAGCACGGGGGAAA
>JAKZYH010000812.1:0-9374 GCA_047514575.1 Acidobacteriota bacterium | reverse complement strand
GTTTTCTTTGATCCTTTCAGGGTCATAACCGGTTCCTTTCAGGTCAGGGCTGCCCCAGCCGCGCTGGATCATTTCACTGTCGAGGACCCGGGGATTTTGCTGTTGTCCAGCTCTCTCCTCAGAACTTGGCCTTCTGTTGCTAGCAGCTCAAGTCGTTCGCGGCTCTGTCAGATCGTGCTCCACTCTAGCTTCAGCGCAGAAAGGAGCTCATGACGACAGATTAACACGAGCCTGCATCTCGTTGCTTCCTGCTGATCTTGCCGCGTCCGGCGCCAAGTGGTAGAAACGGAGTAATGAGAATACTCAGCTCGCTCTCTTTACTGTTCTTTACTACGACTCAGGCCCTGGCCGGGAGCTCCCCCTTCAATGTGGGCGATAGGGCTCAACTGTTCGTGGATCGCATCCTGGTCCAGACCAGCGATCAGGTTTTCTTCACCCAACACGCCGGCACCCCGCATCCCGACAACCCCCTGGTGCGAGCGGACCAACCCTGGGAAGGATGGCGTCTGGAGATGCATGGGAGCGTGATCTACGACGAGGAAGAGAAAATCTTCAAGATGTGGTACCTGGGCGACGCAGGGGACTCGAGGGAGTACTTCGAGCAGCGTTACTTCATCTGCTATGCCACCAGCAGCGACGGGATTAGATGGGAGAAGCCTCTTGTGGGCACGCTCCCTTCGAGTAACGGCAAGCCGCACAACGCAGTCCTGACAGGGACCACTTTGGGGAACGTCATCAAGGACTCTCGAGACCCGGATCCGAACCGTCGCTACAAGATGATCGGCTCCCTCGCCCGAACCTATGTTTCACCCGATGGCTGGCGGCCCTACAGCCAGGGGCCGGTCTGGCCCAATGTGGGCGACTCCACCACTGGGTTCTGGGACCAGCGACGGCAGCTATTCGTCATGTTTCCGAAGGTAGGAAGCAGAGCACGGACCTTCTGGCTCGGTCAGAAGCGGCGTCTCTTCTACACCATTACCAGCCGCAACTTCGTGGATTGGACGGAGCCGGTCCTCACCTGGACGACGGACCAACGGGATGACTCCGGATCCCTGGCACGGATCGAGCGGGTCCGCCCCGTCCTCGACCAGCCCGACGACCCTGAGCTGATGCGGACCGAGTACTATGGCGTCGGTGTCTACACCGCCGAAAGCTGTACCATCGGATTCCCCTGGATCTTCACCATCAACAACAACGCCCGCTGGGGAAACCACGAAGGACCCCAGGAGGTCCAGTTGGCGGTCTCGAGGGATCTCTTCCACTGGGAACGGCCCTTTCGGACACCCGTCATTCCGTTGACCGATGTAGGGCAGTGGGACTGCTGCTATCAGGCAACCGGAAACCGCGCGCTCCGCGTGGGCGACCAGATACGCGTCTACTACGACGGCGCCACCTATACCCACGGGACTCCAGCCCTTTATCGCGCCCAGTTTGAGGATGGACGGCCCACCGGACGCGACCGCTTCACGGCTTCTATCGGCCTGGCAACCTGGCCTCTAGATCGGTTCGTCTCGGTGGACGCCGGCCCGGAAGAGGGGACTCTGACCACGGTACCCATCACCTTTCGCGGCTCCCGTCTGGTAATCAATGCTCAGACCGACTCTCAGGGGAAGATCGTACTGCAGATACTGGATGCGGCAGGACGTCCCATCGAGGGATTGGAACCTTCCAAACCCTTCACGGGCGATTCTCTGCGTGCGGAGCTGACCTTCCCAGGCAGCCAGAATCTGTCCCAATGGGCCGGCCAACCCGTAGTCCTCCGCTTCCGGCTCAAGGATGCTTCGCTGTACAGCTTCGCCTTCCGAGGCTCCGATGATTGATGGGCTCAACGACTTTGCTCCCCTGACAACCTCTGCTAAGCTCGCCGAATGAGTCCGTCCCATGACCCGACCCCGCTGGAGCGCGGCATAATCTCCGTACTCCAGACCCCCTTCGATTCACAAGGCGAGATAGATCTCAAATCACTCGAGGCTTTGATCGAGGAGGCCATCGCCGGAGGCGTCAAGGGGTTTCTAGTACCTGCGGTTGCCAGCGAGGTGGGCAGTCTGACTCCCGAGGAACGCCGCAGCATCGTGCAGAAATCAGTCGATGTCGCCCGGAGTCGGGTCCCGATCATCGTCGGCGCCTCAGCCCCCCAGCCGCAGGCATGCATCGAACAGGCGCAGCTGGCGCAGACGGTGGGAGCCGCAGCCTATCTGGTCGCCGTCCCATCCGATCTGTATCGACACCCAGAGCAGGTTGAACCCTTCTTCCGTGAGGTCATCGAGGGAGCAGGCGACCTCCCCTTGATGCTGCAGGATCTGGACTTCAGCGGTCCGGGGCTCGAGCTGGACCTGATCCAGAGACTGACCGAGACGCTTCCTACATTGGCCGCACTGAAGATCGAGTCCATCCCAGCCGGTCCGAAATACTCCGCCGTAAGGGATAGATGCGGCGAGGAAATCTTCATCTCAGGGGGATGGTCCACGGCCCAGATGATTGAGGCACTGGACCGCGGAGTGGACGCCATGATCCCTGAGAGCTCGACGGTCCGGGTGTTTGCCGCGATCGACCGGCGCCACCGAAAAGGCGATCGCGACGGAGCCATCGAGCTCTTCAACCGGCTACAGCCAGTGCTGGGCTTCTCCCATCAGGAACTCATCGTCTCGATCGCATTCGGCAAACGGCTGCTGGTTCGGAAGGGGATATTCCAGACGTCAAACATGCGGGAAGGCAATTTCGAGTGGGATCCCTACAATGGCCGCGTCGCCGACGAGATCATCGAGTACTTCCTTGAGCTAGAAGCTACCCTCACCAGCTGGTGGCAGACAACCTGACCTGAAACTTCATTCGTGAATTCGGAGGGAATGAGGACGTAAACCATTGATCTAAAATTGGATAGGGAATTCTCCAGACGATTGTCCAAAAACCGTGGCGGTGGCCTCCGGGCCGCCGTTTTTCGAGCCAGAGGCTCGACGGAAGGAATACGGCGGCTTGGAAGCCACCGCCACGCCAGCCGAAGTTTCTTTTTCGAATGATCCGGCGGTCCGCAGCCGGTGGCGGGGCTAAGCAGTTCCCAGGAATCGCTCCATCCGATCGAGGCCCTCTGCCAGGTTTTCCATGCTGGTGGCAAAGCTGAGTCGGACACAGCTGTCCAGGCCGAAGGCGGAACCGGGAACCAGGGCCAGGTGGGCCTCCTCCAGCAAGCGGGTCGCCCACTCGACCGAACCCGAGATGCCCAGGCCGGCATAGGTCCCTGACACATCCGGAAAGACGTAGAAGGCCCCAGCAGGCTTGGGACAAATGACTCCCGGCATGGAATTCAGACGTTCGTGGAGATACTCACCGCGGCGCTCGAACTCTTTTCGCATGTCTTGGACGCACTGTTGGTCGGCGCTCAAAGCCTCGGCCAGGGCATCCATGGTGAAGGTGGCTCCTCCACTGGTGGTCTGGGATTGGAGCTTTCCCATGCTGCGAATCAGTTCGACGGGGCCCGCCGCAAAGCCAATCCGCCATCCGGTCATGGAATACGTTTTCGACGCGGAATTGAAGGTCAACGTGTGGTCATAGGCATGGGATGAGATACTGGCAAAACTCTTGAAGGTGGCTCCACCGTAGAGAAAGTGCTCGTATATTTCGTCGCTGAAGACGACCACATCGTCCCGGCTTTCAAGTACCCGGGCTAACTCAATGGTTTCCTCTGGGGTATAGGCGGTTCCGCTCGGATTACTGGGAGAATTGAACACCAAGGCGCGGGTTTTCGGCGTCAACGCACCTTCCAGCTGCTGCGGCGTGATCTTGAATTCCTGGCTGACCCCGGCCTCAACGAAAACCGGAACTCCGCCCACCAGCTTTACCTGCTCGGGATAGGAGACCCAGTAGGGCGCCGGCACGACAACTTCATCCCCGGGATCCAGAATCGAGGCGAAAGCTAGCCAAAGGGCTTCCTTCCCTCCCACCGTGACGACGATCTGAGAAGGGTCATACTCCAGACCGTTCTGGCTGCGCAACTTTTCAATGATGGCGTTCTTGACCTCCGGCGTTCCTGATGCCGGCTTGGCATACTTCGTCTTCCCTGCCCTGATGGCCTCGATCACGCAGTCGCTGATATGGGAGGGGGTATCGAAGTCCGGTTCACCTGCTCCCAGGCTGAGAACGTCGATCCCTTCGGAGCGCATCTGAGCTGCGCGGTTGCTGACTGCTATGGTTGCTGACTCGGCCAGGTTCTGTATGCGCGCTGATATCTTGATCACCTTTCTTGGTCCTTTCTCCTATTCGTGAGAAGCGTCGTGCCCGTTCAGGAGTCTCATCACGAAGACTCAGTCAGCCCAGCGCGTTCGTTGGATGTCGACACAACCACTCTCATTGCCGCGATATGATCTGGAGTTGTGCCGCAACAGCCACCGATGATGTTGGCGCCCGCTTCCGCGAAGCGTTTGGCGTAAGCCGCCAGGTCATCGGGGGTGAGAGAATAGAATATCTTACCTTTGACGTACTCCGGAATTCCGGCATTGGGTTTGGCCAGAATCGGCTTGTCCGTCAGATCTCGCAGGGCCCCCACCGCTTCCAGCGTCAAATCAATGTCTTGACCGCAGTTGATGCCCACGATATCGGCATTGGGATAAAGCTCCGGAATCTTCTCCACCAGAATCCCGAAATCGGTTGCGGGCCGTCCCAGGTGGCTTCGACGGGTGATGGCCAGACTTACCAGGACCGGGAGTCCGAGGTCCTCGACCGCTCGATAGGCGAGAGTCGACTCCTGGGGATCGAACACCGTTTCGATCGCGAACAGGTTCACTCCTCCCTCTTTCAGAAAAAGGGCCTGATCCCGATAGGTTGCAAAAACCTCTTCTTCCGTGAAGACGCCGTTGATCAACTTGTCACCGACGGCCGGACCCATATCGCCGGCAACAAAGCGGGCCCCATCCTCTGAGACTTCACAGGCGAGCCGGGCACCGTGGAGGTTGACCCGTCGGGTCACTTCTCGAAGATCGTCGGGGTCGATTCCATGTTCTCGGAGATCTTCCAAACGTCCCTTCACACGATGTTCGGCGAGTCTCAACTCGGTGGCTCCGAAAGTGTTTGTGTAGATGATATCGGCGCCTGCCTCTGCATAGGATCGATGAATCTCCCGCACGCGATCTGGACGGCCTATATTCCACTCTTCTCCACAATCTCCCTGCTCTAGTCCCCGTTCCTGCTGCTCCGTCCCCATTGCGCCTTCGGCTAACAGGATCTCACCTCCCGTCAGCCGCTCCAGAATGCCGTCTTGAGCAGGGCCAGTCATCCCACGCTCCGCCATCCGATTAGCCCCCTCAACTTCATTCATATTCTTTTCTCGAGTCCCTGCTGATTTACCAAAACCCAAGTCTATCTTGCTACGGCGACACCTGACCCCACCAGATGGGTTGCTCTAACGCACAGGTAAGAAAGCATAGACAGGCCGGAGAAATCAAACCGGAGAGAGATCAGTGATTGTAGGCGAATTCTCGAGAAGCGATCAGGGCCCACAGAAAGTCAGTGAAGGCCTCGACTCGCGACGATCTGGCAGCGAAGAGTTGAGCCAACTTGTGCCTTTCATTTTCCGTCGGGGAGCGCGACAGGGCAACAAGATAGAACTCGTCGATGATCTCTCGGTCTGATAACGAAGCAGCCAACAGGCTTCCCAAGCGACTGCCCGGTTGCGTTAGCTTTTCTGTGTAGGTAAACCCCGCCAACAGGTGCAGGGCCTGTCCCAGACTGGGATCGCTGTTGCGCTCCGGCAGTGTATCCCGACTGGGCCTCCCGTACTCCTCCAGGAACCTCGACGGGTAGAGGTCCGGATTCCGTAGCTGGATAGCCCGTGTACCTGGGGGAGCCTTCCCTCCCATCGAATTCTCGAACTCTTCGGGCACGCCCGTCACCTCTGATATTGCATCCAACAGCACTTCCGCATCCAGCAGGCGGGGGTCATGGTGAGAGTAGTTGATGAGATCCTCCTCGTTGCTCGGATTGGGAACTGGGGAGAGCTGATAGGTTCGGGATCCTGTGATTCGGGCCAACAGGTGTTTCAGATCGTATCCGTTTTCCCTGAAATCGTTGGCTATCGCCCTTAGCAGGTCGGGGTGGGTGGCCGGATTGGTAGAGCGAAAGTCGTCAACTGGCTCAACCAATCCCCTACCGAAAAAGTAGCTCCAGATCCGATTGGCGGTTGCTTCGGCAAAATAGGGATGAGAAGTCATCCATTTTGCCAGACCCAATCGGGGATCCAACTGTTCGTGCGAAGAGAGGGCTCGCCCATCGAGGAACGTAGGATACACCAGCTTCTTGGTGCGGGGATGAATCACCTTGGTACTCTCTGGCGGCTCTCCATAGTCGGGATCGGGTCCCGCCGGATCGTCGAACATGACGGCAGCCCCGAATCCAGGCCACTCGGTACGACTCAGCTTGCCGAAGAAGGCAGCCAGTCCCCAGAATTGGTTCTGACTCCAATCTTCGAAAGGATGGTCGTGGCACTGGGCACAGTCCAGTCGCCGGCCCATGAAGGCCCGAACCGACTCTGCCATGAGATCGGCTGCAATGGGGTCATCAACGGGATAGTGCCGGGTGGCCCCCTCGAAACCCTGCGCACTGATACGCTCGCGCACCATCTGGTCGTAAGGCTTCTCCCCGGCCAGGCTGCCTCTGAGCCAGCGCCAATAGGCATAACCATGTTCCGGCTGTCCGTTGGACCGTATCCGAAAGATCTCACCGAAGCGAAAGGTCCAGTAGTCCAGAAACTCGGGCGAGTCGAGTAGCAGCTGCACCAGCTTCTGTCGCTTCTTCGGGTCACTACTGGCGGCAAACTCCTTCACCCGTCCCGCAGGCGGCAACGTGCCGGTTAGATCCAGGCAGACTCGACGCAGGAATTCCTGATCGCTCGACAGACCTGAGGGAAGGATGTTGAAGCGACGTAATTTGGCAAAGACGTAGTCGTCGATAAAGTTGTGGCGAGGAGATTCGGGAGGATCGGCGACACCGTCCGCAATCACTCCGAAACGGGCGCTGACGGTGTGACCTGCGGTGCGAGCCATGATGGAGGTCTCGCCCAACCTCACTGCGCTCGCGATTCCGTCGGGACCCACTTCTACCACCTCGGAGTTGTTCGAAACGTAGAGCGTCTGGTCGGTGAGGTCCTCGCGGCGCCCGTTGCTCAGATGGGCGGTAACCAACAGCCGCTGTACTTCACCCAGCCTGAGAACTCCCTCGCTCGGGAAGATCTCGACCCGTTCGATCCGAGTGCCCTCTGGACCCCCTTCGTCACTCCAGGGCGCCCCTCCGGAAATCCAGTCGTGCAGGGTCCGATAATCAGGCGAGTCGACGGCAAAACGCTTTCCGGCGGCGTGTGGAGACCCGAGGGTGGGTTTCAGGAGTAAGAGACTCTTTTCGGGATGATCGGGATTGATCCGCGATGTTGGCGGGCCTTTCGACTCGGTGGTCAGGACCTGAAAGACTCCGCCCTCAACGGTCCACTGGTAGTCTTTTGCCGGGTAGAAGGCGCTCAGCGACAGCTTGTATCCACCGCGTCCCTTTACACCGCCGTGGCATTCGCTGGTGTTGCATCCTCGCTTTGTCAGGATCCCACCGATGTCCCGTGCGAAACTGAAAGGCCTGGCCACCTGTGCTTCCCGTATTCGAATGGGAGCCATCGCCGACTGCCCGTCCACTTCAACCCTGAATGTGGTTTCGCCGTCAGCCAGGCCCCTGATCCTTCCCTGCTGGTCGACGGCCGCAAGTCCGGTGTCTGCCACCGAAAGCTGACTCTTCCCGGTGACATCGCGCTCCAGACCATCCGAGTACCCACCCAGTACCAAGAATCGCTGGGAGGCGTCCTTACCCCAAAGTGTGATTTCCTGCGGCACCACACGGAGGGACTGGAGTTCGGCTGCTGGATCCGAAGCAATACGCTCCCTGGGTACCGGCTCCTGGCTGCTCGACGCGCTCACAGGCTCAAAACCAAGGCTGATTGCGCCGCAAATCATGAAGAAGCTCAACGCCCGTGAGGCGATATTCCTGACTCTCATGGTGCTATTGACTCGCGTGGTCTCCGGCCACAAGCTTACGGTCTGACGGAAGTATCATCAAGGGGATCCCGCCGGCAACCATCCAGGCACCCGGCTTTCCTTGCACAACGGGTCGGGCGCTGATTTCCAGCCGTCGCGGCAGCCGTGTCGTTGGAGCATCGGGCTGGGCATAGAGGACAATCGTTGTGGGCCTGCGCTGGGCGCGATACTTCTTCGGATCAACCAGATCCGTCCCAAGCGGCCGATATTGCAGACCGCGCAGCAGAATCTCGGTCCAGGGTGCCGGTCCTGCCGGTAAAGCTTCGAGTCCCGGCGGTAGATTCAGAACTCTGATGGCGACGTCGCCCCCAAAGCCCTCTTCGTACTCACCGACCACGATGAACTCCTTGGCCATACCCGCCCTGAGGTTGATGTGATCCTTGAGATTAACCAATTGGGAACTAGTGGATATCACGTCAAAGTGCACCTCGAGTCTTCCCAGATGGGGGATCTGAGGACGAACCAGGACTCGATAAGCCAGATCTCTGCCTCCGGCGCGCTGCGTCAGATCACGGAGCTGTAGGTAGTAGCTACCCGATTCGGCGAAGGTGTGGAGGGTTTTTCGCTCGATGCTCTTGTTCACATCGTCGCCATCCCCTCCGTATTCCTTGTAGACGTTGTCAAAGACTTCGCGGCCCTGCGAGTCCAGCACCTTCAACCAGGGATTGAATTGGGGAGGCGCAAGCCGGGGCGTCTCTATCTCGAAGGCGAGACTCTGACCAGCAACAACTTCGAACCTGAAGTGATCCAGGTCCCCGGGCCGTTCAATCGTACCTTCAACCACGACCGGGATTGAGATCGAAACCACGTTCTCTCTAGCGTCATTGGGTTCCTGCTCGAGCAGCGAGTCCACCTTGTGGCTCGTCGAAGGGGCCTTTTCTGACCGGATAGGCTCACTCTTTTCCTCCGCAGCACTGGGGCCACCGCCACTGGCCTCGACTGTGGGAGGGGTCTCCAAACGAGTCCTGACCGACCTCGACCACAGCTCTTGCAGCCATCCCGGTCCCAGGTGGCGCCTAAAGCTTCCCAGCTGGCGCAGCGTGGGGGAGTCCCTCTCGATCCATTCGGCGGGATCGGGATGTGCCGCCCTACCAAACCAGGATCCGAGCATCTGGGAGTTGGGAAGGGTATCGCCCGCCAGGATCCGAAGCTGATAACTGTGGATCGGCCCGCCGCCTCCCATAAACGAATTGACCGATAGGAAATAGCGGCCCTGCTCCTGAAACCGGTGTCTCAGGCCCGGATTTAGGACGAACTCAGAAGTGAAGTCCCGCTTATTGAACCAACGCATTGCAGCCTCTATCGGCTCCCAGG
>JAKZYH010000811.1:0-17952 GCA_047514575.1 Acidobacteriota bacterium | reverse complement strand
CGACCCGGGGAGTGGCCGACTTCCATGTACCCATGCGCCTGATGCTCTCAGGCGGCTTCGATCTTCCCTTTGGACCGACCAAGGCCCTGGTTCGCAAGGGCGTCGCCTCTCGCCTGCTGGAGGGCTGGTCCATCCGGGCCATCTCCAATCTTCAGGACGGCGGCTGGCGCACTGTGACGCTGCCTGGTGATCCTGTCGATGCTGGGTCTGAAACCTCCCAGTGGCCGGACCGGCTCCGGGATGCCAACCTGCCCAATGCTCAGAGGACAGCGGCGCGATGGTTCGACACGACTGCCTTCGTCCTGCCGCCTGCGTTCCAATACGGAAACGCAGGTAGGGGAGCCGTGGAGGGACCGGGGCTGTTCAATCTGGACATTTCACTGCGGCGGACGTTCCTGCTGGGGGAGGGGCGAAGGCTGGAGGTTCGACTGGAGGCCTTCAACGCTACCAATCGCACCAACTTCGTGGTCACCACTCGGCATCAGACTCTCCAGTACGGAACCGGTGGCTTCGGGGTCCTGGGAGACGCGTTGGCTGCACGACAGATTCAGCTTGGGCTGAAGTTCTCTTTCTGAGGCGAGAACCTTCGTGATTCCGCTGCTGTGGGTCTGCCCGGTCAAGCTGACAGGAGCGTCCTGCTCAGTAGAGGGGCTCTCCTTCGACCAGATAGCGTTCGCAGATCTCGCGATCCAGTTCCACACCCAGGCCCGGAGCGTCGGTCAGGCGAATATGACCGTCCTCGAACAGTGGGACTCCCTCGCGCCGCACCATGTTCACGATCCAGTCGGTCTCGATGTGGTGGAACTCGATCCCCAGCAGGGTGCGGATTGCCGACGCAGCGTGTGCGGAGGCCACCGCGGCCAGACTTCCTCCATTGCCGTGCAAGGCCGTAGGGCAGGAGTGCAGCTCGGCATAGGAGCCGATGCGTACGGTCTCGTGGATGCCTCCACAGAAGATGACGTCGGGGTGCACGATGTCGAAGGCGCCCTGGTCGACGAACAGCCGCATCTCGGGCGCGCTGAACATCTCCCCGCCGCAGATCGGAATCGGGCTGCGAGAGCGCACCTCTCGAAAAGCGTCGAGATTCGTGATCGAAGTGGGGTCCTCCAGCCAGAACAGATCGAGGTGTGCGAGTGCCCGAGCCAGTCGAACCGCATCGCTCGCGTTGTAGTTCCAGTGGCAGTCCAGGCAGATCTCCACCTCCGGCCCCACCACTTCGCGGACGGCGCCGATGCGCTCCACGATCCGGTTGATCTGGGCTGCGGAAAGCGAGCGATTCCAGCAGTCACCGGTCCACTCCGGCGCCGTGTGTTCGGCGTCGAACTTGATAAACGGGAAGCCCTGTTCGACCGCCTCTTCTCCCATTCTCTTCCAGGCGGACAGATCGTCGGAATCGGGCGGAGAGCTGCGATCCAGGTAAACGCGCACCCGGTCTCTGAAGGCCCCGCCAAGGAGCTGGTAGACAGGGGTCTGAAGAGCCTTTCCTACCAGATCGCAAAGCGCGATCTCTACGCCGCTGAGCCCCCAGACGATCGGCCCGGTCGGCGTTGCTGTGGGGGACATGGAAGGCACCAGCGGCCGTCTCAGCGGTGTCGACGCGCTTTCAGCCGAGGCACGCTGTTCTGGCGTATGGGGTGGAAGGGTTCCGTAGAGAATCTCCGAGACCAGGGGCCGGATCTGGAAGGGGCTGCGTCCGACCAGATGGGGCTTGAGGTGGGCGATGGCTTCTCCCACGCCCATGAAGTCCTCGGCTTCTCCCAGGCCATGGATCCCGGCGTCCGTGTCCACGCGGACGATCCACTTGCCGATCGTCGACTCGGCTCCGCCCACGGAATGGGGACGCGGTCCCGAGAGCCTCATGCTCCGGACGTCTGTTATTTTCATCTGTTCGTGCGGACCTCCTTCGTTCTCTAAGTGATTGTGGGGAACCTGGGATCGCTACGCCTCGTATCCGGGTCCATGGGAGAACGATCCCCAGGGACGACGGTCCAGGACCCGCTCCGCCACGCGAAGGAAGTTGCCGCCCAGGATCTTGCGGATCTCATCATCGCCCAGACCCAAACAGACCATGCCAACGGTCCAGTAGGGCCAGTTGGACCACTCCGTCGCTTGGGGGCTATAGTTCGGCAGATAGGTGATGTCCGTGCCGATCCCGACGTGGTCGGGTCCCGCGACCTTGAGTGCGTGCTCCAGGTGACGGAAGAAGTCCTGGAAGCTGGCCGGCCTTGGGGGGTGACGGTTCCAACGGGTTGAAAACTGCTTACTGCCCTGGTCCACCAGGCGGTGAGCGATCACGTAGATTCCGACGACGCCCCCGGTCCTGGCCACGGCGCGGAAGTGGTCATCGTCCATGTTCCGTTGGTCCAGGTCATCGAACACGGCCTCGCAGGCGGTGTGGGAGTTGACCACAGGTTCGCTGGAGGCTTCGATGGCCTCCATGGCAGTGCGGTCGGCAGCGTGCGAGAGATCCAGGATCACGCCCAGCTGGTTCATCCGACGAATCAGCTCCTTTCCTTCGTGAGTCAGTCCCCGGTCGCGGTGCGACAGTTGGTAGGCGTCCCCGCCGACGGCGGTGTTCTGGCCGTGGGTCAGCTGGGCCATCCGAACTCCGAATCCGTAGAACAGGTCCAGGTTCTGGACCGATTTCCCCGACACCCAGAGCGCATCGGGATCCTGCAGCTGAGACAGGACCGCTAGCTTTCCCTGGCGTCGCGCCTGTTGGAGGTCGGCGGCCCGGACAACGCGGGTGACGTTGTCCATATTGGCATAGACCAGGTTGGAGCTGGCCATCCACCGCAGGGCGCCCCCGAAGCTGTAGTGCCCGGCATTGTCTTCGACGGCCAGGTCCAGGCCTGCCAGGTCGTAGAGGGCTTTGCAATCCTCCTGCCATCCGGGATCGAAGGCGGATTCGAAGGGCTTCTTTGCCCGCCACTCTGCTCGGACCTTGCGCGCGATTGCGGCGGTGTCCATTCCCTGCTCCTTGCCCCGCCGGCGAAGCTCCGCCAGTTCGCCCTCCAGCCGCTCACCTGGCGCACCGACGGCAGCCGCGATGTAGACCGCCCCCATCATGTCGGCCACGTAGCTGTCGTAGTGAAGTTCGAGCCCATGCTGGAGCTGATCCCTGGTGGGTTTGAGCTCCTCCAGGATGATCTGACGGCCCTCCAGAACGCGGTCGAACAGCTTCTTGCGCAAGCGCGGCTTGGCAAAATCCTCCGGGGTGGGTGTATGGCGTTGAGAGTAGACGTAGGGTGCGACGGATCCCAGGAGTGTCCCCCCCAGGAATCCGCGTCTGGATACGTTCTGTCCGCTCATCTTCGTCTCCTTGTTTTCTCCAGTGGTGCCTGGTCACAAGTTCGAGGGGGAACTTCGGGTCCGCTCTCTCCCCGGAACCTGGCAACAACTAGTTTATCGCGGCTCCAGGAAAGGGCAAGGTCTGTCCCCCAGCAGTCTGTGACGAAGCCGTCCGTCTGGTTGATAGCCCTTCGAGATGTCTGTTTGCTGACCGTGTCACGCTCAGTCGTTGGCCGAATGGCGGCCGGGGAGATCAAGCGCGAGCGAGCGGAAGCCACGCACACGGTGAAACGTGATGTGCGTACTCTTGGCCTGGCTCTGCTCGCCGCCCAGGGCTGTCCGCACCGCGAGCAACAGGTCATCACCATTCGGCAACAGTGAGGCGTAGTTGTACGCCTCGCGAGGCTTCTTGCTCATCGCCACACAGCCAGCCTGAAACCAGTTGTGTGCATCGACGCTGTACATCAGGATCAGAATCCGCCGATCATCGCCGCCCGGCGGGCGCCCCAGCGAGTCCACAGGGATGTTGCCCGCCATCCAATACAACCCGGAAGGTTCGTCGCGGATAATGTGAAACTTATTCTGCGCCCCAGGTATCGGATAGAACTGCCCGAAGGTGTGTTTCAGTGTTTTCCCATCATCCCTAAGGTCGGTGACCGCTGCCAGTCCGGCGGTTGATTGGTGCGTCAGACCCTGAGCTCCTCCGCCGGGAATGCGGAGCCGATGGAACACTCGAATCTCACTCTTCACCTCCACCAGATTGGATTCCAGCCAGTGGTCGGGGCGTCTTCCAGCAACCGGGACGCGCGTCAACAGGCGCGGGGTCCCCGGGTAGTCCAGACGGTTGGACATTCTCCAGGCGGCCGGGTCCAGGAGATTCCGAGAGAGGTCCGCAGCGACGACCACACACCCCTCGTAATTCCGCAGGTTTGGCGTGCCGTCGGCGTTCTCGTGGAGGTTGAAGGAGCGGTAGAGACGGCCGTTCTTGATCAGGACTCCGGTAGGCGCGTTCCAGTAGCTTCCCTCGAATAACGTGACCGGTCCTGTCCATGATCGTGCTTCATCGTCGGAACGCAGGATCACGATGTTGCGACGGATTGTCACGTTTCCAAGAAGATACAGCTTACCCTCATGCACGAACGGTTGCGCGGAGTGCAGATCGAGCGGAGCCTGCTGCTGCCAGGTACGGCCGCCATCCTCAGTGATGGCCAAGCGAAACCGGTGAGGCACCTCCGCGTTGGCGTCGATCAGAGTGTGCTCGAAGGTAACCAACAGCCTACCGCTGGGAAGCTTCACCAGCGCCGGTTCGTAGAGGAACAGCTTCCCCGGATCGGGCGACTCGGCCACCACTTGCATTTCGGCGTCGAGCATCGGACCGGGCTTGCCATCCGTGGCCTGCTGTGCCCACGACGAAGCTCCCGGCGTCATTATCCACCACACCATCGCAGAAACAAGAAACTTGATTTTGGCGCTCACCAGTTGATTCCCCTTGCTTTTGATACTGAATCAAGACCCGAACTTTTCCGTCGATTATATGCGGGTAGGATGGGGAAGATAAGGGAACGATCACGAGAATCCACAAGCGATTGGATCATGGTAGCCAGGAGATCGGGCGGTCTGCCACTGATTCACACTTTGGCCGACCCTCGGCTCCAAGCCGAGGGGTTCGGAGGATGTCGAATCGAATTCGACTTATCCTGCTTACGTCGTGGCGGTGGTCTCCAGGCCGCCGTTGGTCGAGCTAGGCTCGACCGATATACTTCGGCCTGGAGACCGAAGCCACGTCAAAGACCGGCGCTACCACCCTTCAACTGCACTCGGAGATGACCCTACCGTCCCTACGGGACTCAGGAACGAGGTGAATCCTGAAGGGATTCCGTATTTCAGCCCAGGGTTTCCCAACCCTGGGTCCCCGGCGCTTGGATTCAACCCAGAATGGGTTGCGTACAGAAGAGCAGAGAATGCCCTCAGGACGCAACCCTTGCAGGGTTGATTATTAAGCGGTTAACGCTCTCACCCAGGGTTCGGAAACCCTGGGCTACCATACGCAATCCCGTTGGGATTGACCTCGTTTGGTCTGACGGGATCCATTTCCCATCCTTCCGATGCCCGGGTCGAACGAACCCACACGAGGATCCTTTGGTGGAGGGCGATAACTTGCTTTCGTATCAATCCGCAAAAGGGACAGGGCGTTTCTAGCCTGGGATTTGCGGCCTTCAGCGCAAAAATGGTAACTTGTGGCCCACTTGGCCTCCCGATTCTCACTGACTCTGACCCTGATTCTGCTGGTTGCTGGCACGCATCTCCCTTTTCTCTTTCAGGCCTTTCACATTGACGACCGGATCTACCTGGAGGTCGCCCAGAACGCTCTCGACAAGCCGTTTTTTCCGTACGACTACTTGCCAATCTTCGAGGGGATGGGGGCATCGGATGCCGCCAGTCACAGCCACCTTCCCCTGACCAGCTACTACCTGGCCCTGGTCATGGGGGTGACTGGAAGCCAGAGCGAGTGGGTCTACCACTTGAGTTTTCTGATCTTTCCGATCCTGGCGGGATTCGGATTCTACGACCTTGCTTGCCGCTACACCCGCTTTCCCTTGGCGGCGGCGTGTCTGCTGCTGCTGGCGCCTGCATTCCTGGTGTTGAGTCACACGCTGATGTCGGACGTCCCCTTCTGGACGTTCTGGATACTGGCTCTTTCCCGCTTCCTGCGCATTCGGGACGGACGTGCCAATCGCTGGGACTGGCTCGTGTGTGCCCTGTCCCTGGTAACGGCCAGCTTCATCTCGCTACTGACCATCGGTTTGATTCTGCTGATGGCAGCTCATTTCCTGCTGGATCGGAATCCCTCGCGAATCTCCTGGGTCTGGGCCTTGATCCTGGCGCTTCCACTCCTGGTGTGGTTCGTCTGGTACTTCAGAGCCTACCTTCACTACGACCGCTTCGTCCTGGCTAGCACGGCACTCCATATGGCCAAGCGGGCCGCTTTCACCTGGGACGGCCTGGCTCAAAGGATCCTAAGCTTCGTCCTGAATCTGGGAGGGACCTTTCTCTTTCCACTGGCTCTGTGGTGGGCATTCGCAGGACGCATCAGTCTGCGTGTCTTCATCTGGATCTTCTTCCTGTGCTTCGTTCCGTTTTACCTCTGGTGGGACAACTGGAGCTGGACGCAGATCTGTCTTTTCTCGGTCCTGTTCGCTTCTGGCCTCTCCGTGGTCTGGGCCTTCATAAGGCAGACCGTCCATCCCCTTCCGTCGGAGAACAGGGCCTCCTGGATTCTGCTGAGCCTCTGGTTCTGGGGCGTGCTCGCGATCTGCCTGGTCCTCTACTACTCCGGATCGGTGCGCTACACCGCCTTGGCTCTGCCGCCGACTATCCTGCTTTGGATCGCCTGTCTGGAGCGGCGCTTCCAGAGCCAGTACCTGCTAAGGAATCTGCTTTGGCTGGGCATCGGCCTCACAGCTCTATACTCCCTCACGATCGCTCATGCCGACTATCAGTTTGCCAACGTCTATCGGCAGACGTCCCAGGATATCGCCCGACAATACGCCGAGGACGGCCGCACCATCTGGTACACCGGGGAGTGGGGATTTCGCTACTACATGGACGCCAACGGAGCCAGGATTCTGCGGCGGATTGGCAACGGGCCCCAGCCCGGAGACCTCATCGTGAAGCCCTACCTGGCAACCCCCTGGGTCACGCTATTCGACTCGGACGAATACCTGGACCTGCTGGAGCAACGGAAGGCAGAAGTGGACAGTCCCATAAGGATTCTGGATTTCACTTCCCACGCCGGGTTCTACAGCTCGGGATGGGGAATCCTGCCCTTTAGTCCGAGCAGCGGGGAGCCCTGGGAGTGGTTCAACGTCTTCCGGGTGAAGAAGGCGTACACGGGACCGATCCCCGAACCGGAGACCCATTGGTAGAGACATCCGGCGGTCGGCCGTAGCTTTGGCCTCCAGGTCGAAGTATTCTACTTCGAACCTTTCGGCTCGAAGAACGGCGGCCTGGAGACCACCGCCACGTCCAGAGTTCGGTGCACCATGCGCTTTTTCATTTCCGACCGATTCCTCTGGTTGGCGTCGCTAGGATCAGTGCTGGCCATTCATGTCGTCTGGACCCTCCTGGACAACCGTCCACCGGTCTGGGATATGGCACACCACCAGATCAAGGGGTGGGAATACCTGAAGCTGTTTCAGGAAGGTGGCGTGCTCGAGGGATTCTCCGGGCTCAGCAGCTACTATCCCCCGCTCTACTATCTGCAAGAAGCCCTGGTGCTGCGCTTCTGGACAGCGCCCGATCTGCTGCCGCTCCTGGCGAACCTCCCGGGTCTCTTGTTGTTGGCCTGCTGTACCAGGGCCCTGGCCCTTCAGTGCCTGCTTCCTGCCAGAACGGCCGGGTGGGCCGGACTGCTGCCTTTGCTGCTGCCCCTGGTTGCCTGGACGAGTCGCGTTTCCCTGCTCGATGTCTCCCTCTGTGGCTGGGTGGTAGCCTCATTCTATCTTCTGGTCCGCAGCGATCTCCTCCTGAAGAGAAGCCCCAGCTTGCTCCTCGGACTGGTGGCCGCCGCTGGATTGCTTACCAAGTGGACGTTCGTGCTCTTTCTTCTGTTTCCAGTCGCGTACTGCCTACTCAAGTCAGAGGATAGAAAGCGCTCGGTTCTGAACTTGCTAGATGCTGGGATCCTCTCTGCTCCGCTGGTCTTGTGGTGGTATCTACCCAATCTGCAGGCGCTGTTGCTGCGTTTCCAGACGACTTCCGAGGCGGCAGTCTGGGAACAGGATCCCGGAATCGGCAGCCTCTTGGGCTGGGTCTACTACCCTCGGGTTCTGGCCAGCTACTACCTCTTTCTCCCTTTGACTCTACTCTTCCTGTGGGCCCTGGCCAGATTGTGGGCTCGAAGGGACCAACTTCCTCTGGCACTGCAACTTATCTTGGTGGGCGGCGCAGGCGGATTGCTTCTGCTTACCCTCCTTCCTCCCAAGGATCCTCGCTACGCCATGCCCCTGGCCTGCCTGGCAGCGCTACTGCTGATCTACGCCTGGGGATCCTCGCGTGCCGCACCGGCTATCTGTGCATTCGCGTTCTTCCAGTTTCTTACCCTATCTTTCTCCCTCCCTATGGTTCCCCAAAAGATTGCGCTATTCGAGGTCGGGGATGACACCGATTATCGCAGCCTCCGACAGGAGTGGGTTCTCTACGCATCCAACTACTACAACGTGGCGGGGCCACCGGTACAGGCGGACTGGCGCTACACCGAACTCCTGGAATCCGTTGTTCCCGGGGCGAAGGTGGGATTCGTCCCGGAGCTGGCCCACTTCCACCCTTCCGCGCTGAAACTGATGGCGCTGCGTCAGGGTCGGGACCTCGATGTGACACGCCTGGGACAGGCGCCTGACTCCGCCGATCTGATAAGGGGTCTGGACGTGGTCATAGGAAAGACTGGATTTCAGGGGATCTCTTATCTCACCTCATTCAACCAGACTGTCTACGACAGGCTGAATGCAGATGGATGGCATCTCACCGCGTCCTGGAAGCTCCCCGACGGCGAGGACGCTCAACTTTGGAATCGCCCCGTCCTCGATCCAGCATCGCAGAGTCAGCAGTCGACCGGATCAGATTCGAAGTGACACCTGCGGTAGCCAATCACACAGTCGGCGGCGTAGACCTGGCATGGCGAGATCCTCCTTGACTGGACCTGACTAGCCATGCGTGCCGTCGTGCTCAGACCGCGCCCCGATCACAAACCCGTATTCACGCGCTGAGTCCACGAGCCAGCGGGCCAGATAGTCGGCAAAGCTACGTCGAACGACTACATCGAAGGATTGAAGATCGGAGTTGTTGGTCCGGGGGAGCAACAGGACCGAGGTCTTGGCCAGGTTGGTCTGGGCGCACTGCCCAGGAGCGAAGGCCCTGGGGTGAAGGTCCAGTGTACACCCCTTGGCGAGCAGGTCACGGACACGGCTGCCGGATAGGTTGAGCATCGTGTAGCCACCCGTAGTATCGGTGACGGCGGCGTGGAGGCCGCCCAGGGCTTCGCGCAAGGCCGCAATGATCTCGGTCTCATCATCGGGGCGGAGGATCACCATCCATTCGTCGGGTCCCAGCCAGCAAACGATCAGCCCCTCGGTCTCGACGCTCGTATTGGCGCTGGAAGGGAGGTCGACTCCCAAGACATTGCGCGCTGCGTCCACGAAGGAGGCATCGTTCACCTCGCCCCGCAGGTTCACGTAGCCGAGAAAGGGACGCTCGGCAGCTGTGACACCGGCACTGCCGGCCACTGATTCTCGTGGTGTGGCAAAGAACCCGAGCAGCGGAGACTGCCGCCTCACCTCAGACATTCTGTCGCTCTCCCTCTGGGTCATAGAAAACCGGGCTACTGATCTTGGCGGCGACGGTCCTTCCGTCGAAGTTCTGGACACAAACTGTTTCGCCCATCCGTGAATGCCCTCCCTTGACCAGCGCCAATGCGATGGAATGGCCCAGGGCTGCGCTGTAGTAGGACGAGGTCACGTGGCCGAGCATGGGTCTGGGTAGTGGGGCCGAGGGATCGTCCACGATCTGCCCTCCCTCGGGCAGTACCTCCCGAGGTTCGTCAGTCAGGAGACCAACGAACTGCTTGCGGTCGTCGCGTACCAGGTAGGAGCGAAAAAGGGAACGCTTGCCCAGGAAATCTTTCTTCTTGCCGACCATGTGATCCAATCCCAGGTCGATTGGCGTCACAGAACCGTCCGTATCCTGACCCACGATGATGTATCCCTTCTCGGCCCGAAGGATATGCATAGCCTCAGTGCCAAAGGGGGTGATCTCGAACCTCTCGCCGGCGGCCATAGCGGCTTCCCAAACCTGACGCCCTCGGTTGGCATTGACATTGATTTCATAGGTCAGTTCACCGGTGAAGCTGATTCTGAAGATCCGGGCAGGGACACCGTTGACGGTCCCTTCGCAGACGGCCATGAAGGGGAAGGCCTCGCCGCTGAAGTCGACATCGTCGCACAACTCCTCGACGATCTGACGACTGTTGGGACCACAGACAGACACCGTCGCCCAGTGGTCGGTCACGGAGGTCATATAGACCTTCAGCTCAGGCCACTCCGTCTGCAGCCAGAGTTCCAACCACGACATGATGTGGGCCGCGCCGCCAGTGGTGGTGTGCATCAAATAGTGATTCTCGCCCAAGCGCGCGGTCACTCCGTCGTCGATGACCATTCCGTTCTCGTCGAGCATCAGGCCATAGCGACATCGGCCCACCGGGACCTTCAAGAAGGGATTGGTGTAGACCCGATTGAGGAAAAGGTTGGCATCGGGTCCCTGGATGTCGATCTTCCCCAGAGTCGAAGCATCGAGAACACCGGCACTTCTGCGGACCGCCAGGCACTCTCGATTGACGGCTTCTTCCAAGGACTCGCCTGGCCGGGGAAAGTACCAGGGCCGCTTCCACAGCCCCACGTTTTCGAAGAGGGCTCCGCGCTGCAGGTGCCACTCGTGGATTGAGGTCTTGCGGATTGGATCGAAGAGGTCACCCTGCTCTCCGCCCGACATGGCCCCATGGGTGACCGGAGTGTACATCGGCCGAAAAGTCGTGGTGCCGATCGAGCCCAGGTCTGTACCGAGGTGTTGGGCCAGGACAGCAATGCCATTGACATTTCCCAGCTTCCCCTGGTCTGGGCCCATTCCCAGAGTGGTATAGCGCTTGACGTACTCGATGGAGTCATATCCCTCTCGCGCAGCTACCAGAATGTCGGCGGAAGTGACGTCCATCTGGGAATCCACGAACTGCTTTGCTGCCCGAGAAATAGGCCTGGGTGAGGGAACCACCCAAAGGGGACGTATGGGATCCCCGGCAACCCGATCGACGTCCGGCAGGGGCTGCGAAACCGGGGCTTCTCCATAACCGGCAGCCTCTGCTGCTGCTGCACCTCCCTTTAACCCTTCGGCCAGACACGCGCCCAGGTCAAAACTTCCTCTGCAAGCGCCGACCGATCGTTCGGCCTGAACCGGCTCTGAAGGAACGAAGCATCCCTTCTCTGCGTCGTAGCGCGGTTTTCCACGCGCCTGAGCGTGAAGCTGCACGGTCGGGCTCCACCCACCGGAAACCGCCAGGAGGTCACAGTCCACGCTTCGGATCGCGCCTCTTACAACCCTACCATCCTGGCTCAGGGACATGAGCTGGACTCCTCTAATCCTCTTCTTCCCCCTGGTATTGAAGACGACGTGCTGATTGATCACTTCCAGGCCACGCTCAAGAGCGTGTGCAGCGCACGCGCCGGGAGCACGGGCATCGACGATCGCCTCCACCGAGGCTCCCGCCTCCAGGAGATCGTAAGCGGTCTGATAGGCACTGTCGTTGTTCGTAAACACCACGGCACGAGAGCCGGGGAGTACAGCGTAGCGGTTGATATACTCTGAAACTCCAGAAGCCAGCATGATGCCCGGCCTGTCGTTGTTGGAAAAGACCAGGGGCCGCTCGATGGCACCTGTCGCCAACACCACCTGTCGGGCACGAATACGCCACAGCCTCTGGCGCGGTCCCTGACTCTGCCCCGGCGTCAGGTGGTCGGTACGGCGCTCCAATGCCAGCAGAAAATTGTGCTCGTAGTAGCCAACGGCAGTCGTCCGGTTCAACACCCGGACCTCTGGCATTGTGACGAGCTCGGACGCCACCGCTGCCGTCCATTCCGATGCCGAGACTCGGTTTATCTTGGCACGGGCACCCAGGAGACTCCCTCCCGGTTCCGAGCGTTCGTCCAGCAGGATCACCCTGGCGTGGGCCCGTCCTGCCTCGATCGCCGCAGCCAGACCGGCGGGTCCACCGCCTATTACGAGTACATCGCAGTGGACATTCATGTGATCGTAATCGTCGGGGTCGGGAAGATCGGACACGACGCCGAAGCCGGCTGCCTTGCGGATCTGGTGCTCGTAGTGACGCCAGAACCCCGCCGGCCACATGAAGGTCTTGTAGAAGAATCCGGGCGGCATGAGGCGCGCGAACCATCCGTGGACGGAGCGAAGGTCAAAGTTGACGCTGGGCGAAACGTTGACGCTACGGGCGACCAGGCCCTCATGCAACTCGACCTGGGTGGCCACCAGGTTGGGCTGGGTGCGGGCTCCCTCTCCAACCTGGACGATCGCGTTGGGTTCCTCCGCGCCCGCCGCAACGATCCCCCGTGGACGGTGGTACTTCAGACTGCGAGCCACCAGATGGACACCGTTGGCCAGCAGCGCAGAAGCCAGGGTGTCGCCCTGATAGCCGCCAAGTGCCTTGCCATTGAACAGAAATCTCAGCGGACTGTTCCGCTCGATCCGGCCGCCCGAGGCGAGTCGATGAGGCTGGCTCATGAATCGGCTCCTGGCGGAGGCTCGCGCGGTTTATAGACCGACTTGATTTCGTTGGTGACGGTGTCCCGTTCAGCGTTGAAGTAGCGGCGGCAACCCGAGGTGTGGTTCCACTGTTCCCGATGCCTACCCCTGAGGTTCTTGCGGTAGAAGAGGTAGTCAGCCCACTCTTCGTCGGATAGCTCCTCCGGCTGCAGGGGACGGACGATGTGGGCCTCGCCCGCGTAGCTGAACTCCGATTCGTCTCGAGGACCACACCAGGGACACTCAATCAGCAGCAAGACAGTTCTCCTAGGTTCAACCGATTCCGTTTAGTGGGCGACGCCGGCGGCCCCGTGCTCGTCGATAAGGTGTCCGGTTGCGAAGCGCTCCAGCGAGAAGGGCTGGTTGAGCTCGTGGGGTCGGTCCTGTGCGATGGTGTAGGCAAACACCCAACCCGAGCCAGGCGTCGATTTGTAGCCGCCGGTACCCCAGACGCAGTTGAAGTAGAGACCCTTCACCGGAGTCAAACCAATGATGGGACAAGCATCCGGACAGGTGTCGACAGTCCCGGCCCACTGCCGTAACATCCGGACCCGGCTGAACCTGGGGAACATCTCGACGATCGCGCTAACGGCGTGCTCCAGGGTGGAGGGGCTACCCCGCTGTGCATAGCCGTTGTAGGAGTCGACTCCGGCGCCACACAGCAGCTCGCCTCGATCTGTCTGGCTGATGTAGGCATGGACTGCGTTGGACATGACCACCAGGTTCAGCTGCGGCTTGAGAGGTTCTGAAACCCAAGCCTGCAGCGGACGGCTTTCCAGCGGCAGCCGAAGGCCCGCCAGGGACGCCAGCACCCCCGAATTGCCGGCGGTGACACAGCCGACCCTTTCACTCTTGATGAACCCTCTCGAAGTCTCCACTCCGGTGACAGCACCGTCTTGACGACGGATACCCGTTACCTCGCAGCTCTGGATGATGTCGACCCCGACCGAATCAGCCGCCCGGGCCAATCCCCAGGCCAAGGCGTCGTGCCGCGCGGTTCCACCCCGCCGCTGAAGGGATGCTCCCAGGATGGGGTAACGGGCATCGGGGGAGACATCGATGATCGGCACCAGTTCCTTGATCTGCTCCGGGGTAACGTACTCGCTGTCGATGCCGTTGAGGATATTGGCGTTGACCCGGCGCTGAATGTCGCGCAGATCCTGAAGTGTGTGCCCCAGGCTCAGGAGACCACGCTGGCTGAACATCAGATTGAAGTTCAGCTCCTGGGTCAAACCCTCCCAAAGCTTCAGCGAGAACTCGTAGATGTGGGCTGCCTCATCCCAAAGGTAGTTGGAGCGGACGATTTCGGTGTTGCGTCCGGTGTTGCCGCCTCCGACGAAGCCTTTCTCGAGGACGGCTACGCTGCTGATCTGGTGTTCCTTGACCAGGTAGTATGCCGTGGCCAACCCATGGCCGCCCCCGCCGACAATCACCACGTCGTACTGGGATTGTGGCTCGGGGCTCCGCCAGGCACGCTGCCAATTCTCGTGGTAGCTGAAGGCGTTACGCGCTAGGTTGAGAAAGGAGTATCTTTGCATTCGGATGGTACGGTGCAGAGTATATCCAAAAGTTTTAGGGTCAGGCTACTCACCGGCACGGACATTGTCACGGGAGAAGACCCGGGCGGGATGTGGGGGATTCTGCTGTTGTCCAGCTCTCTCCTCGGAAATGGGGCTCATTTTGCTAGCGGCTCAAGTCGTTCGCGGCTCTGTCGGACTTGGCTTCGTAAGGCTGGTAGTTCACCTGTTGGCGGCACCTTCGGAGGATAGGAGACGTTCAGACGTTCAGACGAATGCGTCTATGCCAACAGCTTTTGAATCAGCTTCCCGCCTACGTCGGTTAAGCGAAAGTCGCGACCCTGGAAGCGGTAGGTGAGTTTTTCGTGGTCGATTCCTAGCAGGTGCAGGATCGTGGCCTGGACGTCGTGGACGTCGACCTTGTCGACGGTCGAAAAGAAGCCCAGGTCGTCGGTAGCACCAATGCTCTGGCCGGGCTTGATGCCGCCGCCCGCAAACCACATGGTATAGGCATCGATATGGTGGTTGCGCCCAACGGTCGCGCGCTCCTCGCCCATCGGGGTACGGCCGAACTCTCCTCCCCAGACGACGAGTGTCTCGTCCAGCAGACCGGTTCTCTTGAGGTCCTTGATCAGGGCAGCGCAGGGTTGATCCACCTGATGACAGATCTTTTCGAGTGCCCCTTCGAGGTTCTCTTTGCCACCGTGATGGTCCCAATCGGTATGGTAGAGCTGAACGAAGCGCACCCCACGCTGAACCAGGCGGCGCGCGAGCAGGCAATTATTGGCAAAGGACTCCTCACCCGGTTCGGCTCCATAGAGTTCCAGGGTCTCTTTGCTCTCTGACGAAAAATCGATCAGCTCCGGACCGCTGGTCTGCATGCGATACGCCATCTCGTAAGATGAGATTCGGGTGGCGATCTCGGGGTCGTCCATCTCGTCGAGCCGGGCCAGGTTGAGGTCCCGGATGGCTTCGATCGTCTGGGCCTGGCGTCTGGGGCTGATTCCGTCAGGGCTCGAGAGATTCAAGATCGGATCACCGCCGCTCTGAAAGGGCACGCCCTGGTGGGTGCTGGGAACGAAGCCGCTTCCCCAATTGAGCGCTCCTCCTCGGGGTCCTCTGGGGCCCGATTGCAACACCACGAAGCCCGGCAGATCCTGGCACTCGCTCCCCAATCCATAGGTGACCCAGGATCCCATCGAGGGATGTCCGAAGCGTGTGGACCCCGTGTTCAGAAAGATCTTGGCGGGAGCATGGTTGAAGTTCTGGGTGGACACCGAGGACAAGAAGGCAAGGTCATCGACGACGGTAGCGGTGTGGGGCAAGAGCTCGGAGACGTAGCGTCCGCTCTGGCCGTGACGACTGAACTCCCGCCTCGTGCCCAACAGCTTGGGCACCTCCTTGGTGAAACTGCTCATGAAGGCAAACCGCTTGCCTTCCATGAACGAGGGAGGGATGGGTTCGCCGTTCAGCTCAACCAGCTTCGGCTTGTACTCGAAAAGCTCTAACTGGCTGGGTCCTCCAGCCATGAACAGGAAGATGACGCTCTTCACCTGGGCAGGGAAATGAGGTTTCTTTGGGGCCAGGGGATTGGGAACCTGGGGACGGCCAGCGGCAAACGACCGGGCGTCGGCCAACAGAGACGCCAGTGCAACCTTTCCCAATCCGACCCCGCATTGGCGGAAGAAATGTCGGCGGGTGTTGGCTCGCAGGATCTGCTGATAGAGGCTCATGTTGGACTATTCTCTGGTGATGAACTCGTCGAGGTTTAGCAACACCCGCGAAACCGCCGTCCAGGCAGCCATCTCAATCGGGTCCGCTTCCCGAGACAGTTGCAGCGGAAGGGCTGCCTGAGCTTCCCTGGGATTCTTTCCGAAATCCTCGCGCTGCTCCAGCAAAAAGTCTTCCAGACGCTCCCGCTCCTTCGGCTGGGGCCGACGGCCAAGTCCCAACCGAAAGGCGTAGGCGATGCGCTCTGAGCGGTCGGGAGGACCGTCTTTGAGAACCCTCGCAGCCAGACCCTGTGCAAACTCGTAGAAGGCCTCATCATTGAGCAGCGTCAACGCTTGCAGGGGCGTGTTGGAACGGTTCCGTCGGGTGCAGCTGGTGGTGGAATCGGGTGCGTCGAAGACCATCAGACCCGGATGAGGACTCGAGCGCCAGAAATGCGTGTACATACCCCGCCGATAACGATCGGGTCCGCTTGCAGCAGTCCATTTGCGGTCCACTTGCGTGACCCTCCCAGCTCCTGCCGGCTGCGGGGGAAAAACACTGGGCCCACCGACCTTTCGGGTCAGCAACCCGGACACCGACAGTCCGACGTCACGGACGGTCTCCGCTTCCAGACGCAGCCTGTTCTGGCGCCCTAGAAGAAGATTTCGAGGATCGACGGCAGCCAGCTCTTTGCGCCCCCGTGAGGACTGACGGTAGGTTGCCGAGGTGACAATCAACTTGTGCACGCCCTTCAGGCTCCACTTCCGTGCTACGAACTCCGAAGCCAACCAATCCAGGAGCTCAGGATGAGTGGGGGGCGAGCCCTGAGTGCCAAAATCATTTTCTGTCTCTACCAGACCCTTGCCGAAGAAGCGCTGCCAGATTCGGTTCACGGTGACTCGAGGGGTCAGCGGATTCTGGGGGTCAACCAGCCAGCGCGCCAGATCGAGACGATTTGGATTCTCCTTCGGTGCCAATGACGGCAGTACTGACGGCACCGCCGGATATACTCGGATACCCCTTCTCAGGAAGTCACCCCCGAGTTGGACATAGGCCTCGCGCGGCTCAGGCAGTTCTCGCATGACCATCGAGCGCGGAATCCTGGGTTCGACCTTTTCCAGGGCTGCCAAGCCGGACTCCCGGGTCGTATAGCCCAGATCCGTCGCCTTGAAGACCTTCTCGATCGCTCTTTTCTGGAAGTCATTCCGCTCCTCCGGAGAGATTCCGACGATCTCTTCAATTTCGGGCTCGAGTTGCTTGCGTTCCTCCTCGCTCAAAGCCTGTTCCCACTCGGCCTGACGGGTGAGTAGCGACTTCTGGTACTTCTCCAGTTCGCTCTCCAGCAGGCGGTATTGGGAACGATACGCTTCCCGACGAACCAGCTGTTCCGGGGTCGCCAACTCGAGGAGTGGCTCGTGGGCAGTCTTCCGCTTGTCCTCGCCATGTTCTCCACTGAGTTCGTCGATGTTGTTGAAAAAGGCATACAACTGATAGAACTCTCGCTGAGAGATGGGGTCGTATTTATGGTCGTGGCAGCGGGCACAGCCCAAAGTCAGCCCCAGTAGGGCGGAGCCGGTAGTGCTAACACGATCGACTACGGCTTCCACGCGATATTGTTCGAAGTCGACGCCTCCCTCCAGGTTCAGCAGCGTATTTCGGTGAAAGCCGGTGGGAATGATCTGCTGCTCGTTGGCGTCGGGCAACAGGTCTCCGGCAATCTGCTCAATGACGAACTGGTCGAAGGGAAGGTCCCGGTTGAGAGCGTCGATCACCCAATCGCGGTACAGCCAGATGTCACGCGGTGCATCGATATTGTAACCGTTGGAATCGGCGTAGCGGGCCAGGTCCAACCAATGCCGGGCCCAACGCTCCCCATAGTGGGGGGACTTCAAAAGCTCGTCCACCAATCTTTCGTAGGCATCTGTTCGGGTGTCGGCGAGGAATTCTTCGACCTCGGCTGGACCGGGCAGCAGACCTAGCAGATCGAGGTTGAGACGGCGAATGAGCGTGGTCCTGTCGGCCTCGGAAGAAGGCTCGAGTCCTTCCTTCTCCAGACGCGCCAGGATGAAGC
>JAKZYH010000810.1:0-6812 GCA_047514575.1 Acidobacteriota bacterium | reverse complement strand
GTTGCAGACATTATAGCTTCCCTGGACTTCAACATCATCAAGCACGCTGTTACCATTCTGATCGAGGCCAAATAGAAGATCTACTCCGCCAAAAGGGAAGCACTGTGCTGACGCTGCCCCCTGTGGATCTACAAAAACACGTGTCAGGCTATTACGGCCGTCATCTCCTGTCGCACCCTGGGGGCCGCTGGGTCCCGTCGCCCCCGTGTCCCCTGTCTCACCCTGGGGGCCGCTGGGTCCGGACGGGCCCGTGGGCCCGGTCTCACCCCGGGGATCTTCCGGGCCGTCTGCGCCAACCGGTCCTTCGTACTGGAAGCGCAGGCCGATTACCTGGGCGAGGTTGGAGCCTCCCTGCGGCCGATCATCATCGTCGTCGTCATCACCATCGCGGTGCCCTCTACCGTGCCGGGCATTGAGATGAAGACTCGCATAGTCGACGCCTGCCACTAAGTCACTAGGAAAGATAGCAGAGACATCAAGTTCCAGCAGTTGGCCTTTCACCACCACCGCTGGCAAATCCTGGATCGAATCCGTGAAGTCATCATGGCTTAGGGCGTCTTGCGAGATGGAAAGATGCAGATCATAACTGATCTCCCCACTTTCCTTGGCGATCAGCACCACTGTTGCGCCAAGGAAACCGTCAAAGTTATCGGGGATCCCGAAACTAAAGTGCGTATCTCCGAATCGAGTGGCCGCCCAGTCTCCCACCGCCTTATCGGCGTGTTTCTTGGCCGGTGTCACCCACAGTTCGTTGGCCAGGACCGGTGTCGCCGTAGCAAGAGACAACAGGGCGCTGCCTAGAAATAAAGAAAACGACCTTAAGAATTGTCTATGCATGGTAGACCTCCGAACTAGACCGTCGAGCGGTGCCTACGTCGATACCCCAAGGAAAGGTGGGTGTCAAGTTCAAGGTTTGATCTGAACGTCCGCTTCTAGGCGGCGAAAGCGGCCGTTCGATTTCGATCGAATCGGACGTTGTCTATCACCCCGTCCTCTTCAAGAGCGTCTTCCAAGGGCGTCCCGTTTCGCCCGAAGAGACGGAAATCATGACCTCTTTCTTGAGGCGAATTCGCAATCACATGGATGAAATTGCGGCTGCACGGAGCCGGCCGCTCCTACTTTCGGCCCGGGTGCCTGGGACGCTGCGGCTCTCGGCCGGGATCGGTTTGGCTCTGGAGAGCTGGCTGCGGGAGGACCTTGTCGACATGCTGATCGCAGGCGGAGACTACACACCTTTTACCCTACCGGTCACCGACTTCATCCGTGCTGCCCGCCCCTACGGAGTGCCGGTCTGCCCTTGCATCAACGCGCCTCCCCTGCTGGAGTCATCGGAGGATCGCTTCCCGGAGGCGGTACGCGCCCCGGCCACCAGGTGGTACAGTCAAGGAGCCGGAGGAAAAAATCATCGACGACGCGGAAGCAAAAGGTTTGCTGCGACGAGAGTATCGAGCACCGTGGAAGCTATGAGAATTCCAAGGTACAAGACACAAGATACAAACAAATCTCAAGTCTCAAATTCCAAGCATCAAGGAGTAAATCTGGAAGCGAATCATCTAAGCTATTTTAAATCAATATCTTATAGAGCGTTCTGCTTTCTAGCCTACCCTTAACCCGGGCTAGGCGGGCTAGGCCCCCTGGCTCCTCATCGATTTTTCCACCCACCTCATTTCAGCCCCTTTTGCTTAATTGCATACTTGGCGTAGAATCGAACCAGAAAGCAAACTCCTATTCACTTAAGAGAGAATACCTCGGCCTGGAGGACAAAGCTGCGTCCAGGTTTCAGGTCAATCTGCGCCGTTCAGCGGATCATCCCTTGACGATGGGTACCAGCACCAAGGTACCCTTGTTGACTAGCATGTTTCTTATCGCAGTCGTGTTGTTCGCAGGGAATGCTCACGTCCAACGTGCTGCCGCCGTCGAGGAGCTCTATGGTCAATACTCGAAGCGTCTTGAGAGCACCTACTCCTCACTAATGGATCACTTGCACCAAGAAGCCCCTCACCTGGCGAGACAGTTGGCGAAGATTCCGCCCCAGCGGCTCCGTTACGGCTACCGGATGGTGCCAGAGATCCTGCCGCATGCCAGGATACCAGCTAAGAGACCGCAGCAACCCTCGATGTCCTACAGTTGGCCGCGTACGGAAAGAATGATCCGCCGACAAATGGGAGAGCTGGCTCGGCTGCTCCAAATCCAGTTGGAGCGGATTTGGAGTCTCGAACCTTCCGACCGGTTGGCGATCTCCGAACGGATGGTCTCCGATTACAAGACGCTCAAAGCCCAGCACCGGCTGATCGACCGTCACATCCAGCACAATCGCTTCTGGCAGGGCAAAATTGCGGAAAACCCATCGCCGTTCGACCGGCAAACCCAGCTCTACGAAGCAGTACTAGAGCGTGCGGCAATCCGATCTGCTCTCGAGGACGGGGATGCATCCGTCTTCGAGAGTGACTTGGATGGCCTCCAATCCATCGACTCCGCAAAGACTGGGTCTGAGCTCGAGTTGGAGCTGCGGAAACGAGAGCGGACGCTTGCCGATCGGATTGGTGCCCACACCAATCAGGTCTACCCCCGTTCATTCCTGAAGCTGGATCGTCCTCGTCCCAACAGCTGGGTCCTCCGGGTTCCGATGTTCACGGATATCGAAAAGGAGAGCTTCCTTCGGTCGTTCAAGGCTGCGGTCGAAAGCTTTTGGCAGATAGAGGATCAGGGGAAGAAGTTTCGTGTCGAGCTCTCAATCTCCTACATCCCACCGGACAAGCTATACGGAAAAGGAGCTCCCGCGCGAGGGACAACCCTGGATCTGGGACAGCACGTCTCCCTCTTTCCGAGGGATAGTGGCTGCCTGACGACGGGAGCCAGATCGACTCATGTGAAAGGCCCCCGCTGTATCGTGCTCGGTCCGCAGCCTCACCGTCCCAGGACACTGGCTCACGAGTTCGGGCACGTCTTGGGATTCAAAGATGGATACCTGCGCGGGTACCGTGACCTGGGTGCCGACGGCTACGAGATCCTTGAAATCGTTCCAGACCCGCAGAATATCATGAGCAGCCCTGGATACGGAGAGGTCAGCCGAAACCATTTCAAGGCGCTGCTCGAGAGTGGACTCCGCGTCAATTCGGGCCAGCCATGAGCCCGAGAGTGAAGTCCTATCTGCTGGGGGCAGTGTTCCTGGCGATCGTCATCCTTGCCTACTCGAATCACTTCGACAACGGCTTCCAGTTCGACGACTCTCACACCATCGTCAACAACCAGGCGATCCGAGAACTGGCCAACGTGCCCCGGTTTTTCACCGACGGCACAACCTCGAGTTCGCTACCGGCCAACCAGTCCTACCGTCCTTTGTCCACGACCCTCAATGCCATCGACTACTGGTTGGCGGGCGGCCTCGATCCTTTCTACTTCCATTTCTCGCTGTTCTTCTGGTACCTGGTCCAGCTAGTCCTGATCTTCGTGTTGTTTCGCCGGATACTGGACCTGAGCTTCGAGCATCGGCTCAATCCGTTGATCGCGCTCTTCACGACGGCGTTCTATGGGTTGCACACGGCCAACGCCGAGACGGTCAACTACATCTGCGCCAGAACCGACTCTTTCTCGACCCTGTGTGTAGTGGCGAGCCTGGTTCTCTATCAGTATCCGAAAACCAGGAAGCTGCACCTGTATTTGCTGACCCTTATTCTTGGAATTTATACCAAGCAGACCGGGGTCATGGCGGCGGCGCTACTGTTTCTCTACATCGCCCTATTCGAGGAAAAGCTATTCGACGCTTCCGTGGGAGGTGGTTCTGAACTAAAGAAGCTGACCCGGTCCGCCACAAGGTGTGCTCCAGCGCTTGCTGTTGCCGTTTTTCTTTTTTTGTTCAATCAGTTTTTCATGACGCCTTCGACTACGGTCTCGTCTAATACCGGTGTCAGCCGAATCGACTATCTCCTGACGCAGTGCTATGTCGTCACACACTATCTAGGCAATTTTCTGCTTCCGCTCGAGTTGAGCGCCGACCCGGACTTCCGGCTCATTACCACCTGGGTGGACGTACGCGTAATCTACGGGTTGGCCGTTGTCATTGGGCTCTTGGTGGTAAGCGTCGCCCTGGCAAAAAAGCCGCGAACGCGTCCGATCTCTTATGGAATTCTCTGGTTTTTCATCGCCCTGCTGCCCACGTCCAGCTTTGTTCCGCTGTTCCAGATCGCCAACGACCACCGAACCTTCTTTCCCTATATCGGGTTGTCGCTGAGCGTAGGCTGGGCGGTCGGTCTCTGGGTGATTCAGCGCGAGGAATCCGGACGCCGAGGACTCCTGCCACGGCTTGTGATCCCCGCTCTCCTCCTCCTGGTCCTGGCAGGACATGTCTACGGAGTGCGACAGCGAAACCAGGTCTGGAGTTCGAGCGAAGCTCTGTGGCGCGACGTCACGCAGAAGAGTCCTGAAAACGGCCGAGGACACCTGAACTACGGTCTTTCTCAGATGGAGAAGGGAAACTATTCTGCCGCGCTGAAGTCGTACCAGCGATCGCTGGAACTGTGGCCGGTCTACCCGTACACTCACACCAACCTGGGCATCTTGAAGGATGCCACCGGTCAACCCGACGCGGCCGAACAGCACTTCAAGGACGGTCTCCGACACGGCCCTGCGAACCCGCCTTCTTACTATCACTACGCCAAGTTCCTGGCAAAGCACGAGCGCCGCGAGGAGGCGTTGAAACTGCTGCAGAAGGGCCGTCGGCTCAGCCCGGAGCACGTCGGAATACGGGCGCTCTTGAGCGAGCTGAAAGCCCGGACGGATCCTCGGGCGCATCTAGCTCTGCAGCTTGCCAAGGTCCAGGACGAGCCGACCGTGGCCAACTACATCGACCTGTCTCTCGCTCACTACGAAGTCGGAGAATACGAAGAGAGCATCACGGTCAGCCAGAGAGTTTTGGAGCTGGAGCCCCGTTCCGCCCTTGCCTACAACAACATCTGTGCCGCGTCCAATCATCTCGAGCAGTGGGAGAAGGGAATTGAGGCGTGCCAGAAAGCGCTAGCGATTCGTCCCGACTTCAGGCGGGCAAAGGCGAATCTCCGATGGGCTCTGAAGGGGAGGACGGAATAATTCCGGACCAGAACGCCAGTGCAGCCAGAAAGAAAGCCGTGTCGGGCGAGTCTCCGGAAGCCACCGGCGATCCACCAGGCAGCAAGCACGCCAAGTACACCACTTCCAATCCCATGAGCCGGTACCTCCTCAGCCAGTTCTTTCGGACGATCGATGAGACCGTCTCTTCTCTAGGGGTGCGCTCGCTCTTGGACGTGGGGTGCGGCGAGGGGATGGTGCTCAGGCATTTGCAGCCCCATCTCGAGGGAGTCACCTGTGCGGCCATCGACCTGGACCCGGTCGAAGTCGCAGATGCCAAGCGAAACCTGCCTTGCTGCAACGTGCAGGTCGGAAGCGCGTATGCGATACCCTTCAGAACCGGCAGCTTCGAGCTTGTTACCTGCTCCGAGGTGTTAGAGCATCTTGAAGTTCCGTCACAGGCTCTGGCTGAACTGAGAAGGGTTTCGTCTAAGTACGTGTTAGCCACCGTACCTCGAGAGCCGCTGTGGAGACTGCTGAACCTGGCTCGGGGTGCGTATCTGCGGCGCTGGGGAAATACCGAGGGTCACTGCAATCATTGGAGTGCGCGGTCCTTTGAGAAGTTCGTTGCTCAGGAGCTGGAACCTGTGGCTCGCTTTCATCCCATCCCTTGGACCGTGATCCTGGCACGAAAACCCTGATGCTGCATTCCTCTTCCATGAAATATTTCTTCGGCTGGTTTCTTTGTGGGTCGCTGCTCTTCTTGGTTCTCTACCTGGTGCGTCTGGAAGTCGTGCTAATCCCTACGGTCTCTTCGTATACCTCGCTCGCGCTTTCGCTTCTTTTCTTGTTCTCGGGCTTTGTCGTTACCGCGTTCTCCTGGCGGAAAGTGCTCGCCCAATCTGGACTCGCCATTGGGATTGGGGAGTCCATCGCGTCCATGGGGCTATCAGTCTTCGGGAAGTATGTCCCCGGCAAAGTCTGGTTGGCGGTCGGACGTGCGGCCTATATCGCGCACAAGCAACAGCGGCCCATGGTCACCCTGTCTTCCTTGTCCGTCCAAGAGCAACTGATCGGTCTCTGGATTGGGCTTCTGTTGGGAGCATTGGGCCTCTTCAGCGTTGGTGAACTGCAGAGGTATGGCTGGGTGATTCTGCTTTCGTGGATTGGACTTTGCCTTGCTGGCTTCAGTCCCCAGGTGCACAGGATGGTGGAGAGTCTGTTCAATATGGTCCGGCCCGGTTCTCGCCTACCTACTCTGGATCTGGCTTCGGCGGTGCGGGTGATGCCCTGGATCCTCTGCTATTGGATACTCTGGGGCATGGGATTCTATCTACTGGTATCGGCCCTGATCGAGTTCAGCCTCACCGGGAGCGTCGTCCTGGCCTTCCCACTGGCGGCGAGCCTGGGGATATTGGCGTTCCTGGCTCCTGGTGGACTTGGGGTGCGAGAAGGAGTAATGGTCGGCTATCTGGTCATGGCTGGACTTCCTCTGACCACCGCCACTACTGTTTCCATAGCTTCACGGTTGTGGTTTTTGGTGGGTGAGTTCGTTTTCTTTATGAGTGCCGTAGTGGTGCATCAGCACCAGGCCAGGAAGACTAGACACGGTTAAAGGATTAGCGCCTTGGTCAGGTAGAAGTACGGCGCGCGCAGCCGTAGGCGGAGAGTTTCCGGTACGCACCCTTTCGGTTGTGCGCCGGGTTCCTAGTTCCGCCATAGCTCACGTTTCCGCAAGCCCCCTTTGTCATCCCGGACGGTCGGATTTC
>JAKZYH010000809.1:0-2643 GCA_047514575.1 Acidobacteriota bacterium | reverse complement strand
GGAGAAGGCAGGTACACGTGTGCCTTAGAATCGCTCGGCCGAGATTAACTTGACAGTGCCTACCTCCTCCCTTTCCTTCGACGAAGGCGACGCCAAGAAGGGCAACCTTCACACCAGAATCGAGACTGTTATTATAGATCCCGCGACGCGCTAAGGGTTCGTGCAAGAATAACTTCGTAGAGTTGGCGCTCAGATTTGAACCAGACTTGGTCGCAAACGATTGAGCGACACCGCAAGGCGTAGTGGGGCCTACGTTGAGGATTTCGCGATTGAAGAGCGGCCGAAGATGGTGTGAAGATGAGATGCCAGAATGTGAAGTTATTTTTGCACGAGCCCTAAGTCTCCACGGCGAACCGTTTCACCCAATCCGTCTGTCGCCGTGTAAGCAAGGAGGTGGTCCATGGCGGGAAGCGGGGCGAAGGGGTTGCCTTTATCCCTTCTGTTGGCGGCGGTGTTCTGGACTGGGGCCTGCCAGAGTTTTCCTCCGGAAGAAGGGGAAGGGGTCGAGGTGGTGCCTGCCAGCAGGCTTTCCTTGCCGTCTGGCTCCTTCCGGCTGACCTTCGGCTTGAAGGACGCCGTTCAGCAGTCCTGGGACGGGAATCTCTTACCCTCCCAGGGACAGAGGTTACAGGTAGAGGCCGACCGTTTTCGGGCCCACAATTACGGGCTTTCCCAGGACCCGAAGTTCCCCAACGACTTTGTTCGCGACGCTCTGAGCTGGATCTGCAGCACCCGCCAGGTCTGGATGCGCTACAGCAAGGAGTACCGCCTGCAGTCTCCAACCCTCCTGCTACACGTCTGGGAGAACCCCGGACGGGCCCCGGTCAGGGTGAAAACGGAGCAGGGAGACTTCAGCTTTCATCCCGACCGGTTGCCGCCTTTTGAGCCGGTGCTATTCCTGGACGCAACGGTTCGCGTGGAGCGGGTGCCCCCTGCTGCGAGAATTGCCGCAGAGCGGACGGCTCAGCAGGACTTCCCCTCCCTTCTGTCGTCGGCTTCGGGGAATCTCTGGGTCGCCTGGCAGGAGTATCGGGATGGGGCTGACGCGGTCTGCGTCCGCAGGAAGGTGGGTGACACCTGGGGGCCCGTGTTCGTCCTCACCCGCGGGGCCGACGTCTTCCAGACCGCTGTTGGGGAGGACGTCGCCGGACGCGTCTGGGTGATCTGGTCCATGCAAGTCGATGGCAACTGGGACCTGTATGGACGTTTCCTGGAGGAAAGCGACTGGTCTTCTGTCGAAAAGCTGACCGACGGTCCTTCTCCCGACGTGTACCCTCGGGTCGTTTCCGACTCCCGCGGTCAACTGTGGGTCTTCTGGCAGAGGACGGTGGGCGAGTCCAGCCAGATCTTTACCAAGAGCTTTGACGGCGAGCAGTGGTCAGAGGAGACCCAGGTGAGCCAGGGAGAATCAGCCTCGGGAAACAACTGGCTTCCCGCGGCGGCAGCCGGATCGGACGGGTCGATTGCCCTCGCCTGGGACGGCTACGCCTCGGGTAGTTATGACGTCTACTTGAGGCGGTTCACAAACGGCTCCTGGGGAAAGGTCCAGGCGGTGGCGGACAGCGAGCGTTTTGAGGCCCATCCCACGGTGGCTGTGGACGAGAGGAATCGAGTGTGGTTGGCCTGGGAGGAGTCGGGTGAGGAGTGGGGGAAGGACACGGGCGAGCTGGCGGTGCATCAGGGTGTGGGGTTGCAACAGGATAGGTCGATCCGGGTGGTTTGCCTGGAAGGAGACAAGACCCTGACTCCGGCAGGGCAGCTCTCAGATGTTCTGACCGGGAACTGGGAACTGCCCCATCTGGCCATCGATTCCAAGGGCAGTCCCTGGCTGTTCCTGCGTCATATGAGCAGTCGACAGCCGGATTCTCCAGGCACCATCTACTGGCCGCGCTGGGAGCTCTCCTGCACGCGCTACGACGGCTCCCGCTGGGGCGAGTTGATGTTTGTGCCGCACAGCAGTGGACGCAAGAACATGAGGCCGTCCTCGGCGCTGGACTCCGACGGTCGCCTCTGGGCAGTGTGGCCCACCGACAACCGCAGCACCAAGTTCTACCTGCAGCAGCACGGTCAGATCCTGGTGGGCCTCTTCGAAAGCCAGTCCGTAAGCTCGGCGCCGGACTTGAAGGCCTACCAGCCGGAGCCATCGCCGCCATTTGACCGTATCCATCCGAATGAGGCAGAACAGGTCGAACGGATTCGATCCTACAGGGTCCGGCTGCGAGAGAAGACCTATTCCATCTATCGGGGCGACATGCACCGCCACACAGATCTCTCCATGGACGGAGGCAGGGACGGTTCCCTCCTGGACACCTACCGCTAGGCGCTTGACGCCGCCCGGTTGGATTTTCTGGGAATCACTGATCACAATGATGACGTGGAGGAGCCCTATAGCTGGTGGCTCAGCCAGAAGGTCGCCGATTGCTTCCAACTGGAGAATTTCGTCGCCTTCTACGCCTACGAGCGGTCGCTTGGGTATCCCAACGGGCATCGAAATATCTTCTTTACCAGACGAGGCATCCGGATCCTTCCCATCCTGGCCTGGGGAGAAGGGGAAGGCTGGGAGGGCTCGGAAAGGCTGTTCTGGTATTTTCGGCGAAACGACGGAACCTCCATCCCCCACACGACGGCCACGGGAAGTGGAAC
>JAKZYH010000808.1:0-16104 GCA_047514575.1 Acidobacteriota bacterium | reverse complement strand
GGGGTTCTTGGCCAGGTACTGCTGGTGGTAATCCTCGGCGTAATAGAATTCGGGTGCGGCTAGGATCTCCGTCGTGATAGACGCGTATCCAGCCTGGGTCAGCATCTCCTGGTAGGCACTCCGGGAATCCTCTGCCAAACCCGACTGCTCCTCTGACAGCGTGTAGATTCCCGACCGGTACTGGGTTCCCCTATCGTTGCCCTGCCTCATCCCCTGGGTAGGATCGTGGGTTTCCCAGAAGACCCTGAGCATTGCCTCGTAGTGGGTAGAACCGGGATCAAAGACGACGCGCACCACTTCGTTGTGGCCAGTTCGGCCGCTGCAGACCTCCTCGTAGGTGGGATTCGGTGTAATCCCTGCGGCATAACCGACGGCGGTAGAGAAAACGCCGTCCGCTTCCCAGAACTTTCGCTCGGCGCCCCAGAAACAGCCCATACCGAAGAGAGCTAGCTCCATTTCCTCTGGAAAAGGAGGACTCAGAGGGTTTTCCAGAACAAAGTGAGATTCCGGCACGGGCATCGCCTCATGGCGGCCTGGGAGAACCTCTTCCGGTCTTGGCGAATGCAGTTTCGAGAACGGATTCATGGGTCGCCTCCTTTCACCTGATTAGCAGCTCAGGTGGATTGATACTTACGAAACCCTTCCAGTCCGTGCTTCATTCCCGCCTGGTCAAATCTACCAGCCAGACATCGCCCGTCCTCTCTCTCAAGGTGAAGACGATTTTGTCCTGGGCCACATTGATTCTGAGAGAACCGGGTGAGACACCGGAAAGCGACAGACGGGTCTCCTCAAAGTCTCGGATCAGGCGGGGTTCACCGATGGGTTTCTTGCTGCTGGGTTCGAGCCTCTGAGCCCAGATACCCCGAGAACCCTTGCGGTCAGATACGAAGTACAGGAAGTTGCCATTGGGTGACCACCGGGCCATCCCGTCCCAACGCTCGCCATCGGTCACGGGTATCCACTGGGCCGGTGCGATCCCGCCTTGCTCCGCCAGATCCTCCATCCGGAAAGGAGCAATGTAGACCCGGGCTCTGAGCGGCTCCTCCTCGACCGTAAAGGCGATCCAGCGGTCAAGAGGATCAGGACGAGCCTGGACTACGTTAAAATCCGGGTGCTCCAATAGCTTGAATTTCTGGGAGGTCGCCTCCTCCAGCATCCACACGCTTTGATTCGATTGCCCTTTGACGTACAGAATAAAATCCCCAGTCAAACACCAATCGAGAGGCCTTCCGCAGTCGCTGCAGCTCCTTTTGCGCGTAAGATCGCCCTCCGTTTCTACCGTAAAGATGGTCCAGGGATTGGGGCCCCGGGATCGGGTACCGTACGCCACCCTGGAACCGGTCAGCCCAGTCTTGGGCCACCGCTCATCCCCCGGAGTGGCGGTCAGGTTGATCTCCGTCCGGGTCTGCAGATCCATCAGCCAGATGTCTGGATTTCCGGATCGAGTCGAGACGAAGGCAACCTTGTTGCCGTCCGTTGACAGGGAAGGGTGGGAGTCCTCGCCGGCGTGATTGGTCAAGCGATTCAGCTCAGCCCCCTCTCGCACTCGGCCCGCATCGGCATCGATGTCCAGGCTCCAGAGGTCGAGGTTCTCCATCTGGGTCGAGAATACGATCTTATTGGGAGCAACCGCGTGGGGCTGGAGCTCGGGACCCACGCCAGCAGTTAGCTGTTCCAAGGGTCCAGCGATCGACATCGTTAGAGTCGACAGCGGAACCTGCCAAAGGTTGGTGCTGTCTCCCTTTGTCGCCGAAAAAATCAACTCGTTGCTCTCTGCAACCCAGACGCTGGGAACGACAGGCTGACTCAGCCCACGCCTCGTCATTCTATTGCCCATTCCCAGAGCTTGGGTTTTGCCGTCTTGGAGGTTCACCATCCACCAGTCAAAATCCTCGTTTTCCATCGACTCGGCTTCAGCCCAACCCAGAAAGAGAATGTACTCCCCATCAGGGGACCAGACTGGATGACTGGCCACGGCAAAGTCTGGGGCCAGTCGGACTGGAAGACTCTCTCCAGCCCAAGGGATGGTGTAAAGACTCCCCCGCTTGTATCCCGATCCGATCTGGCCAATCCAGTAGGCTATCCGGGTGCCGTCAGGGGAAACTCGAGGCCGGCGTCCCTCTTCCACTACCAATCTAGGGTTGGCCTCGTCACCCAGCGTGGTCGTCCAGTAGATACCTCCACTAGCCCTCTCGGAGCGAAAGACTACCTTGGTGCCATCCGGATGGAACGAAGGTTCGCGGTCATCGGCTTCGTGAGCAGTTCGACGGGATACCCCTCCACCGATTTGTTGTATCCAGATATCCAGGTTGCCCTCGCCACTGCGATCGGAAGCGTATCCCAACAGGCTGCCGTCTCCGGAAAATGCCGGATCGATGGTGAGTCCCGAAACCGAGGTGACACGGCTGAGAACCGGTTGCCGGTGGTAAAGTCGATGCCGAGTCCAGCGGAAGGTCGACAGTCCCAGGGCCAACACCAGCAGGACGCCCAAGGCAGCCGCCGTCCATTTCCAGAATCTGACCGACCCATCTCGGCGCATTCGCGCAGAAGGGGCTTCCTGATCGTGGAGGCAGTCCTCCAGGGTCAGCCTCAAGTCCTGCATGTTCTGGAATCGACGTCCAGGATCCTTGCGAAGACATCGGGAGATGATCCGATCCACCTCGGGCGGTGTCCCTTGGACAATCTCGCCAATCGGCTTCGGATCCTTCTCCAGGATGGCGGCCAGCACACGCGTCTGGGTATCACCCGAGAAAGCCTGTTGAGCCGTAATCATCTCGTAGAGTAGGGAGCCAAAAGAAAAGATGTCAGATCGGGGATCGAGCGGCTTTCCTTCAGCCTGCTCCGGACTCATATAGGGGGCCGTGCCTAGAATGACACCCGCCCGAGTCGAGTCGTGAGTCAGTGTTGGGGATCGGGTTAGATCCACCCGAGGGGACTCCTCCTCAAGTTCCAGAGCCTTGGCCAGCCCAAAGTCCAGCACCTTTACCCTACCGTCCGGCGTCAGCTTGACGTTGGCAGGTTTCAGGTCCCGATGAATGACTCCTCGCTCATGTGCGGCCTCTACACCCTCGGCGATCTGGATCCCGATGCTGAGTGCATCTCTCAACGGAAGAGGCCCTTTGTCCAGCCGCTGGGCGACCGTCTCACCCTCGACCAGCTCCAAAACGAAAAACTTCTGGCCTTCGGCTTCCTCGTAACCGTAGATCGCACCGATGTTGCTGTGATTGAGTGAGGCCAGCAGCTTGGCTTCGCGCTCAAAGCGGGCCAGCCGCTCTGGGTCTTCAGTGAACTCGTTGGGCAGCACCTTGATGGCCACCTGGCGATCCAAGCGGCTGTCACGGGCACGATACACCTCACCCATCCCACCAATCCCGAGAGGATCGAGGATTTCGTAGTCGCCCAACTGTGTATTGGAGAGACTGGTCTCGCCTGATCCGCTATCCCTTGCCATGTCTACCGTTCAATCGTAGGTTCCGGGCAGTGCGGACGCAAGAGAGAAGTGTGCAACCAGCTGTGGATAGAAACTCATGTGCCTGCAGATCTCGAATCTGGGACTTCTGTTCTCGTCCCTCAAGCGATTCTCTCGATCACGAGGAGGGTAATATCGTCGGTCTGGTCCATCCCCTGTGTGAATTGGTCGAGTGACTCCAGGATCTTCTGTTCGAGCGCCTCCCCACCGGAGGGTCCGAACTCCTGCACAAGCTGGATCAACCTCTTTTCTTCGAACATATTGCCATCCGGATCCATCGCTTCGGTCACGCCGTCGGAGTAGACAACCAGTAGATCGCCGAGTCGGAGCTGAAAAGGGGTGGTCTCATAGGTAACAAAATCAAAGGCCCCCAGAATCGGATTCTTCGAGGGCAGTTCCTCAATCTCACCACTCGACGAGCGCAGCAAATAGGCTGGGTTGTGACCGGCACTGATGTAGACGCCCTCCCCGCTGCCGCTGAGGTGGAAAAGAAAGAGTGTTACGAATCGATTGCTCTGGGTTTTTTGATGAAGGTGCCGATTGGTGCGATTGAGGACATCATCCAGGGGAGCCCCTGACTGATATTCCGCCTCAAGCACCCCTTGCAGGAAGGAACTCAAGAGGGCAGCCGACACACCCTTCCCGGACACATCGGCCAGCACACCTGTCAGCCCCCCTGTCCCCCCGTCCAGAAAATCGTAGTAGTCTCCACCGACATAGCGGGTGGGACAGCTGTAGGCATGGACTGAGAAGTGCTCCGAGTCGGGTATCTCCTGCGGGAGAAGTGACTGCTGAGTCGCCTGAGCCAGGGCCAATTCCTTCTCGACCACTCTTCCCTGCTCCAAGCTTTGGATCAGCTCTAGTTTTTCGAAGACACTACCGACCTCAATCGAAATTCTGGTCAAAATCTTCTGGTCGAGTCCCGTCAGCGTGTGCATGCTGCTGGTACTGTCGAGGTACAGGATGCCTCGCACCTCCGGAGCCTCCGACTGGGAGGACAACCATTTCAGCGGCAGGCAGGCCACTGCCCGAAGCTGAAGATTGACGATGCTCTCCTGGCTGGCCAGATTCTGATCGATCCCCTCGGTCATAAAAAGCGACTTTCCCTCCCGGTCCACTTGCTCGACGACACTTTGGCTGGTCTGAAACTCCGACTCGGAAAGAAGCTGGCTCCCCTGGTTCATTCCCGCGACATAGCTGAACCCTTCAGGACTACGAGTCAGAAGAAAACCCCGTTCGGCCCCGCTCACGTCCAAAGCCGATCCGAGGAGTTGCTGCAGGGTCTTCTCAGCAGAAAAACTCTTTTCCCATTGATATCGGAAATCAAGGACACGCAATAACTTCTCCAAGTCCGAGGACTTGGTCGTGGCCGAAGGTAGAACCGTGGACAATTGCAGAACCGATTTCTGGAGACTCCGGTCCACCATCATCGTGTTGGGAGCTCCAACGTAGCCGGGGGAAAGATAGATCAGCTCGACATTTCCTCTACCGAGCTGAATACAATCCCCCTCTTTCAGGTGCTGCTCCTGAATCTGGAGCCCGTTGACGAAGGTGCCATGAGTACTGTCTAGGTCGACCAGAGTAAAGCCCCCTTCGTTCTTGACCAGCTTGGCGTGCCGCCTGGAAACATAGGGATCCCGCAGCACAATCCCGGAATCCGATCTGCGCCCAATGAAGATCTCCTCCTGGAGCAGATCGAAGGTCTCAGGCTTATCCGCTCGGCTCCACTTCAGGTAGTAACTACCCATCTCCTCTCCTGACACCGATTCAATCCATAGCACAACAGATCAGTTTGATTTGCTACCGCTGCCTTCAGTTGGCCGAAAACGTCTCTCTTTGCCCTTCCGACGCCGTTCTACTGGTGAGACCGCAGCAACGAGCGCAAGCTGGCAAGGATCCTCCATTGGTCTTTAAGAGTCTCCGGAATTCGAGGAACCGCTCGCTATTCCAGATCGTTGGCAGATCCGCCTCAGCAATACGCCCCACGGTGAAGTTATAGCAACGACCATGAGACGGGATCACCGACCCATCGGTCTTGACCAGCATGGCTTTCCACGGATCGGTACAGCAGCGCCCACCCATAACCGTCTGTGGTTCATGGTAATAGCGCTTCAGGTCGGTTTCCGAGTTTATGTTCGGCGTCAATTGGACTGAGGGGAAAGAAAGATCGACATTGACCAGGTAGTCCCGCAGCAACTTTAGCTGCTCCCATATACCCGGAGTGTCGAAAGTACCGGGTACCATAGTCCCCAAATTGGAGCGAGTCACTGCCAGATCACCTCGATGTTGACTGTTGTGCAACCTGGCCATTTCCCTCGTTATGAAGTTCAGCTGAGAGATAAGAATCCTGGTTGGCCGCATCGCAGCCAAAGTCTCAACAGACTCAATCAGGTGATTGTAGTTGGAGTCCGTGATGGTGAAGGAGAAGTTGACTGTGGGGCGAAGTTTTCCGGTTGATTCCTTGGCCCTTCTGAGCGTTTCCACCCCCCGGCAAAGCGCGTCAAAGCTTCCTCTCTTGCCCCGAACCTGGTCGTGAATCTCACGAGGACCATCACAAGAAATGATCAGCTCATCAACGCCAATGTCGACAAGGGCTGGGGCCAATCGTGAGAGCGTGCTTCCGTTCGTAGTAATCTGGCAGTAGAATCCCTTTTGCACAATCGTCTCACAGAAATCCAAGATTCGAGGATGAATCAACGGTTCAGTTGCCGCTAGTCCGATCTTCGGACGAACCTTGAACCGTTCGGACTGAAGCAACAATTCCTCTAACAGTTCCAAAGACATGTTCTGCGGGTGGTCACCAATGAAATTTGCCCAGAAAACTGTCGTAGGATCGCCCAGACCTACATCGCACATCCTGCACTTGAGATTGCAGATATTGTTGATGCACAAGACCAACCAGTTCGGTGGCAATCGACAAAAGCCATCGTCGCGGCTGTAGTCACTAGGCGCTATTGTTCGAATCCACCTGCGCTGGAACTCATTCCAGAGAGATCTCTTGTTTTTCGAATGCAGCCCGGTCACGAAATCCCAATAGTTGATCATTTCAGCCAATCCAGTCGACCAGAGTCAGTCTAGGTTACGAGGTTGCAGCTTACAATAGAAGGACTTCTCCAATCCCTGCTTGAACACCAGCGTGTGACCTGGTACTAGTGCAGCTCGCCACAAGTTTTGACCCAGGGTTCAACAGCCCCTCGTCGCCGCTGGCGTTGTTGCGCTCACTCCACATATAGCCCGATATTCCTCGCTCGCGGCGCCTAGCCAGCGACAACGATTGACTACTGACCCCTGGGTCAGAACTTATGGCGAGCTGCACTAGCAGGGATGAGCTAGAATGGACTCCGCGAGTTCCTGCTGTTTGAGGAGTGCCAAACAGATTCTTGAAGAAGCTGAAGGTAGGTCGATTCTCTCCAGTACTTTTGGCTGTGTCTCTCGTCCTCAGCTGCGGCTCGTATTCTCCCCAGGATCAAGGGTCGAGCCTCCAGAATCGCTTGGAGCGCTTTGTGGCCAACCCTGACAAAGTGAAGTTCAATCCAGGACAGCTACCCAAAGAGACTCCTGAAACGGAAGATTTTTATAGTTGGTCTGGGCAGAAAGTCGGGACGGCGTGGCGAAAGCGAGTCCAGAAAGGCTGGGTGACACTCACCAGCCCTCCCCTTGGTTTCAAGAGTACCCTTGAGATCGACTCGATTCGAGTTGAGTCCGTTGCTCTCGGCGGCCCGACGCGTCTCACCCTGCACTGGGGAGAGAGTGCTGATCTCACAAATGCCCAACTATTTACAAACAAACGAGACTTGGGCCCACTGAGCGCCAGTTCCAGGACTTTTGTGGTTCGCGGCCAAGACCTGCTGGACGTCGACTACATGGGATCTCATGCCCACGAAACGGCACCAAGACACCTTTTCTTGCGCTTCAAAGAAGAAGAAACGGTCAATGTCCAAAGGGTCACCGTGGTTGGGAAGAAAGCGCTTTTCGCAGAGGAGCCCTTCGGACAAGCACGCGAAGCCGTTGACGGGCAGGTCCGCGACACTCTGTACATCACCACCCCTGGTTCCATCTCATACGAGTCGCTTGTGCCGACCGGTGGGGAACTCCTTTTCGGCCTCCACGTTTTGAGGGAAGAGGGGGCAGTGAGAATCAATCTTGGCATTGAAACGGCCGACACCGATCGCCGCGAAATCCTGGATGAGGTGCTGACCCACAAGACTGAGTGGAAGGACTACCGGATTCGGCTCGACCCGAAAGAGTCAGGCCGGGGTAGAATCACGCTCGATGTCCTCAGCGAGAACCCCGGCGTTCAGAACATCGTCTTTTGGTCCAACCCCATCATCTCCCGAAATCCCGCTCCGAGCTCACCACCAAACGTCATTCTCTATGTGGTTGACGCACTCCGTGCCGACCGACTAGGGGCAGAGTTCAAAGGGCAAGCGATAAGTCCTTTCCTGAACGAGCTTAGCGCGAAAGGAGTGGTCTTCGAAAACGGCTACGCCGCTGCGTCCTGGACGAAACCGTCTGTTACCTCGCTTTTGACATCGCTTTATCCCCAGGTCCATCAAGTCGGGGCTCGCAGTTATACGGACGTTCTTCCAGCATCCGTCATGACACTGGCAGACCATCTCAGGCGAAACGGTTACCTGACCGCGAACTTTAGCGCGAATCCTCTCAGCAGTACCCTTTCGAATCTGGATCAGGGATTCGATGACACCTTCACTCCGAATTCTTTTCTGAACTCGAATCCAGGGGCGAAGACGCAAAAGATTCGGTCCGATCACTTGAATGCGCGGATGTTGCCATGGATTGAGTCGAATCAAAACGAGCGCTTCTTTATTTTCGTACACTCGATGGACGTTCACTCCCCCTTTGCCCCTCCTGTCAACCCTTTCAAGGGCTCCTCGAGCAAGCCCTCAAAGCTCGACCTGTATAACGCTGAGGTCCATTTTAACGATTCGCAAATCCGTCACCTCTACTCGACGCTCCTCGAACTGGGCCTTGCGGAGAAGACACTGTTTGTCCTGACCGCAGATCACGGAGAATCCTTCGACGAGCATGGGCGTTCAGGGCATGGCACGGCGATCTACGAGCACGAAGTACACGTTCCACTGCTTCTGGTTCACCCGGGTTCGTTGCCACCGAAAAGTTCGTCCAGTCCGGTGCAACTAATCGATCTGCTACCAACCATCCTGGGCTACTGTTCTATCCCTTTTGACAGCCCTAACGAACATGCGATCGACATGCTGCAGAAGGGGCCGGCAGACCCAACAAGGAGAATCTTTCTCACCAGGTTTCTTTACCCTTTTGACATCGAGTTGCCGGCATTTAACGAAGTCGAGCATATTGGAATGATCCATGAAGGCTGGAAGCTGATAGTGGAGGAATCGACCCAGGGGCGAGAAATGCGCTACGAACTCTACAATCTCCGAAAGGACCCCCTGGAACAGCGTGACCTGAGCCAGGAGCGAATCAAAAAAGTAGACTCCCTGCTAGGAGAGCTCCTCAAGTTTCGAACAGCTCAAGAGAAGGAAAGGCTCGCGTTTGTCCGTGAGCACCTTCGCCCAGAAACAGACCTGGTTACTGAATCACCGACCGTCTCGCAGGAAACGATCGACAGACTCAGGGGCTTGGGCTACGTCGAGTGATGGATCACCAGCCTTTCCCCAGTATAGCTGCTATCGGGCAAGCTCCACCTGGAAGTCGGCGATCACCTCAGAGGCTTTGTCCTCGGGTGTAGTCGGCTCATGGATCGGGACTGATCTGAAAATCAAGTTTCAGGTTAGCCCCACCACCGGCTGCAGAGCGCCAGATCGTACAGGAAAGAAACTTCAGTCGAGGGAGCCACCATCACAATTTTCAGAGACAAGAGACGTGTGACCCTCGGACGTTCCGACGTGCGTCGTCTTCTTGAAGTTTCAGCTCAGGTACACCATTGGACACACGTCCCTTATCGATCAGATCTCCTGGTATACTCCAGCAAGCGAGTGGACTGAGAGCGAGTGGACTGAGGTGGAAACAAAGCGACACATTCCGGTTTTCCTTTTCCTGGCGATGCTGATCGTGCCTGCATCTGCCGCAGTCGGGGTCCCGGCCGACCGGCCCAGTATCCTCTGGATCATGTTAGACGACGGGCGGGCTGATGCGCTGGGGTCGTACGGCCGATCGTGGGCGCTAACCCCACATATGGATCGAATCGCTGCTGCTGGCGTCCGCTTTGAGACGGCCATCGTGCAGAACCCGGTCTGCCTTCCGTCTCGCACCTCGATGAAGGCGAGCCTCTATGCCCACGAGACTGGTGTCATGGCGATGGGGCAGCCGGCGCAGACACGAGGCCTGTACCGGAAGGAGGTGCGAGCGCAGTATCCTTCTCTCCTGAAGCGCTGGAGCGAAGTAGACATCCAACCGGAAAATGTCGGCAAGCTCCACGCCTTCAAAGGAGACTGGCTCCATCGCGGGGACCCTCCCGCCGATCTGGACAGTCACGGCAAGCCAACCGAGCACCTCAGGCTCGAGTGGCAAGATCGACTCCTTTCCCGGGTCCTCACCAAGACCCACGAGTGGATGATTGGGGGACTCCTGGACATACCGGCCCCCCAGCTCAGGACCTCCAGGCTGGGTGATAGAGCAGTCCGACGCTTGAGAGAACTGACAGCAGCCAAGCAACCCTTCTTCCTGCGTGTCTCCTTCCATGCCCCGCACGTTGCCTGCCATATCTCTCCCTCTCACTACATTGACCCCACGACGATCGATCTCCCCCTGCCGGAGGCCACCGAGCTCGCAAGAAAGCCTCGCTACGAGCGGGAGAACATACACATCTATGGTGGAGCCCCCGACCTCAGCAGAGAAGAAATACAACTGGCCCGGGGAACCTACTACGGGATGATCCGACTGGTGGATGATCAGGTGGGCAGGCTGCTGAGGGTCCTGGAGGAATCCAATCGACTGAGCGACACCATCATCGTCATCAACTCGGATCAGGGCTTTCAATTGGGAGAGCACGGCGTCTGGAAGAAACGGGACTTTTACGACTCCAACGTAAGGGTCCCTTTCATCATGAGTGCCCCCAACCTCCTGCCCAGAGGGAAAGTCGTCGAGCAGCCGGTTGAAATGGTCGACTTCCTACCTACCCTGCTGCAGCTTTCCGGTTTCGATCCTCCTGAGAAGATTCAGGGGAAAAGCCCTCTCCCCCTGATTCGCGGGGAGGTGCAGCGATGGCGCCCCGCGTGCTTCAGTGAGCACGACTACAGTGAGGATGCTTACGATGAGCTCCGCAAGGATGGCGGACGCCGAGTAATGGTTCGAACCCGGGAATGGAAACTCGTCTTCTTCATGGATGAGCGGATCCAGAACGCGGATAGATCTCTCTACAACCTGCGCACAGATCCCGATGAGCAGCACAACCTCGCAGGGGATCCAAAGTACGAGGCTACAACTGAGAAGCTAGAGGAGATGGCACGCCGCTGGGATCGAGGTACCTGAAGGATCCTGTCCCTTGCGACCCCAGGATCTTTCCCGTACCCGACTGACTATTCCCGCGACCCTGACCGTTTCTCAAGGATCACCATGTGTTCGCCACGGCTGACCATTCCCATGACGCTATAACCGTCCTGAACGGCCTCGGTCATTTCCGTTTGCAGCGTAGAGGTGCGATTCGTGGCAAGGAGCAGATACTCGTAGACTGTAGCAAGATTCGGCGCCTTCTCTAGCACCACCACGACTTCATCTCCCCCGAAAGACCGCTTCTTGGAGATCATTGTATTCGGCAGCAGGCGAAACCCTCGAGCAGCGGCTTCGTCCAGCTCCTTTTGCATCGTTGAGGTTTTGGTCGTGGCAAGCAGCAAGTATTGGTAGTTATCCGGAGGCGTGGCCACCTTTTCAAGAATCAGGGCCATTTCCGTACCGCTGGTGGGAGAGCCAACCAGGATCCGAAAACCGGCGGCGGCGGCTTCGTCCAGTTCCTTCTGCATGGTCTTGGTCTTCTTGGTCGCGAGCAGGAGAAAATGCTCGGAAAGGTCCGGTGCTGACTCTACCGCTACAATACCCAGTAACAGCACAAGGGCGAGAACTCCAGAGGAGAGCGTCAGACACTGCTTGGTCGTCTTTCTAGCGATGCGTGCGGTGCTCAATTTGCTCATCTCAGATACTCCTTGCTATGTATTGGATATGATTGGATACCACCAATGATAAACCTGGGAGGCGTAGAGGACAAACGGGGAGCAAAGGGAAGGCCTTTCGATACCAGGAATCGGCGAAATTTTGGTACTCTGCGCCATACTCGAGCTTTGCTTCCGAACCAGGAACATGATTTCATATTCGGAACGGCTAACTCTTCGAACTTTGGGAGACGACTGATATGAGGTTCTCGACACTTTTTTCCATTCTGTTGTTGATAGGATCTTCTGCCCAAGCCGGCAACTGGGGCCAGTGGCGGGGACCGAACTTCAACGGCTCTAGTGACGAAAAGAATCTTCCCGACAGTTGGAGCAAGACTGAGAATATCGCCTGGAGTACCGACATGCCTGGGCCCAGCGCAGCTACTCCGGTGGTCTGGGGCAACCACGTGTTCGTCTCTAGCACCGATAGTGGCAACGAAGTGCTCAAGGCACTCTGCCTCGATCGCGTTACAGGAAACCTGCTTTGGCAGCACACGCTATCCCAGGGCCTCAGACGCGACCATCGCAGCACCTATTCGGCTCCCTCCCCTGCCACCGACGGCAAGGTAGTCGTCTTTTTCTATGGCAACGGCGAGATGGTCACCTACGATTTTTCGGGAACACAGATGTGGGCTCGCAACATCCAAGAAGACTATGGTGAGTTCGCCTTCGGTTGGACCTTTGCCTCGAGTCCAGTCCTGTACGAGGGAAAACTCTATCTTCAGGTTCTGCAACGCGACGTCCCGGTCAGCGGACGAGGGCTCAAGGATCGGATGAACGAGTCCTACTTGCTGGCGATGGATCCACAGACCGGAAAGACTCTCTGGCGTCACATCCGACCCAGCGAGGCCCAGGCCGAATCTCGAGAGTCCTTCACCACGCCCGTTCCCTTCGAGCACGGAGGCCGTAAGGAGCTTCTGGTCATCGGCGGAGACGATCTGAGCGGCCACGACCTGGCAACCGGTAGGGAGCTGTGGCGCTGGGGAACCTGGAATCCGACTCGAATCGGACACTGGCGTCACGTCCCATCACCCGTTGCAAACGAAGACGTCATTCTGGTTTGCGCGCCCAAACGCGATCCCGTATACGCCATCAAGACCGGCGGCTCTGGGAAACTGGACGACAATTCGATCGTCTGGGTCAGCAAAGAGAAGGAGGCCCGAGCGGTCTCATCGGACGTCCCTACCCCAGCCTATTACGCGGGCGATTTCTTCGTGCTTAGCGATCTCCGGAAGTCCCTATCTCGAGTCGAGCCCAAGACCGGCAAGATCAAGTGGTCGATCCAGACCCCGGGAATGGCCAAGTACGAAGCCTCGCCACTAGCTGCTGACGGAAAGATCTACCTGATCAACTTCGATGGAGAGGTCGTCGTAGTCAGCGCGACCGACGGCGAGATCCTGGCCCAGGTCCCCATGGAGGGCCCTTCTGACTCCCCGATCCGCTCCTCGGTCATCGCGGCCCAGGGCCAGATTTTCATCCGCACCAACGAAAAACTGTTCTGTGTTGGAAAACCTGGGGCAGTGCCCAGTCAGGCTACGAGACGCTAGATGATTTGGAACCTGCGAGCTTGGACTCTTTGCACCCTGCTGGGACTGGCGTTTCCAGCTTTGACACTCGGCTCAGGCATCAAGGACATCACCTGGGCCCCGGGAGTCCCCCTTCCCTGGCCGACCAAAGGACAGGCTCAGGCCGTCCTTGGCCACAGGATCGTTGCCGCCTGCGCTCCGGGCTATCCAGGATGGGACCCCAGCAAGACACGGGATCGGGGCAAACACAACAGCGTGTGGCTCTTCGACACCAAATCCGGCAACTACGAGATTCTGCCCGAGGCCCCATTAGGTCTGGTCTGGCCTCAAGGGGTCGCAGTGGGTCCGGACTTCTACCTCTTTACGGGCGGCATCCGCTGGCCCGAAGCTGCATCGGGGATTACCACCAACCGAATGTTCCGCTTGTCTTTCTCTTCGGGACAGTGGCGCTGGGAGGAAATGCCCTCTCTCATCACCGGACGCTTTCTTGCCGCTGCCGTGGCTTCTGGGACCAGAATCGTGGTCTTGGGAGGCCAGGCCTCCTTCGGAGCGGAGCGCTTCACCGGAGACCATCCCGGCGTCGATATCAACTCGGTTGAAGCCTTCGACACCGGCAATCCCGAACTGGGTTGGTACGAACTACCTCCCATCCCCAGCTACGGCCGCGAGTCCATGGCCGCCGCCGCCATCGGCGAGAACGTCTACGTTTTTGGTGGTTTCTACGTGAACTACTCTGAAGCGGGAGAGGACTTTCATCCCCATCGTCGACACGGGGCCGATGCCTACGTCCTCAACCTGAAGACGCTGCGCTGGAAGAGATTGCCTGACCTGCCCTTTCCTGCAGGAGGCTGGGAGGCCGCCGTGCATCGGGACCGGTACATCATCATTGCAGGTGGTATGAGAGACTATCCCGTGGATCACACTTATCAGTACGCGGACCGCATCCCCTCCACGCCGTCTCCCAATTTCGAGGTGCTTGTCTACGACTCGAAGAATGAGGAGTACCGCGTCATGCCCACCGCCCTTCCTCCCTACCAACCCCCTCCAGAGAAGCGACAGCAAGCCCTGGAGGCGAAGTGGATCGACTTTTCCCAAGGGGTCTACCGGCTGGCTGCCGAATTGAGTGAGGTCGGAGGCCGACTCTACCTGGCGGGAGGAGAGGTAATCAGTCCCGCCAACGTCACCGACGAGGTATTGGTGGGCACGATTGTGGAAGAGTGATCCAAGAATCTGATATTCGATTCCAAGAGCAAAGCAGAAAGGGAAACAGATGCCTAAGCTGAGCGTAGAAGGTGTGGAAACAGTCGACGTCGAAGAGGGAAAGCGGCTGGTCCTGGCCTTGATCGACGATGCGGGAATAGACCAGCTTCACGCTTGCGGCGGAAACGCTCGCTGCACCACCTGCCGAGTCGAGTTCGTCGAGGGTGAGCCAAACCAGATGACAACTGCGGAAAAGACGGTACTGGACGCGCGTCAGGCCACCGGGGTCCGATTGAGCTGTCAGATTCCCTGCCAGCACGATATGACGGTGCGCATCATCAGTCGACTGGAAGGTAGTGGAAGAAGGGATTCAGGCACAAGGCCGAATGATCAGATACAGCCTCAGCCGGTCGAGTGGGTGGACAGAGAGTAGTCGAGATAAGCTGTGATAGGACAGATCTGACGGTGCAAACAGTGCCAGAGTAAATCCTCCAGGTCCCGCGCTCCTCGATGGGCTCCGGTCAGGCTTCGGGCGTCTCGTGTCCCAAAGCCATGATGGTTCGATTTCGATAGCGATCCCGATTTCGATTTGGATTGCCTGCACCCTCATTTCATCCCCTTTTCGGTCGTTTCCACCCCTTTCCTGGGGCTCCATCTAAAAGGAATTGTGGTATGAGGATATCTGACAGCTGAATCGGAGGAAGTCACTTGAGCATAGGTTGGAAGCTGGTTGGAAGCATCGCGATCGTCGTGATCCCAGTTATCCTGGTCAGTTTTCTCACAGTTCCATCGATCGAAAGAGAGCTCCAGAGTCTCGGGCAATTCCACACCCCGGCCTTGTATGCGATTCAGGACATTGCAGCCCAGACGATGGAGGCGGTTGAAGAGAGCTTCGCTTATGTTGCTTCTGGTTCTGAAGTTGAAAAGCAGGACTTCCTGAAGTGGGTTGAACGGTCTCGGGAACTGAATCAGAGGTTTGAGGTTATTGCCAATCTGGCGTCAGAGGAGGAGAAGTCGGAAAGAGAATTGTTCAACGAAATCAAGAGGCAGCAAACAGACTTGGTTACTCTGGCAAGCCGGATGTTCAGTGAGTTCGAATCGCAAGGCTCCGTTGGGAAAGAACGCTTTGATGGCTTCGAGAACAGAGTTGATGACCTCTTTGTCGCGTTCGATAGAATGATCAAAATTGAAAAGGAGGAAGTCGAACAGTCGCATCGGGACGCCTTGCAGGTGATCAGGACGAGCGAAACCGCCATTCTCCTCGTGGGCATCTGGTGCGTGATTGCCACCTGGATGGGGATCACAATTCCGAAAGTTCACGAACGGGTCCAGTTGGCCAAAAGACAGTTCCCGCTTTCGGCTCGGGCGGCGTGGCCCCTGGGGTAGGTTGAGGGGTGGCCTTTAAAGAGGCCGCTTTAGCGGTCTGGCGCGAAGCGTAATAGACCGGTCCTTCAGGGCCGGGTGGGCGGGCAAGGGGCTGCTGGAGCCTGCTTCAGCGGGCTTCTCGGGTAAAGGCTTCAGCCAGGCTCCGGGTCCATTAGGGCTAAAGCCGCCCCTCGAGAAGGACCGTAAACGGCCCTCAGGGGAGGGAGGAGAAACTGCTGACCCCGGCGTAAACACCGGGTCTAATACGCTTCGCGCCAGGCCGCTGAAGCGGCCTCCTAGAAAGGGCCACAATGTTGCCGACCGTTTCGCGTCCGATCGGTAGAAATTAAAATCTCAAATATGTTTGGCGAGATCTAGAACTTCCACAGCGGGATGGGAG
>JAKZYH010000807.1:0-7809 GCA_047514575.1 Acidobacteriota bacterium | reverse complement strand
GACGATGTTGTTTTCCTTGCTTCCCTCATATTCCAGCAGCCCCAGGTCAGGTCGGGTCCAATGGATCCCATCCCTGGAGGTGGCATAGCAGAGCCTGCCGACCTTGTCCTCTCCCCGAGCGCCGTACCAGAGTTTGTAGAGACCGTCGTGGTCTACCACGCTGACGCTGTGCAGCCCGTACCTCTCCCAAGGCTCTTCGGGCGCAAGCACCGGTCCCTCGGTTCGCTGAGCTGGGTTCGGGGTGATCTGGAATCCCCCTCCGGGTTGGGATACCAGCGAATCGTTGAAGAGAAGCTGGCGACGTGTCCCCAGGTCCAGAGTGCGGTCGACCAAAGACGGCGTAGACTGGCAGGCGGCCGCCAGTCCTGACAAGAATAGGGTCACGATGAGGTGACGATAGAGCCTCCTCGATTCGGGGAGAGGCAGGGGAGCTACTTCAACGGGTTTCGGTACCATACGACGTTCTTGCTCCCTCTGCCTGCGACCAGGAGGTCCAGGTCGGTGTCTGCGTCCATATCCACCGCGCGGATATCATAGGCTTCCTGGTTCTCGTCCAGAATATGCGTCTCGAACTGGCCGGAACCGTCGTTCTCGAACCAGGCGGCCTGCTTGGAACCGAAGGCGCAGGTAGCGACGTCGATATCTCCATCCGCGTCTAGATCCGCCACCGTGAGGGAATGGGCCTCCTGAATGGTGGGATCGATGTCGTGAAGCGTCCATTCGGGAGCCTCGAACCAGATGACACCCTTGGCATGTCCGCGAGAAGCTATGAAGTCGGTCTTGCCGTCTCCGTTTACATCGGCGGGATGGATGTTGGTTGCGCCGGGCTCGTCGCCTCCCAGGCGGTGTTTCGTCCACGGCTGTTTGGGATCTTCGGGCGCCTCCCACCAGGCAAACCAGTTCCCCAGGCCAGTGGTGTCGCTGGGTCCCCCCTTGGCGGCGCTGGCAGCGTCCGGACGCCCGTCGCCGTTGACGTCGCCGAATCCCAGGTAGTGACTCAGGCCGGGGGCGTCGCCCGCGGCAAAGACGTGGCGGTCCCAGTTGGGAGCAGACCGGGGGTCCTCGGGGACACGCAGCCAGACCAGGGAGTCCGCGACCGGTCCCTTGGGTTGGGCGCTGGTGGCGAGCAGATCCAATTTCCCGTCGACGTCGATGTCGCCAGTCAGGAGCCCATGGATTCCATCGACCTGATCGTCCACCAGGTGATAGGTCCAGGGCTCCGAAAGCGGGTTCGCAGGCTGCTCCAGCCAGAAGATGAGGCCCGGTTGGTAGCGGGCACCGATCCAGTCCAGGTCGCCATCGTCGTCGACGTCCATGACTTCGCTGTGGATGCAGTCCCTCTCCGCGTTGTCATCCAGGATGATCTCCTTCCAATCAGGAGCGACGAACAGGCGAGTCTTGCCATCGCTGTTGCTGATGACATCGGGCAAGTCGTCCCCGCTGAATTCTCCTGCCACCGCAGTGAGGGTGTGGAACCCCGAATGGATCTGATGCTTCTGCCACTCGGGCTTTTCAGCAGGAGCGGAGGGCTCTGGCTCCGAGGAACAGGACGGAAACAAGACGATGCTGGTGAGCAGCAGCGAAGCCAACCAGCAAGAACGGAATCGGTCTTGTGATCGAGACGGCTGATGGATGTTCTTCAACTTTTTACCTCCCCGTATTCTTAGTCTTGTCCGGACTATAAGCCCGCGTCACCTGGAATGCCAGTCGAGATTGACGGTACAAGTGCCCGCCAGGTGTGCGGAGCTACACCGTCCAGGAGGCGAGCCCGGTCTGTTATAATTTGTCCCGTAACCACCGAACCTGACCGAAAAAGGAGAGACCTCCCGATGAAAACTAACCTGTTTGTTTGTCTGGCCATCACGCTGATTCTGAGCCCACTCTTCGCCGGAGTCGTGTACGAGATTGAAGTCACAGATCACGAACAGTCACCTCCAAAGACCAAGAGCATTCAAGCGGCTGTCGAAGGACGCCATTTGAAGATGGGGATCGCTTCGAAAGGGAAGGGCAAGCAAGGGGAGATGATCTTTCGTGGAGATCGCCGCGAGATGGTTGTGGTCGACCACGAGAATGGCACCTACCACCTGATGGACGAGGCAACGATCGGTCAAGTTGCCGGGCAGCTGAGTGAGGTACAGCGGCAAGTGCAAGACGCGCTCAAGAACGTGCCTGAAGACAAGAGGGCGATGATAGAGCAGATGATGAAGCAAAAAATGCCCTCACACCAGGGCTCGAAGGGCCCCGAGAGCGAGCTGAAGAAAACCAGCGAAAGAGCCGATCAAAATGGCTACCCTTGCGTGAAGTACGAAGTAATCCGGGGAGGCAATAAGATTCGCGAGCTCTGGGTAACTGACTGGAGCAATGTGGAAGGCGGAAGTGACGTCGTCGACGCGTTCGAAGATATGGCTGCTTTCTTCAGGAAAATGACGGAGTCCTTCTCTGGTGCTGCCGGCGTATCCCTGGGGCGAGGCGCAAGCTCGGGAGGTGGTGTCTTTGAGCATATGAAGGAATTGGGTGGCTTCCCGGTAGTGACCCGCGACTTCAACGACGACGGCTCGCTGGAGGGCGAAACCGCGCTCCGCTCGGCAAAGCGACAAACTATTGACCCGGACGCCTTTGAACCCCCTTCAGGTTACAAGCGTCAGGAGATGTTCCCGGGGAAGTAGCAGTTAGAGAGAAAACGTCTGAACGTCTGAACGCCGCACGTCGCTGAGGAAGGCATCTTTTGATGCAGGAGCGGAGGGGTGCCGCTCAGGACCGGACGCCTCGTCTCTCAGCGGAGACCGGATTCGCCTGCCGGTCCGGTGGAAGGGCTCGGAATCCCTGAGCCGGCTGAGCGGGCAGACGGTCCGCTTCAGGATCCATCTCCGAAGGCCTCCCAGTACGCGCTCTGGACGGAATGATCGACTCGATGCATCCCCGACCATGCCAGTGAAGGTCCAAGTATCGGAATCGGGGCTGGCGGGGCGCTGGCCAGATCAGCAACACGTACGCTCGATGGCTGCTCGACTATCTGCCAACATTCAGTGGAGTGGCTAACGTCGACGGAGGGCGGTCTCTTTCAAGAAGGCTAGTAGATCGGCGAGCTCCTGCTCAGATAGCAGCTGGTCGAGTCCGGAGGGCATGACAGAGACCGTGCCCGGTCTTATCTCTGCAATCTCGGTTCGAGCCAGACGAACCCGGGTCTCTGCTCCGGTGACCAGAAGCACCTCGTCGTGAGCGTCCTCGCGCAGGATTCCGTTGTGTACTTCGCCTGACCTGGTTTCGATCACTATGGGTTCGTAGCTGCGCACGAAGCTGGCGCTGGGGAAGACCATTGACTCCAGGAGGTCCCGTTCGCTGCGAATCTGGCCGATTCTGGAGAGGTCGGGACCGAGGTCTCCACCCAGGTAGCCCACCTCATGGCAGGAGGAGCAGGCCGCCTTGGACCCGTTGAAGACGGACTGGCCGCGCCGTGCATCGCCTCCCTTACAGCTCTCCAGCAGTTCCTCCAGGAGCGCCTTCTGCTGCGGGATGTTCAGGTCGAGCGAGGTCAGGAACTCCTGTGCCTGTTCTCTCACGGGCTTTGGAAAGTTGAGCAGGCTGGATCGGAGCTGATCTGGGCGCAGACTGCCTAGACTGCGCGATTCTCTGAGAGAGGCCAGGAGCTTTTGGCCGACCTTCTCGTCGCCGGAGTTCGAGAAAGCGGACAGCAGTTTGGGAAGTTCTAGAGGTCCTGCTCGCGGCAACGAATCAGTCAGGGCCAGCAGTTGTTTGCGAACCAGCTGTGCTTTTCCCAGAACCGAGGATCCCGCGGTACGAAGGGGCAGCGGCTGACTCGGATCGATGCTCTCTGTCAGTACCTCGAAGAGCTCGGGTTCGAGACTTCCCGGACCTTCGGGAACTGCGGCCAACGCTTGCAGACGGACTGACTTCTTGCGGGCGACGTCTCGGCCGATTCCCAGGAGTGCCGACTTGAGATTGTCGGCCCCCTTCTCGGGAAGCGGCAGAGCAGCGGCCGCCGAAACCGCCCCTCGAAGCAGCTCGGTGTGGCTTTCGGACAGTACCCTGGCCAGGGCCGTCGTCCAGGCAGCCGGCAGCTCCCTAAGCGGGGCATGTGCCATCGACCGCAGGGCTGCAAGCCGAGAATCCGTTGCTCCTTCTCCCTGGAGCAGACTGGCCAGGAGTTCCTGGATAGCCGTACTGGTGGAGAGGCTCGCTAGCCGCTCTTCGAGATCCCTGCGTTCTTGTGGAGACAAGGTCTCATCGGCCAGGTGCGTTTGGAAGAACCCGGTCAGATCCTCGCCCCAGTCGGGGTGGTGCTCGATGATCCACCAGGCGGCGTCCTTGAGTGGCGGATCGTCAGAGGACAATAGGGCTGTGACCGTCGCCGCAGTCAGGTTACCAGAGTCCATCTGATCCAGTGCTATCAGAGCAGCCTTCCTGGTTGTGGATGCGGGGGCCTGCAGCCCCTCCACTGTCCCGATCGGATCATCGATTTGGATCAAGGCGTAGGTGAGCGCGTGCTCCAGGATCCGGTCACTCTCAGACCCGGCCTGGGCCAGGAGTCCGGGGACGGCGGTCTTCTGACCAATACGGCCAAGAGCCTCGGCAGCGGTCCGTCGAAGATGGCTGGAGCCGTTTTTCAAGAGATCCATCAGCTGCGGAAGAGCTCCAGCATCCTGCCAGGCACTGACCGAATTCAGCGCCGCCTGGCGAATACTTTCGTCCCGGTCGGAAAGGGCGGGTCGAACCATCTCTCGGGCTCGGGCATCTTCGATGCGAGTTAGAGCCCAGACGGCCCCTCGGCGAGCCCTCACCGAATGCGAAGTCATCACTGTCTCAGACAGAGTGGAAAAGGCCTCGGGTCCCAGTCTTGAGAGTCGATGAATAGCCTGGCTTCTCACCGCAGGTCGCTCATCGTCAAGTAGATCTGCCAGCTTCTCCGATTTCAGTCCGTCCCAATCAATCCTCCGTCCCCGGGGATCTTCTATCCTGGGCGCGCCCTTCTTTCGGATTCGGTAGATGGCACCTGGGACATCGGGCTTTGCTAGTTGCGAAGTCGGGCAGCAGAGCTTGTACCAGCCTCCTGTGTCGATCACCAGCAGGCTGCCGTCCGCGTCCTCCAGGACGTCGGTGGGATGAAAGTCCTGGGCGCTGGAAACCAGGAAGTCGCTATCGCGGGTCTCGAAGGTGGCACCCTTGGGTACCAGGACGTGACGCGTCACCTTGTGCAGGTTGAAAAGAGAGGTAAAGAGATTGTTCTGATATTCCTGGCCGAAGACGGTCGAGTGATAGCGGGCCAGCCCACAGGGCGCGCCAGGGCCGAAGTGGGTCATTGGAGGCAGCAGTTCCCCAGTTTTCTGGTGTCCGTCGGTAACACCATGGGCCTTGCCGTAGACGCCACCGTAGACGGCGTGGATCAGGCCATCTCGGCGGCCCTCGCCCGGTTGGCGTACGAAGGTTGCCGACACGATCCTCTGGCCGCCGGGGGTGAAGACGACGTCCACCGGATTGTCCATGCCGCCCGTCATCACAGACTCGACAAAGGTGTCTCCGGGGCGGCGGCGGAAGACATGGGCCGCCCGGGTGACCAATGGGGCCTTGCCCGGACGGGGGTGGGTTTGTTCGGCGAATGCCCCCTTACACCAGTAGATCCAGCCATCGAGTCCCAGATAGGGGCCGTGAAGATCGTTGGCGCAGCCGGTCAGTGTCTTGCCTTGAAACCACTCTTCCCGTCGATCCGCAACGCCGTCGCCGTCCGTGTCCGTCAGTTTCCAGATGCTGGGCGGGGCGGCCACGTAGAGCGATCCGTCAAACCACATGGTGCCCTCTGGAAACATCATCCGGTCGGCAAAGACGATTCGCTTGTCGAAGGTTCCGTCGTCGTCGCTGTCCTCCAGTCGCAGAATGCTATGAGGCTTTTCCTGGAGCTGTTTCTCCACCTTGTCGTTGGATCCGGAAGACTCGGCGACATAGAGGAAGCCCTGTTCGTCGAAGGCCCCTACGATGGGGCGCTCGACCAAAGGAGGAGCAGCCGCGAGCTGCAGCTCAAAGCCCTCCGGCACCTGGATCAGATCCTTGAAGGAATGGGGTTCTCTCAGGAACAGCCAAACTAGCAGGCAAGTAACGGCGATTGCTAGCAGTGCGGCCAAAGTTCTAAGGGACGTCATTTTACCAGTACGGAGCGAAACCACTCGGCCATCCACTCGAAATACTCAACCCGGAAGACATGGCCATCATCGGGACGGTACACAGGAATCACTACTTTCAGAATAGGTCCAATTTTGGAATCTGTCGAGGCTCAGAATTCCTGACATTTCGGGCTCGTTCGAGGGCCTGTTCGATCAGAGATGGTTGGGCAGCGGTGCTAGTCCGCGATGAACGGGGTTTAGGCGGAAGAAAGGCGGGGGATCAGTTTCCGACTTCTTGGTGGCCGTTTTGGGGAGTGACGTCGGTGTGGACGATGACTTTTGAGTAGATTCGCCCCAGATCCACGTTTCCCTGCCGCAGTCTCGTCATGTGACCCCAGCACTTTGAGCAGTAGCCCCAGATCTCTGTCTCTCCGTTGTGGCCTGTGGGTCGGCTTTCCAGGTGGGGCTGCACCAACTCCAAGCCTTGTCCACAGATACAGCATTCTTGCATGGTCAGCATTTCGTCATCGCTCCGGCTTTTTCCCCTCTGGACGTCCAATTTGGCTGCCTATGTTACTACAAGCAAGAATCCTAGCGGTTGAACGCCCCAAATCTCAAGTATCGAACTCCAAAAAAAAGATGCCCCAAACACTGTTCGTGCGAAACAATCATTTCACCGCGCAGCCAGAGCTTCAGCAGGAGCGGGTACCGTTTCCGCACTTCATCCGCGCGGGACCACGCGCCGCGGATTTCGTCGTGGATGAGGTCCTGGACCGACTGACCGAAGAAGCGGTTGACTTTATTCGTCGGCAGGCCCCAGGAGGCAGGCCCTTTTTTCTCTACTTTGCCTTGACCGCGCCTCATAAGCCAACTCAGCCACACCGGCGCTTTCGCGGAAGTACCGATCTGGGCGAATACGGCGATTTTGTCGCGCAGGTGGACTCGACCGTGGGACGAGTCCTGGGGGCATTGGAGGAGGCAGGTGCAAGTTCGAGCAGATTCGGGTGAGTGGACATAGTCGTCACTAAGAAAAAATTCGTCGCACGTCGGAACGTCCGAGGGTCGCACGTCTCCTGTCCTCCAAAGGTGCCGCCAACGGGTGAACTACCAGCGTTACGAAGCCAAGTCCAACAGAGCCGCGAACGACTTGAGCCGTTAGCAAAATGAGCCCAGGTTCCGAGGAGAGAGCTGGACAAATCTTCCCCACGGAGTGCCGCACGATATCGCCTATCCTCGACCGAAGTTTCTTTCTCGAATGGGGCAGCACCGCTCGGGCGCCACTAACCTGAAACTTCATTTGTGAATTCGGAGAGAAAAAGGACGTAAACCAGTGATCTAAAATTGGATAGGGAATTCTTCAGACTATTGTCCAAAAACCGTGGCGGTGGCCTCCGGGCCGCCGTTTTTCGAGCCAAAGGCTCGACGGAAGAAATACGGCGGCTTGGAAGCCACCGCCACGCCGGCCGAAGTTTCTTTTTCGGATGATCCGGCGGTCCGCAGCCGGTGGCGGGGCTAAGGGCCTGCGCAAGAATAACTTGGCATTTTGGCATCTCATCTTCACACCATCTTCGGCCGCTCCTCAATCGCGAAATCCTCAACGTAGACCGGGCTACGCCTGCGGTTTCGCTCAATCGTTCGCGGCCAAATCTGGTGCAAATCTGAGCGCCAATTCTACCAAGTTATTCTTGCGCAGACC
>JAKZYH010000806.1:0-3978 GCA_047514575.1 Acidobacteriota bacterium | reverse complement strand
CACTGCTGCCTCCCGTAGGAGTCTGGGCCGTGTCTCAGTCCCAGTGTGACCGTCCATCCTCTCAGACCGGTTACCGATCGTTGCCTTGGTAAGCCGTTACCTCACCAACTAGCTAATCGGACGCGGGCCCCTCCTTCGGCGACTTAAAAACCGAAGCCTCTAAGCCTTTCCCCCTTCAGGTTCCCCCAAAGGGCCTTATGCGGTATTGGACCGGGTTTCCCCGGCTTATCCCCCTCCCAAGGGTAGGTCACCCACGCGTTACTCACCCGTCCGCCACGCTACTCACCCTCCGAAGAAGATTTTCACGTTCGACTTGCATGTGTTAGGCGCGCCGCCAGCGTTCATTCTGAGCCAGGATCAAACTCTCAAGTTCTTTCCAAGGTCCCGTCCTGCCTAGTTGTCAAAGATCTCCCCCAGCCCTGCCGCCGGGGAACAATGCAGTATACAGTTTGGGGATCGTGCAGTGCAAGTTTTTCTGCTCCCCATACGCGTTGCTCTAGGCTGCCTGAGTTTCGGGTGCTCTCCCGAGCCGTCGTTGCTGCAAACTCTCCTTGAAAGCAGGCAGGCTGGTTGGCTATCCTAGGTCGATGGTTTTCAATGCTGATCGCTTACGTCGCGGTCCCGGTGGAGTCCTCTATCAGGACCGATTCCATGAGGTCGAACTGGGCACCTGCTTCAAGAAGATCGTCTGTGCTCGTTGTGACTTCGCTGGTTTCTACAAGTATCAAGTGCAGCAGGTCAGGCGGCGCGAACAACTCGTCACCTCTCAGGATGAGGAAGCCCGGCCTGATCAGCTGGAGATTTGGAAAACAGTGCCGCGCTTCGCCGAGATTCCACAAACTCTCAAGTGTAAACGCTGCCATGAGGTTCTGGGGATGTACGTCGACTGCATCTATTGATTCCCTACCCCATGCAGTATTTGCCTCTCGAACCCTCCGTGACAACGGCGCTAGAGTTCTTCTCCGAACCCCAGGTCGAGCCGACATGCTACGGCTTCGACGCACTCAACAATTGGATCCAGCGCTATGCCTGGAAACTCCACCACTCGGCCCTGCAGCCGGGCGACCGGGTAGGTCTCTACCTGAGCAACTCCGCCGAACTGATCGTGGCGCTCTTCGGGAATCATCTCCTGGGACTGATCACGGTGCCCATCAACCCCAAGACAACGGCCGAAGAGTTTCGCTATGTGGCAAAAAGGGCCGAACTCTCGGCCTTGGTCTCCTCGGCCGACGCTCCGGTTCCGCTTAAGCTCGCGATTCGTCCTGAGGAGCTTCGCGAGTTGCCGCCGGCCGCCGATGAGGTTCCTCAGAACCGAGACCTCGATGCTCCCGCTCTGCTCTGCTTCACCTCCGGCACGACGGCTCGGCCCAAGGGCGTGATCCTTACCCACGCCAATCTGCGCAGCAATCTCAGGGATCTGATTCAGGTATGGAGATGGTCCAAACGGGATCGGCTCCTGCTGACCCTCCCCCTGTTTCATGTCCACGGCCTCGTCCTGGGTCTCCACGGATGGGCTCTGACAGGCTGTTCTCTTGTCTTGACCCAGAAGTTCGACCCGTTCCAGGTCCTCGAGCTCCTGGCCGAGCGTGAATGTACTCTGTTCATGGGCGTCCCTACGATGTATCACCGCATGCTTGCAAGCCCCGAATGCACAGCGCACAACTTCTCCTCGCTGCGTCTGGCCATCAGCGGTTCGGCACCGATGTCGGTGGAACTGCACGAGCGCTGTCAGGAAGTAATCGGTCAGCCCGTGTTGGAGCGCTACGGCTTGACCGAAACGATCATGAACACCTCCAATCCCTTCGAGAAACGAAAGCCCGGATCCGTGGGTCTGCCCCTGCCCTCCGTCAACATCCGCCTCCTGGACGAAAAGCTCGCCGAGTTGAAGCAGCCCAATCAGATCGGCGAGGTCTGTGTCAAGGGCCCCAATGTCTTCTCCGGTTACTGGAAGGATCCTGAAGCTACCCGCCGGGCCTTCTACGAGGGATGGTTCCGAACTGGGGACGTCGGCTATCGGGATGAGGAAGGCTACTATCACCTCCTAGGCCGACTCAGCCTGGATATGATCAAATCAGGCGGATATCGGATCGGTGCCCGCGAAATCGAAGAGGTTCTGCTCCGGCACCCCTCGGTGCAGGAGGCGGCAGTCGTCGGACTACCCGACGTTGATCTAGGCGAGAAAGTCGTAGCCTTCGTCGTCGCTGATGAGGAAACCAACGAAGCCGAGCTGCAAACCTATTGCGAGGAGTTCCTTGCCTCCTTCAAGCGTCCACGAGCCTTCTCATTCCTGGATTCCCTGCCCCGAAACGCCATGGGAAAGGTCACCAAGTCCCAGCTCAAACGGCTCGCCGTTTGATCATCTGCCCCCTTACTTGTGCCAGCCGAGGCGATACCCGTCGAGAGCGAAGGAGATCTGCTCCAAGCCCAAAGAGGACTATCCGATCGGATAGATGTCCTATCAAGAAAGATAGGATTCCGATCCTTGATCCACTCAGGTGCCTTTCCAGACATCAGAGGATTTCTTCTTTTTTTTGAATAAGTTAAGAGCTAATCTGCGACCTGATGGGTGAGTCTCGTAGATTCTGGCACGATGGTTGCAACGTGCTGTCCCGAGGTTTCGGTCCAGCAGACCTCGGCCAAAGTCGAAAGTGGACGAAGTTGGTTCGAACGTCTAACATGAGCTACAAGAATTCAGATAATCAGTTTGTATACCGGGCGCCAGGTATCCCCACTCGCGAGCTGATCGGGTGGCTGCCAGAGCATAGGAACGGACGGTCGATGAGTGGAGATTGTGCCCAGTCGGACGAGCTGCACCAGGTTTCGCACAGACTCACTTCAATGACTTTCTCCGGAAACGCTACACCTGATAGCACCCTTCTGTGCAGAAAGACGATTTGGTGGCGCTCGATGGCAACCGTCTTCGCCTGGGTAACCATCTCCCTGCTGGCTGCTCATGCGTCAGCCTACGGACAGTCCACCACCTATGCTCGACTGGTCGGTACCATCAAGGACCAGTCCGGAGCGGTGCTAGATGGAGCCGACATTACGGCCACGGCTCTAGCCACCAATGTACCCAGGACGGCCAACAGCAATGACCGGGGAGACTACCTCATCGACAAGCTTATACCGGGCCGCTACGAGGTCAGGGCTGAGCACCCAGGTTTTCAGACCCAAGTATTGCGGGATATTCGTCTGGAGGTGACCCAGGTGGCCCGGCTCAACTTCACCCTTCAACCTGGAGACATCGCCCACTTCGTGGTCACGGTTTCGGGCTACACCCCGATCATCGACACCGACTCCGCCGAGGTGGGAGCGGTGGTCGAGGAGAAGATCATTCTGGATCTCCCACTGCAAGATCGGGGTCTGCTGTCGCTGGCCTTCCTGACAACAGGAGCCACGCGGGATAAAATTCCACATACCGATGATCGCTACTTGACCGAGGGCCGTGGCTGGCCCAGCTTCAACGGTCTCTACTCCAGCTCCAACCAGTTCAGCCTGGATGGTTCCAGTAACACCAGTGCCCTCACCCACGAGCCCGTCGTTTGGGCCACACCGGAGACGGTACAGGAGTTCAAGGTCATCACCAACAACTACTCGGCCGAGTACGGCCGCTCCGGCGGCGCCGTCATCAGCATGCTCTCCAAGAGTGGCAGCAATGAGTTCCACGGGCACGGCTGGTACTACATCCGGGATGAGCGCTTCGACGCCGCCAACTTCTTCACCAATAAGTTCGGAAGAAATCAGGAGCCGTTGGATTACCGGATCTTCGGTGGATCCATCGGCGGTCCCATTATCAAAGAGAAGACCTTCTTTCATGCCCACTACGAACGCTTCATCGACGACCGGGCGCATCCCGAGTTCTTCACCGTGCCCTCCCTTGCGATGAGGGAGGGAGATTTCAGTGGCGCCGGTCCTTTCGGGCCGATTCCCCAGCTCTACAACCCCTTCGATGTGGTCGACGGCCAGCGTCAGCCGTTC
>JAKZYH010000805.1:0-5052 GCA_047514575.1 Acidobacteriota bacterium | reverse complement strand
GACTCCACAGTCCCCTCAATGTTCTTCTCTTTCATGCGGTGTGTACTCCTTCCTTTATGGGCCTTCCGGCCCTGGGTTTAGGTCAACCCGGAAGGATACTCACCGCCTCTGCTATTTACACACCTTTTGATGGTAGCTCCGGTTTATGTCCCTTTGTTGGGTTTTACTGGTCTTTCGACGGAAGGCGACAAAGGATCAAGGAGCCTGGTAAAGCACCTCATCGGCCGGTTTAGGACCGGTGGACCAGCCAATCATGCCGCCGGCGGCAGCTCCGATCAGGCCGAACGGAATGAACCATAGGGGCGACCAGGGTTGGACGAACTCGCCCCGGGTGCGGACGATTATGCTCGCTGCGGCGCCGCCGAACGCCCCGGCCGCGCCGCCGATCGCGGCGCCACGTTTCGTCCGTCCCGTCCTGGATGGTCGCTTCCGTTGAACAATCCTGGCCACGTCGGCCTTCGGTAATGTGAGTTCGGCGCCATCTTTTGCACTGACCGTCAGGGTGGTTGCGTCTGAGGTCGTGAAGGCGTATTTCCCTCCGTCTCCGGACTTGAGTGTTATGGCGAGCAAAGCCCCAGCCGGCTGTGAATCGACTTTCTCCCAACGCCCTGGAATCACTCCCGCCTGAAGGGAAGTGGTGAGCAAGAGAAGCAAGGTAATTACACTGACGAAACTTTGAGTTTTCATCTTCTGTCCTCCTTATTTATTATAGCTAGGAGCCTGTCGGACTTTCGACGTAAGTCCTTTTTTTTCAATGACTCACAAGATTCGCAACAGTCAAGTCCGACAAACTGCTAGAGTGCGATTTTTCTTCGCGGTCCGGCTCACAGACTGCTCGATAGGGTCCTGGAAGACCTTGCTGAGCACCAGACCTGAGGGGGGGCGTGGTTTCGACGGCAGGCGCCAGCTTCAAATCGAAATCCGCTCCACCTCATCGAGGGTGATCTCATCCCCAGTCCGATCGTAGAGCTTCGTCGTCCTGGGACTCTCATGCGCGGCGATCGCCTGCGCATTCTCGATCGTCCCGCCATTCTCGAGGTACGCGGTGATTCCTGTGGCCCGGAAGGTGTGGCAGCAGGTGGAGTAGGGGAGACCTGCTGCCCTGGCCCTTCGTTTGATCATCCGGAGGACATCGTTGCGGTTCATCGGATTGTCGGTGAGCTTCCGGGACTTGTCCACTGATCGGAATAGGGGAGTCTTCTTCTCGCCGGCGATATTCGCAGCCTCGAGGTAGGCGTCCATGTAGGCCTCGGCATTGTGGTGCGCTGGCACCTCGTGCCGCTTACCGCCCTTCTCGTGGAGGCGAAACCATCCGCGCTTGCCGTCTTCGTAGTAGTCATCAACCCGCATGGCCACGACGGCGCCCACTCGCGCAAAGGTGTAGCACATCACTCCCAAGATGGCGTGATCGCGAAGGCCAACGATGGTCTTTAGGTTGATTGAGTCCAGTAGCGCTCTCGCTTGCTCGGCTTTAAGCACTGGCGTCTTGCCGCGCTTGACCACGTGCTTGGGACCTCGCACCGCGGCCGCGGGATTGAAAGGGACGACCTGGCCGATGACCAGGTAGTCAAAGAGCATGCGGATGGCAGCGAGATGTTGCTTCACGCTCGGCGGTGATCGGTGTTTGGGCTGGAAGCCTTGGGAATCCTTATTGGACCATAACGGACCAAACTTCTTCTCTCGTTTTGGCCGTGTCAATCGCGTGAGTTATGGTGGGTGGTACTCACAGGGTCCGAAACGGATGAATCCTCTGAGGGTTGGACGCGCCGTACGCTGAGAAGCCAAGGCTCATGGCGGCGGCCGATGGCTACAGTGGCGCGATAGCGAGGGTGTTTCAGCGCGGGCAATTTTGTGGTTCCTCCCGGATGTCGCGTAAAGAACTCCAGCCGTGTCCATTTGGGGAGATACTCCTCTACTGCTCCTCTGCTCTCCAGAGGGACCTGGACCTCCTGGGCGAGCAGCCGCTTCAACGATCCGATAAGGATGGGCGCTTGGCCAGCGCGCTCCAGTACCTTCGGCTGGACCAGTCCCTCAACGACAGCGTATCGTTCCCGATCCGAGTAGCGTTGCTGAAGAACTGCCGCGTCCCGGCCAGCATCGATAGGGAATAGGCGGGAGCGCATTGCGCGATTCAGCGACATCATCTGCGCTGCACTCTCCAGGGTCTGTCGATCAGTTTTCCCTTCTCGCACCTGCTGGCGAATCTTTGCCAGCAGGGCTTCCCGACCCTCCAACCACCGTTGCCAGGCCTCCCCATCCATCTCGAGAACAACATAGGTGCGACGCGGAAGAGTTCTAGCCTCATAGAATCTGGTAGCAGCAGAATCCGACGGGTTTACGCTCGTATCAAAACCCAACTCGTCTAGGTCATCGCGCTCCAGCCACGCGTCCTCCCACCGTACAAAGGGTGTGAGGTGTTGCTGCTCCCAAGTCTGCAAGACCATGAAAGGAGGGCGCTGGTGACCCAGGACGAGGCGAAGAGCTAGGTGGGTGCTCTCAGGCTGCTTGAAAGAGGGCATTGCGAGTTCGCGCTCGCTCAGCTCTAGAGCTGCCCGTGGCGTGCCCCAGCGATTCCACGCGGCTACACCCAGGATGGCCGCGTTCGTGATCACGACGAGCGCTATGTTCGCCAGCAGGTAGCTCTCACGACGGCGAAGCATCGTCATGAGCTTACCTCTCGCAGAGCTGCAGCGATTCTTTCCCGCCCCCTCTTGAGGATCACCAGAATGATCATCGCGCTCAGGCCCACCAGGAGAAAAAAGAGATACTTCGGCATCCAATCCCACCACCAGTCGATGAACTTGATGTAGAGAAGGACCACGAAAAAGCTCGTGCTCATATTCAAGGTTTCCTTCCACCGGAGGGCGATACCTAACGAGATCATTCCGGCTCCGCACAAAAAGCCTAGGACCTGATAGGTGGTCTCGATCGTATCGACTGGCAGGGGAAGGAAGCTCAGGTCGCCGTGCATAGCCAAAACGAGAATAGGGAGAAGAAAGCAGAGTACTCCCACGCCACGATAGACAGGTACGAATTGAGGATGGTTTTGATGACGGCTGAGCTGAGAAACGGCTAGGACAGACAGGCCAGCGACGAAGAAGGTTTCCGGTCGCCATGCAAATTGGATCCAGTAGTACGTTTCGTTCCAGGCAAAGAGGAACGCGGAGAGAAACACCGAGAGCGTGAGAAGGCCAACTGCCAGGAGGGATCTTACACGGTAGCCATATGCGAGAAGCAGCGCCAAGACTCCAGGGACAAGCATTGTGAATACAGAAGGAACGATGGCGAATGCATCTTGTAGCAAGACCACGTCGAGAATCAGAGAAATAAAGGCGAAGAAACAGGCTATGGCTGCAAAGTAGCCGGATCGTTCCTTGCGGACAACGTAGACCGCCACAAGGAGGGAGGCGAGTGGCGCTACAGTGAGGGCTACCACCTGTACAGGGACCGGGATTACCCCCCAGAATTGGTAGAACCCATAGAACATGCTGGCGCCAAGAGCCAGAGCACTGAGCAAGGAGACAGACTTCATTCCCATGGAGAGCTGCTTACCATGCGCGCTCACGTCAACGTCAAAGCGTTGGACGAGGCTCTCCAGCTCGCCTCGGTGGTACCTTTCAATCCCTGCGAGTTCCTCCTCGTCCAATTCGATGGCTCCTGCGCGGAGGAGTTCAGTGAGTTCAGTCTGAAACGCGCCGATCTGGTCTGCTCTCTGCTGCGCCGCTGCGAGAGCCCGGCCGAACGGTACCGCTCCTGGAAGTGCGGCAGCTACCGCTTTGGCAGAGCTAGGTCGGCGCTCTGGATCACTCTCCAGACATCTAAGGATGGTCCGTTCTACGTCTGGATCGATGTCAGGTGCCAGGCTCGATGGTTCAGGTGGGACATGCAGGTTGCCTCTCTTGACGTTCTCATGTGAACCAAACCTCTGGGCCCTTTCTCCAGTGAAGATCTCGTAGAGCACAAGCCCCAGAGAATAGATGTCGCTTCTTTCCGATGCTTCACCATGGGCGAGTGTCTCGGGTGCCATGTATAAAGGCGTGCCTGCTCTGGTGTTCGAGGCCCGCAGAGCCTCCGCTTTGCCCGCCAGCCCGAAATCGGCGATGCGTGCCACTCCGCGCCGATCTATGATCACGTTGGCCGGTTTCAAGTCCCGGTGAAGAACCCTTCGCTCGTGTGCGGCAGCCAGACCGGCACAGAGCTGGTGAGCTATGGAGAGGGCCTTCTCCGACGGGATTCGTCCCGCGCGCTCGAGATAGGCAGACAGGTCCTCTCCTTCGATGTACTCCATGGAAATGAAGTGCTTCCCTTTCGTCTCGACGATGTCGTGGACGCGGCATACATTCGGATGAGAGATCTGGCGAGCGATTGTGACTTCCTCGAAAAGTCTTGAAAGCCATGCCTGATCGAGCTCCAGATCTTCAGGCAGGAATTTGAGAGCTACTATCTGTCGAAGCTTGAGGTCTTGAGCACGATAAACTTCCCCCATGCCTCCGCGACCGATCAGGCTGAGCACGCGGTATCGCCCTGCTGCGAGAATAGTCCCAGAGGCGATAGATGCGTGGGGAAGGGGATCTAGAGTTGCGCCGGACTCCCGAAGATCCAGCGACCCAGTATCGGAGTCTTCAACTACGGTGGTGGCTTCATCCGGGCTTTCCGGTTCCAACCCCAGCTTCAATAGGCAAGAAGGGCAAAGCTCCCCGGCTGTTCCAGCGGGTAACTTCCTTCCACATTCCGGGCAAGTTGATGAAGACGACATGCGACTGGCCGTTTGACACAGCCGTTCCCATTCTGAAGGGCTTGAGAACAGCTGAGGCGCCTTGAGGCGTTACATCAGTTTACGCTAGCTTGGACACCCCAGGATAGCCGCTATCATCTGACGTATGATGTCATTCTGCCAGTGACGTCGGTGCCGAGTTGGGGTCTGAGTAGCAATGGAACAGGATTCCGCGCTAAGGCGTGTGGGAACCACAGATGGCACCTCATGACAGCTTCGGTACCACTGGGCCGTGTAGGCAAAATGGGGAGTTACACCCGGCTACAAGCCGTGGTTTT
>JAKZYH010000804.1:0-4530 GCA_047514575.1 Acidobacteriota bacterium | reverse complement strand
GTGCTGGAGGTCATAGTTCCGGAAGCCCAGCTCCCTCTTGCCATTGGGAAGAAGGGCCAGAATGTGCGGTTGGGGTCGAAGCTCCTGGGTTGGGAGATCGACATCAAGAGTGATGATGAAAAGAAACAGGAGATCTTGAGCCAGATGGAGGGACTGGCGGCGAAGCTGTCGCTGGGGACATCTTTGTCCCGGCTGACGGGTCTCGGAGACAAGACCCGAGAGCGACTGGAGGAGGCTGGGATTCTCTCCATTGAAGATTTGGCCTCCCGATCAATCGATGATCTGGTTTCGATTCCCAGGATAGGGGAGAAATCGGCGCAGAAAATTCTGGAAACGGCCAAGGCTTGGTCGACTACACCTGTCGCCGCCGAGGAGGCCGAAGTGGATTCGGCTGAAATCTCGAGTCCCGACGGCGAGGGCGAAACCGAACAGGAAGAAGCCGGGACTAGCGGCTGAATGCGGGTTCGTGCGATACCCAGACAAAGGAAGCCTCGTTGGAAAATAAAGAAGCCTCGCTAGAGAAAATGGAGCAGGTCAAAGTCATCGAGCTTGCCTCAGAGTTCCAGCTGAAGAACATGATTGTTATCTCTGAGCTCAAGAAGATTGGGGTCTGGGTGCCTTCGGCGGAGACCTTGGTCGACTTCGACATTGCGAATCGAATCCGTCGTCGACTCCAGCTGATGATTGAGGTCGAGCAGGAGGAACAGGTCAAGGCCGAGAAGGCCAAGGAAAAGAAGAAGGCGGCACCCGCCAAGCGGAAAACTATCAAGCAACTGGGTCGCCCTAGAAAGGCGGCAATCCCGGCCGAGGACGAGTCTGCTGCAAGTCCTCTGGTCAGCTCGCTTAAGCCTCGCAAAGGCCAGACCAGCTACCGGACCATCGAAGAGCCCACGGAACTGGTACTCGAGAAGACCCAGGTCACGATCGATGATGAGCCGATCATCGAGAGAGTCGAGGCTCATGTTTCGGCCGATAACCTGGAACAGTTTCAGGAAGCTCCGCTCACCGAGAGTGAGGCCGCAGCTCTGACGCTGGAAGCGAAAAAACTGAGAGCGGCAGAGGAGGCCGCCAAGGCGCTTTCTGCAAAGACCGATCAACCCGCAGCAGATGCGGCGGTTGGAGGGGAAGTCGAGACTCCCGCCGGAGCAGCAGCCACACCGGAGGCTATCGAGGCCACTTCGAGTACTTCTGAAGGAGCCATTGCGGAGGAAGTTGCGGAAGTAGAAGAGGCGGAAGCTGAGGTTGAAAAGGTCGCTGCCGAGAAAGTGGCAGTGAGCGAAGACGACGCAAAAGAGGCAGAAGAAGATAAAGTCGTGACCCTTGTCGAGTCTGTCAGCGTCAAGGAACTCAGCGACAACCTGGGAATCAAGACCAAGGATCTGATCAGGGAACTATTCAACAGCGGCATCATGGTCACCATCAACCAGACCCTCGATCAGCAAGTCGTCCAGGCGATTTGCGAGAAGTTTGGTTTCGAGGCTCGATTTGTCTCGGCCACGGAAGCCGAAGTCGAGAAGGAAGCGGTCGAAGAGCTTCCAGAGGACATAGTCGACCGAGCTCCGGTTGTGACCGTCATGGGGCATGTGGACCACGGCAAGACCTCTCTGCTAGATGCCATCCGGGAAACTGAGGTTGCCGCCGGTGAGGCGGGAGGAATCACCCAACACATAGGTGCCTACCATGTATCGATCAAGGATCGTCGGATCGTTTTCGTAGACACGCCTGGGCACGAGGCCTTTACCTTGATGCGAGCACGTGGAGCCCAGGTAACCGATATCGTAGTCCTGGTGGTCGCTGCAGACGATGGGGTTATGCCCCAGACCCTTGAAGCCATCGACCATGCACGGGCCGCAGGGGTTCCCATTTTGGTGGCCGTCAACAAAATAGATCGACCTGAAGCTCAGCCCGATCGGGTCAAGCAGCAGCTGTCAGAACAACAGCTGATTCCGGAAGATTGGGGTGGCGACACGGTTATGGTGGAAGTCTCGGCGATCGAGAAAACCAATCTTGATCTGCTGCTGGAAATGATTCTGCTGGTGTCCGACCTCCATCAGCGAAAGGCCAACCCCAAGCGCCCGGCCTCTGCCATTGTGCTCGAGGCCCAACTAGACCGGGGGCGCGGACCGGTTGCAACTCTGGTGATTCAGGATGGGACGCTGCATGTGGGCGATTCCTTCGTAGCCGGCATGGTTTTCGGCAAGGTTCGAGCCATGTTCAGCGATCGAGGCGAGCCCATCCTCGAAGCGGGACCAAGCAGCGCTGTCGAGATCCTGGGTCTGAACGAGGTGCCCCAAGCAGGCGACCAATTTCAGGTTCTGCTCGATTCCAACAGAGCACGCGAGTTGGCTCAGGAGCGTCGCCAGTCTCTGCGTGAGAAGGGGTTGGCGAGATCTTCCCGAATCGGTCTGGACAATCTCTTTTCCGAGATGGAGAGCGTTGAAGCCAAGGATCTCAATTTGGTGGTAAAGGCCGATACGCAGGGATCAGTGGAAGTGTTAGGCCATACTCTCGAAAAGTTGAGTGCCGAGAAGGTGAAGATCAGGGTGATCCACAGCGGCGTAGGCGCTATTTCCGAATCCGATATTCTGTTGGCCTCTGCTTCACAAGCGGTCGTGATCGGTTTCAATGTTCGTCCCGAACGGGGCGCCCAGGAGACTGCCGAGCGTGAAGAAGTCGAAATCCGGCTCTACACCATCATCTACGAGCTGATCGACGAGATCAGGCAGTCGATGCTCGGACTTCTGGACCCCACTATCCGCGAAAAGTTGCTGGGACGGGCGGAAGTGCGCCAGACTTTCAAGGTCTCGAAGATCGGAACAATTGCTGGGTGCAACGTCTCTGATGGACTCATTACACGGAACGCAGAACTTCGACTCTTGCGCGACAACGTCGTCGTTCATGAGGGCAAAGTCGGTTCGCTCCGTCGCTTCCAGGAAGACGTGAATGAGGTCAAGAACGGCTACGAGTGTGGTATTTCAATCGCTAACTTCAATGATGTCAAAGTGGGCGATGTTATCGAGGCTTTCGTGAAGGAGAGCGTAGAGCCCCAACTGGTCTGAAAGATGAATCGGGCGATCTAATAGGCGGGAGGTGATGAGCCTCCGCGGGAACAGCGCTATGTTCCCGCTCACCAGAAGCGCCCAATCTGGGTCTGAGACTCCAGTCAAGCTCCGGCGACCGATGCCGATCGTATTCTGTTCCTTGGAGATCCACCTTCCCCATAGTCAGTCGCTGAAGGAAAAGCGGATGATTGTGCGCAAGACGGCCGGAAGGCTGCGTGCGCGGTTCAACTTCTCGGTTTCAGAGATCGGGCACCAGGAACTCTGGCAGCGCGCCCGCCTCGGAGCGGTATCCATTGGGCCCAGCCGAATCGAGTTAGAACGTATCTCCAATCAGCTTATCGAAGAGTGCGAGCGTATCCTCGGGGGCGACCTTCTTCGATACGAAATTGAGGTTTTTGACCACGACTGACGAGCAACGCAGAGATCAGCCGCCAGGGTAGTAGCTGTGCTGGAACAAATCACATCCTTCTCCCAGGCACATCAGCGTTTTGCCGTTACTTCTCACGCTAGACCCGACGGCGACTCCATTGGGTCCCAGTTGGGGCTCGCGCTGGCCCTCGAAGGTCTGGGGAAGGCCGTACAGATCGTCAACGCCGATCCTCCCCCCCATGCCTACCTCTCACTTCCCGGTGTGGAACGAATTCGAGTATCGGAGTCCCTCGAGGGGGCCTTTGACGCGGTGTTCATCCTGGAGTGCAATGATCTGCTGCGTCCAGGGGTAGGGAACCTGGGCCGCTACTTCGTAATCAATATCGATCACCATGCCAAGACCGAGAATTTCGGCCAGATCAATTGGGTAGACCCCGGCGCGGCGGCAGTCGCGGAGATGGTTTACAAGTTGCTAGGTGCTCTTAAAGCACCGGTAACGGCAGAGATTGCAACCAACCTCTACGCTGCCATCCTCACCGACACGGGCTCTTTCCAGTTCGCGAATACCAAAGCAGAAACCTTCGAGATTGTCGGGGACCTGGTGTCCTGCGGGGCCGATCCAGCCTGGGTTGCCCGCCAGGTCTACATGAACCAGCCGCGCTCGAAACTGGATCTTCTGGTAAAGGTGCTAGACACCCTGGAGATCCACCCCTCAGGCAAAATTGCTTCCATCTTTCTGACACCCCAGGTGCTAGAGGAGGTCCAGGCGTCTCCTGGAGAAACCGAGGGCCTGATCAACTACGCACTGGGTATCGAAGGGGTCGAGTTGGCGGGCTTCTTTCGCGAGGAGCGTCAGGATCTTTATCGCATCAGCCTGAGATCCAAGAGCGATCTCGACGTCGGGGAGATCGCGAGGCAGTTCGGGGGTGGAGGACACAAGAACGCCGCCGGATTTTCTTTAGAAGGCCGCCTTGACCAGGTTCGGGAGAAGGTGCAGAGTCGGCTGGAAGACCTGGTGTCCCCAGACAAGCCCTGACCTGAGACTTGGATAAATTCGTCTGAACGTCTGAACGTCGGCAGGTTACAGGTTGCAGGTTGC
>JAKZYH010000803.1:0-13786 GCA_047514575.1 Acidobacteriota bacterium | reverse complement strand
AAGTGGAGACAGCGGAACTTGTTCGGAAGACGGCTAAAGCCTTTGTTTGTAGGGGGATAGGAGTAGAGTGATTATAATCTTACAGTTAAGCGAGCTTTAAGTCCTTTGGAATCAACAACATCAAACCGGACACTAGTGGGTCTTGGGATTTTCTTCCAGCTACACCAACACGCACTTCCCACCCGGCTTCAAGATCAGGATGTCCGTATTGGGAATATGGTAATTGCGGGCGGCAATTGCCGTGACGTACTCGGCTGGGTGCCCTCCCTGCGAGCGTATTGGAGGATAGAAGAAGCCGAAGTGACAGGGGATCACAACCCTCGGCTGGAGTATCTGGGTGAGCAGTGCCGCAAAGCCCACGCCGAAGTTGGTGTCGTTGATGGGTAGGAGCAGGTAATCGACGTCTAGATTGCACATCTCATTCTTCCGCTCGTGATCGAATCGGTTGTCGCCGGGGTGGAAGATGTTCCCATATCGGGTCTTGATCAGGAAACCACAGGCGCCGGGCGAATGATCGGAATACTGGATCTCGACGGAAAAGGTTTCGAAATCGAACACTGATCGATAGTTCGCCTCGACCAGCAGCTCCGCCGCGATTCCTTGCCTGATCAGGTCTTTATGGCAGGCTTTGGAGGCGATGATCTTGGGCTTCAGATGGGCAATCTTCTGGATCGACCTGGGGTCACAGTGATCGGTGTGTTCGTGGGTAAGTAGGACAACATCTGCTTTCTTCACCTCATCGGCCCGCAGCGGGAAGTGAGACGGCTGGGTATAGACCTGGTCAAGATCGTAGTGCTTCACTTCAACCTGTGGCTGGCCGGTGGCTTGATACTTCTCTCTCATCTGGATGTATTCCGGATTGTCTCCGCTGAAGATCGGGTCCAGAAGGATGAAGCTCCCCTGCACGCGAATCAGGAAACCGACGTTGACCAGGTACCAGATGGCATCGTAGTCAGTGTTCCCGAAGGCCTCGCTGGCGATACTTCGAGAGGCGGACGGATTCCGTAGCTCCGATGGAGGAAGACCTTTAGCTGATCCTGTTTCCACCGAACCGGGACTTGCTCCCACGGCCAATCCCGCACCAAGAAAGGTTCGACGATTCATGTCTCAGGCTCCTTTAAAGAAAACTGGCTGTTCAATTGACATCCGGACCGTGTCTCAGAATCCGACTGCAAGGTATGCTACGTGCTTCATCCGCAAAGGTCGAACCTTGACCTTCCCGAGCACGGCCTTAACATAGGGAAACCGTCTGATTGTGAGACAGCGGCATGGGACAACAGCAATCGAGCCGCCATATTCGCCAAACTCTCTCCAGCGCGCGGCGCATCGTGGTCAAGCTGGGTTCAGGCGTGTTGGTCGGCGAAAGCCAGGAATTGGACAGGACTCGCATCGGAAGGCTGGCTGAGAGCCTCGCCCAACTTCTCGAGAAGCAGTATCAGATCATTCTCGTCACCTCGGGTGCTGTCGCCACCGGTGCCCCCGCCATGGGTCTTGTCCGTGCTGCCAAGACCATTCCCCAGAAACAGGCGTGCGCCGCCGTCGGACAGAATCTGCTCATGGCGCTCTATGAGCAGCTTTTTTCTCAGGAAGGTCATCACACCGCCCAGATTCTGCTGACTCAGGACGATTTCCGGAACCGCGAGCGCTACCTCAACGCCCGCAATACTCTGGAAACCCTTATCTCGGCACAGATTCTTCCGATCGTGAACGAGAACGACACGGTCGTGGTCGAGGAAATCAAATTCGGAGACAATGACAACCTCTCCTCTCAGGTCGCGGCCCTGGTCCAGGCCGATCTTCTACTCATTCTGTCGACTGTGGAGGGATTCTACGAGCCCCCCGCCCCGAAAGCCTATGAACGCCCCAAGGTCATCCCTATCGTCACCGAAATCTGCGACGCCCATTTCGGCTACGCGCAAGATGTCGAGAGTCCCTCCAGCGTTACTACGGGAGGGATGAAATCGAAACTCATTGCGATCGAGAAGGCCGCACATTACGGAATTCCGTCGGTTCTTGCCAGCGGACTCAACCCAGGCGTGATCGAACGTGTGCTGGCAGGGGAAGAGGAGGGGACGCTCTTTCTGCCCCTCGAGGAACGGCTCTCGGCTCGCAAGCACTGGATTTTCCACTCGCTGGCTCCGGTGGGGAGCCTGACGGTGGACAAAGGTGCCGTTCGCGCAATCCTGGAGCAAGGCAAGAGTCTCCTATCCATCGGCATCACATCCGTGAGCGGCGAATTTGGCTCGGGCAACTCGGTGCGTGTCCTGGGACCCGACGGAGAAGAGATCGCTCGGGGACTCAGCTACTACAGCTCCGCCGAGGTGAAGATGATCCAAGGTGGAAGGAGCGACGAGATTGAATCCCGGCTAGGCTACACTTATTATGACGAGGTCATCCACCGAGATAACCTGGTTCCGGTGAACCGGGGTGCGGGTCCAAGGGAGTAAGCATGGAATCTACACTCGAATCTCTGGAGACCGAGATCACTGAGTTGGCCAGGCGAGCCCGAATGGCCAGCCGCGCAACGGCCAACCTGGATACCCAGACCAAGAATCGGCTGCTTTTGAGTATCGCCCAGCGGTTGGACACACCGGACACCCGGCAAGAGCTGCTGAACGCCAACCAGAAGGATCTTGAAGCCGCCAGGAAGAAAGGGGTCAAGGGGTCACTCCTGGACCGTCTCAAACTGGATGAAAAGCGGATAGCCGGCATGATCCAAGGCCTGAAGGAAGTAGCGGCTTTGCCCGATCCTGTCGGAGTGATCCGCCATTCCTGGAACCGTCCCAACGGACTAGAGGTAAAAAAGGCGACGATTCCACTCGGCGTCATCGGCATCATCTATGAGTCTCGACCCAATGTTACGGTCGATACCTTTGCTCTCTGTTTCAAGGCAGGCAATGCTACCGTTCTCAAGGGCGGATCGGAGGCAATCCACTCGAATCGCGCGTTGGTAAGATCAGTCTCTGCTACGCTCGCCTCCGAGGAGCTAGGTGACGCGTGTCAGATCGTAGACTCCACCGACCGCCAGGCGGTGAGCCTGCTGATTCAGCAGGAAGAGAGTATCGATCTCATCATCCCCCGCGGCGGCGAAGGACTCATTCGGTTCGTGGCCGAGAACAGCCGTATCCCGGTGATCAAACACTACAAGGGCGTCTGTAGTGTCTACGTGGACCGCGAGGCCGATCTGCGAAAGGCCGTCGCCATCGCCGAGAACGCAAAGGTCTCGCGTCCTTCGGTGTGCAACGCAATGGAAACGCTCCTGGTCCACGAAGCCGTCGCGGCAGAGTTTCTACCTCTCTTCCAGGAGCACATGAAACGCTGCGGAGTCGAGATTCGAGGAGATGAAAGGACTCAGCTCTTGATTCCGGAGGCCCTACCGGCTTCCGAAGAGGATTACCATGCCGAGTATCTGGACCTGATCCTGGCTGTCCGAGTCGTTTCGGACCTGGACGAGGCGATCCGACACATTGGAGACTACGGATCAGATCACACCGAGGCCATCGTCACCGAGAATCAAACAACAGGGCAGGAGTTCCTGGATCGCGTCAACTCTTCGGTCGTACTCCTCAATGCCTCCACCAGGTTCTCCGATGGAGGCGAGCTTGGTCTGGGTGCAGAGATCGGTATCAGCACCACCCGCTTGCACGCCTATGGGCCCATGGGCCTCGAAAGCCTGGTCACCGAGAAGTTCGTCATCTACGGAAACGGTCAGATTCGCGAATAGCACCGGCGGAACCCTGAAACAAGCGGTCTCAATCATAGCGGGACTCGATGCCGGGACGGGCAGGCCGGACCCCCATCTTCGACCCATCCCGATAGGAGACCACCAGGGCAGCGTAGTCATGGTGGGTGCCGGCCCGGGGCCGCTCTGAGTAAAGTAGGAAACCAATGGTCCCCTGCTGATCCAGATAGCGTTCGAAGGGGCCTAGGACGCGGCCTTCGAGTCTGAAATCATCGGGACCTACCCCGTTGTCCATATACCGGTTCTCACCGAAAAGACCGCTGCCGTCGCCCCATTGTTCCTGGGCAACATCCCACACGTACAGCTCTATCTGGGAGGCCTGATCAGCGTATCCTTCCCAGAGGAAGGTCAGGCCGGCGATAGAGGAAGGCTGCTCCTCGAGTCTGAATTGGAAGACGTGTGTGGATCGGGCTAAGAGGCCTGGCCAGGGCGAGTCATAGCGACCTTCACCCCCCCTGGCTTCAGAATTTGACGATGCGATTCGAGAGTAGGCGCCCATCTGGAAGAGCTCAATCGGAGCTCCAGGATCAGTAGGTACGGGTGCTCCGTCAATCGAGCCCCAGCCCTCCGTTCTATGTCCCCACACCCATTTGTTTTCACCGGCACCCCTGCTGAAGCCATAGATCTTCCGCCGCACGCGAGCGATCGAGAAGCGACCACTGACGGTTTCCGTGTCGTGACCTTCACCGTCTCTGACAACGACTCTGATCCTGGCCTGGTCCGTCTCCAGGTCGGGCACCCACCAGAACTGATGGCCGTCATCCTCTGTATCACTCGCAACTTGGCTGGAATAGCTCCGGCCATCGTCGCTGGAAAAATAGATGTCCACCGAGACAGTCCCGTTGTCGTCGGCACTCACCCAGGTCACCTCTGCAGGGGCACGAGCGGTCAGTAGTTCATCGCTCCGGGGTGATGTGATATGGACGGAAGGAGTGGGGGAGACATAGAGAGGAACCTGCTTGGCGATGCAGTGGAGTGCTCCCGCCGCCCAGACGATTTCCGAACAGTCGAGAGAGATGATTTCAGCCTCGGGAGCAGCAGCGGACCAGACCGCCCTCGCTTGGGCGTCTCTTTCCAAGTGAATGGTATCTGCGAGTCCATAGGACGGGATGAAGATCCGCTGGTTCACCCGCAGTACATTGGTATACGTGAAATGGGCAGGACGGCCCAAACGATCCCGACCCAGATATGCCGGTGCCCTAAATACCTCATATCCCAAAGCCATCATGTGCCCGGCCGCCTGGTCCGTGATTCGAGCCAGGTCGGGTTGTGAGTCGGCCCGGAACTCGGCAATGATCGCCGTATCTTCGTCCACCAGCGACATCCACATGTCCACGTGACCGGTTCGATCCTTTTCTCGTGGGAAGGTGGGGAAGAGGTGCAGCTGCTGGAGGCCTTGATAGAATGCATAGAACTCGGCGATCAGATCCCCGGTAAAACTCGGGTTGTCTCGAAGAATCCTGGATGTCAGGAAGGCGTTACCCTCAGCATCAGCAAGCAGGTTCCCACCCGAGTAGTCGAGACCCACCTGATCGACGAGCATTCCCCAGTGATGTCGAGCCAGAAGTATGGGGCTGACATTGTCCCGCGGCCTGCCTGAATAGTAGTTCCCGTCTACGATTCCGATCGTGCCGTTCTGCTCGATGAAGTGAGGACCGTAATCTCTCACCCAGATGGAGTCGGTGGGTAGAATCAGAAATTCCACCTTGCTCAAGTCCGCTCCTGCAGCAGAGAAGCGAGCCTCTGCAAGGCTCCGAATCCTCACATTATTGACCATGACGAAGGCGATTTCGTCATGGCCGAGGCTGTCGGTCAGCCGAGCCACCCACTTCTCGACCAACGCCGGCCAGGCCCAGGGACTGTACCGAAAGAGCACCCCTGCGGCAGCCGAATACTCGGGAATCGTCCTGTTCTGAGGTGGGATTCCCGAGACTCCAGCGAAACCAGTTCGGTTCTTTACATCACGACCAGAACGAAGACGAACGACCTGATTCAAAGGAGCGTACTCGTCGGACAACTCCGCTCCCGGTCCCGGAGAGACCGCCCACCGGGGAAGTGGGCCGAGGGACTCCTCATCCCAGCCAGTTTGCCCGGCAGGAGCAGGGCGTGAAACAAGCAAGGACCAGGTAAAGGGACAGACGATCAGTGTTGCCAGGCAGACAAGAAAGCAGACGATTCTCATCATGGATGGCCGTCGGATACAAGCGACTCAGGGGAGTCGCTCAGGAGCGTCAGAGGTTTGCTATTTGCTCTATAAGAGGCCAGAAATCAAGCTGTTCTACGGCATGGCTACGGTAGATACCCACCGTGTCGGCGCCGTTGGCTCTCGCCTGGCGCGCTGCTTCCAACAGCAGTTTTGAGTCTTGGAAACTACCCACGTGATAGCAGGACAACTCGGCTACCAGGGGGCAACGGCCCTTGATGATCTCAGCTGCCTGGCGCACCTGGCGCTCAACCTCGGACACATCGGAGGTGGTACGAAACCAGAGGTGCACCTCATCAACCAACCTCTGATCCAACCAAGCGGGCCAGTCCTGGAAGACCTTCAGATAGTCGTTTGGGTCGCGTGCGACGAAGGCGACCGTCACGGGTGCTTCCGGATCTTTTGCTCGCAGCTTCTCCCTCAACTCTCTCAAGGTGGCAGTGACGTAATCGGCTCGAAACTGCACCCAGCTGGAATCCTGGTTGGGAAGCTCAAAGGGATTCTTGCCTTCTTTCTGCTGGAAGGCCTTGACCACGGGTTCTTCGTAACCATACACGCAGACCCCTCGGTCGTCCCTGTTGGTGCTGACGAATTCGACCTGGACGCCATTTCCTCCATTCCGCTCTAACATATCCAGGTACTGATCGGCCTCGTATTTACGCACCTCGGGGAAGGCCAGACTCATAGAGACTCTCCGACCGGGCTTCATCTCATCGCCAGGATCCCGACCATGGGCCCAGAACTCCGGATGCTGCTCTGCAAAAGCACTGACCTTCTTGCTGATTCCACCCGGGCTCCAGATGGGGCGATGCTGGTTCAGCAGCCCCTTCGTCGCCGGCGACCGGGCGGACACGTAGTGGACAGACCAGGCGTAGTTCTGCTTCACACTTCCATGGGAGTTGAAGGCGAGATAGGGGTGGACCTTGAGACCTTTCTCTCGACCCGCCTCGACTAGGCTCCTGGTCCCGTTCCAAGGCACCAGTTCAGTCACTCCGTACTGGACGCATTTTTCCACGAAGGCCACCACCTTCTCTTCGTCCGAAGGCGCACTGGGATTGACAAGTCCCCCTCGATCACACCAGAGCGGAAAACGACGGTCAGCTTTCCGAGAACTCTTCGAAGAAAACGACTCACGCGACATATCTACTCGCCTCCTGAACCAACCAGATGCCGAGTCTCGAGGGGGCAAACGTCCCCCGAATCCTGGATAGAAACGCAGTCTGAAGCATACAGAAACACCCGGAAGGTTACTACTGAAGCGAACCCGGCTGTGGGCAGTTCCAGTGACAGTTGCAATCTCCCGAGGTGACAGAACCCTAGAGGTGATATATGTTATCCCGTCTGAGGAAGTTGGACTGACGTTGCGAGAATCAAAAAGGGGGCGTACATGAGATTGAAGGCGCTAATATCGCTGATGCTGGTTTGCACCTGGGTCCAGGCCGGGGAAATCGACGAGCAGCAGCCGCTGGAGATTGGATCCAGACTAGAGCTGTTTGTCGACGACTACTTGATCGAGGACATGGACGGTGTGCATCTCCAGCTTCAGAAACCGAATCCAGCGGGCAAGATTCTGACCTTCGACAAACCCTGGGAGGGAACCACGAGTCTCTACCACACGGTCTTCAAGGACGGGGACCTCTACCGCATGTATTACCGCGGCAGTAGCCACGACGGCTACTCCAATCCGGCCTTCGTGGCTCCGGGGGAGACGGTGATTCCGGTACATCCCGAGGTCGGGTGTTACATCGAGAGCAAGGACGGCATTAACTGGACCCGTCCTTCCCTGGGACTGATCGAATTCGAAGGCTCAAAGGACAACAACATCGTCTGGATCGGAAAAGGAGCCCACAACTTTGCACCCTTCAAGGACGGGAACCCCAAGGCAAAGGCTTCAGAACAGTACAAGGCGTTGGCCGGTGGCCCCCTACTGGCACTGAGCTCGGCCGATGGCATTCGCTGGAAGAAGATGCAGGAGGAACCCGTAATCAGCGATGGGGCCTTCGATTCCTTGAACGTCCCCTTCTGGGATCCGGCAAGACAGCTCTATGTGGCCATCTACCGAGACTTTGGCAACGGTGTTCGCACGATCAAGTGCGCCACCTCGAAAGACTTCATCAACTGGACCGAAGGAGAGTGGGCCGACTACGGAGACACACCTCACGAGCATCTCTACACCAACGGGACCAAGCCCTACTTCCGAGCTCCCCACATCTACATGGCGTTCCCCAAGCGTTTCCTGCCCTGGAGGACTCCCCGAGCAGATGCCCCCCTACCAGGCGTGTCCGATGGGGTCTTCATGACCAGTCGCGACGGAGTGCACTGGGATCGACGATTCATGGAAGCGTTTGTGCGTCCAGGCCGGGACGCCAAGAACTGGATGCATCGGACCAATATGATCTCGGCTGGCACCGTACCGACGGCGTCCGACGAGGTCTCCTTCTACGTCGCCCGCCACTACACTTCTCCCAGCGCCCACCTGGAGCGAATGACCGTCCGAACCGACGGCTTCGCCTCGGCCCATGCCGATTATTCGGGGGGAGAACTGATTACCAGGCCGCTGGTCTTCGAAGGACTCAATCTGGTTTTGAATTTCGCCACGTCGGCAGCTGGCAGTATTCGGCTGGAGATCCAGGATATCGATGGGAATCCCGTGCCTGGCTTCGCCCTGGATGCTTCCCCCCTGATCTGGGGAGACGAGATCGAGCACACGGTGAAGTGGGACCGAGGCCATCCCAAGGCCCGCAACGACACCCTTAACCGAATCGCTGGCAAGCCGGTCCGGCTAAGATTCGCAATGAAGGATGCGGATCTCTACTCGCTGAGGTTCCAGTAGCGCGAAGAGCGATTAGAGAAGAAGTCCGAGGAGAAAAGTTTCAATTCCAACGGGATTGTGGCTTGCAATGCGGTGTGGCCACCAGCCGCTGCCGGACCATTCGGGGGGAAGCTTCCCAATCGATACGCCGAAGGCGCTATTGCGTGTAGCCAGGGTTGCAATAACGCCTTCAGCGTAGAGAAAAACCCGACACAGATGTGGCGCCGGTGCGGCACATCGAAGAATCAGGAGCTAGACCTTGGGCTCCCAACCCTTTTCGTAATCCCGAGACCAGTACTTCATGGCCTCCGAATCGTTCTTGATGTGACCATTGCTGGGGTCGCAGGTCAGGTTTCGCCCGACTCGATGGGCGATGTTTCCCAGATGGCACATCAAGGTGGTCTTATGGGCCTCCGCGATCTCCGTGTTCAAACTGAGAGGCTTGTCATTGCGAATTGCCGCCAGGAAGTTCTGGGCGTGTGGAATGTCGCCGTAGGTGTCCTCGGGGGACTTCTTCACGATTTCACCATCCTTGTCAAGGATCGTGTAGGAACCCTTGGAACCCAGATCCAGCGCTCCCTTATCCCCATAGAAGTTAATGAAACCGGGGCTGTGACGATTGCAGCTCAAGCCAGCCCAGGTGATCGAGCGCTTTCCTGGAAACTCGTAGCAAACCGTGTGGGTATCTGGCGTTTCCTGGTCATCGTCAAAGCAGTAGCGACCTCCGCTGGAAGTCACTCCGGTCGGGTAGTCGACTCCCATTCCCCAGCGACACAGATCCAGGGTGTGGACGCCGTTGTTTCCCAACTCGCCGTTGCCCCAGTGCCAATGCCAATGCCAGTTGTAGTGGATCAGATTGTCCTTGTAGGGAAACCGGGGAGCCGGCCCCTGCCACAAATCGTAATCCAGATGGGACGGTACTGGAGTCGGTTTTCCTCTTCCCAGCGTACCGCGACCGCTGTTGTACCAGGTCCGCACCATGTAGACGCGTCCGATTACGCCCTCGTGGAGCTGTTGAATTGCCTCTTGAGTTCCGGGGGAGCTCCGTCGCTGGGTTCCCATCTGGACGGCCCGATTGTACTTGCGAGCCGCCTGAACCATGAGCTCCCCTTCTCGAGGATTGTGGCTGCAGGGCTTTTCCACGTAGACGTGCTTGCCGGCAGAGCAGGCTAGAATCGTACCGGGCGCATGCCAGTGATTGGGTCCCGCATTGGCCAGAGCGTCGACCGCGGGATCCTCCAGGATTCTCCTGAAGTCGGTCACCTTTTGTGGAGCCTTCCCCAGCTTCTCCTCCAACATCTTGGCTACCTTGTCCAAGCGCTCGGAGTCCACATCACAGATGTATTTCAACTGGACGTTGGGCTGGGAGCCCAGGCTCATCGCCAGACGCCTACCCCGGCTCATGCCCATGATCCCGAGCACGACCCGGGTATTAGGGGAATCGTACCTGGATCTGGCCTTGGCCGAGAGGGTCACGTTGGACGCAGCGGCACCCAGTGCGGCGCTACCCAGAAAACGTCGTCGATCCATGGATGTGGACATATTCGCTCCTCCTTGTGAAAGTTATCCCGTCATTATCCTCTCTAGCGCGCAACCAATCAACTCGATGTTGTAACACGGAACCCTGAAATAGACTCCAGAGGGCCTATTCTTCAGCTCCCGCCCCTGGCCGTTTCGCTGCGGTCCATGAAATCCCTGGCCCCAGCCTCCAACCAGGGAGAGGTGTTGGTCAGGAAGCAGCGCACTCCGGCAGCCGAGTATCGACCTACGTTCTCGTTGTTCCCCAAAGTACCGGCTACGCGTCCGCGCTTCTGGATTCTGGCCAGGGTCTCGTCGATGATCGCCTTCACCTGAGGATGGTCATGCTGACCGATCAGCCCCATCGTGGCCGCCAGGTCGCTGGGAGCCACGAAGAAGACGTCGATGTGGTCTACCTCCAGAATCTGGTCGAGGTTCTCGACCGCGATGATGTCCTCAATCAACACGATCAGGACCGTCTGATCGTTGGCCAGCGACACGTAGTCCGACACTCCAATACCCTGACGGCTGGTGAACAGGCCCCTCCGCCCCAAAGGCGCGAACTTGCCTCCTTCCACTACGTTCTCCGCTTCTTCCCGAGTGTTGACATGGGGCACCACGATGCCCTGAGCCCCGCGGTCCAGGCTCCTGTAAATGAGCGACTGCTGATTACTATTCACTCGCAAGATTGAGGTCATGCCCCACAAGTCACAGGCTCGGCTCAAATCGGGGATGTCCCCGAAGTCCACGGATCCGTGCTCTGCTTCTAACCAAGCCCCATCGAATCCAACCGGTCCGAACTGGTCAATGTCGTCCGGGCCTTCCAAACCCGAAACCAGATAGGCCGTTCCACCGGCGGCCAGTTTCTGTTTCACTCTGTTAGGTCGCATGTTCACGTTGATCTCCTTCTCGTAGACGCGTATGTCTTGAAAACCCAGGCAATGCAGCTGGAGTATAGCGGCAGCCGGAAGCAGTGCAACACGTCTGCCTAGAAAAGGTCAGCTTCCCTGCGCTCAACCTACAGCCGAACTCGATGGCCGATTGCTTCCCAACCTCGTTTCGGGACACAATTGCCTCGAGTACGCTGTAACACAAAACTCTTGGAAGACTAGGAGGGCCGAAGATGTCCAGAATACTTCTCACCCCGGTTTGGATTCTGTGCTTGGCAACTCTTCCCCTGCTCGCCGCCGACAAGAGTTTGATTCAGGCTGCGCAAGAGGGCGATTCCCAGACGGTTCAAGCCCTGATAGAAAAGGGTGTCAAGGTCAATGACAAGAACAAAGAGGGCAGAACCGCCTTGATTGTTTCCTCCCAGGAAGGGCATCTCGAAATTGTCAAAGCGCTCCTCACAAAAGGGGCCAAAACGAACACCCAGGACAAGGAGGGCAAGAGCGCCCTACTGGAGGCGGCGGACAGAGGACATTTAGAAGTCGTCCAGCTTCTCTTGGAGAAGGGCACCCGCGTAAACGCACAGGACAAGGAGGGTTGGAGCGCGCTGATCCGTGCCTGCGCATCCGGCAACGCTGAGCTGGTACAGGCCCTCCTGGGAAAGGGAGCCAGAGTCAATCCCAAGAACAAGCTGGGCGGAAGCGCTCTGATGTGGGCTGCAGCTACCGGGAATGCCCAGATCGTCCAAGCGCTGTTGGACAAGGGAGCCAGGGTCAAGGATACGGACAACTCGGGCATGACGGTCCTGATGTGGGCCTCCGGCCACGACGAGGTGATCGAGATTCTCAAGACCGCCGGGGCAGAATAGCAACGACCGCGGCAGCTGCACCGATCATTTTACAGACGGTCGACGTTCTCGTGGTTGATCTGATCGAGGGTGGAATAGCGTACACTCTCCGGGCTGCCTCCATACACCCGCCAATCGCGGTTCCAACTAAGAAAATTGTGCCAAGCGGTTATGCTAGCGTTCCGTGGGGCGCAGCTTTGCCGTCCAAGCTGCTATGACGCTTGCCAGCTGGCCAAGAATCTCGTCGTCGGTCCTCCCCAACTTTCGAGGAACATGGAAGGAGTGGTCCGCGGACTCCACAACATGAAGTGTCGCCCGATCTCCCAATTGCCCACAGATGGGCTCTAGTAATGTCAGATCTGCCAACCTGTCACGAGTTCCCTGCAAGAAGAGCATTGGCATCTCGATCTGGGGCAAATGGTCGGCCCTTCGGACCTCCGCTCTTCCTGGAGCATGCAAGGGAAACCCAAGAAAGACCAACCCCTGGACCGGGGGCAAACCGGACTGGGCTGCCAGCAGAGACGTCATGCGTCCGCCCATGGATTTCCCCCCTGCCAGAAGCTGGAGTTCCGGGGCCGCTTCAGAAGCGGCGGCAACCGCCGACTCAACCGTTGCCAGCAGGATCTTCTGGGAGTCCGGAAAACGTTTACCACGTTCCCGATAGGGAAACTGATAGCGAAAGGTGGCGATCTCCAGTTCGAATAAGGCAGCGCTAATGGCCTCCATGAAAGCGTGCTCCATTCCCGCTCCGGCACCATGGGCCAGGAGGAGAAGCCATCGCGCCTTCTGGGGACGACGCATCAAGGCCGAGACTGGCCCTACTTTCTCGGTGACGACGAACTGAAGAGGCGTCGCAGGAGGCAGTGTTTCAGGATCCATTGACTCAAGTCCCGAAAGGTCCATAATGCCATCTCCAATGGAGAACTCAAGTTGAGCAAGAATCCCGTACGCATCGCGATCATTGGCGCGGGAGCGGTTAGCGACTATCACCACGTGCCCGGAATTGCGTTGGACCCCAGAGCCGAGGTGGTGGCGGTGTGCGACACCGACGCCCAGCTCGTCGCTAAACGCCAAGACCAGTGGGGAGTGGAAAAGAGTGCCCTCGAAGTTGACCAGATCGTCGAGGATCCCGAGATTGATGCCGTCATAATCGCCACCCCCAACTTCACCCACCGATCCATTGCGATCTCGGCAGCCCAGACGGGGAAGCACATTCTGTGCGAAAAACCGTTGGGGATCGATGCGGTGGAGGCCGCGGAGATGTACGTCGCGGCAAATCGCGCCGGCGTAGTTCACATGACCTCCTTCACCTACCGCTTTGCACCGGCGATGCGCTACCTGAAACACCTGATCAGGAGCGGAGCCCTGGGCGAACCCCGCCACTTTCGCAGCCAGCGCTTCCTCGATCTCCCTGAAACCCACTGGGGATGGCGTCAATATAAAGCCTTCGCCGGGGCGGGAGATCTCTACGACATGACGATCCACAGGTTGGACCTGGGAATGGATCTGATAGGTCCACTGCGTTGGATCTGTGGTGCCGTCGCCCGCTTCGCCGAGCGCGATCAGACCGCCGAAGGAAAGCCCTGTCCTCCCTCTGAGGTCGATGACTGGTCCAGCATGATCGGTGAATTCAGGGAAGGCGCTGTGGGTGTCTGGGAGGGGACAATCCTGGCCAAGGGATACGCCCGCCAGGGCTTTCACCACGAATGGGCGGAGGTAAACGGTTCTGAGGGTTCCGCTGTGTATCAGCTCCACACACCCAACACCATTCTACTG
>JAKZYH010000802.1:0-2691 GCA_047514575.1 Acidobacteriota bacterium | reverse complement strand
GCTCAGTCCGTCGATACCGCCTCTCAGAAAGACGTACACCAAAGTATTCTGGGGAGCACTGCCCATCCCTCCGAACACCAGCTGGTTGAGCCTCGACCCGGACATGGCCGCAATAGAGGCGGAACACCCCATCAAAAAGGTCCGTCGAGACGTCTTACCGGGCATCACTCGTTCCTCACCTCAGGTAGTTATCTGGGCACATGGCGATGAGGCCGATCATGGCCCGTAAACGTTCTCTTATCCGTTCGTCTGTGTCCAGCTGCAGCGGCAGATCGGGATTCCGGCCCTGCGCCATGAATCCGATGATTTTCTTCCGGTCCGATTCCACAATCTCTCGACCCAGAAGCCGGTCGATCCAGAAGTCGACCAATGCGTTGGGAGATCGGACGGTGAGGGGAGTCTCTGCCACTACGTCATGCAGGTAGGTGCCGTCACTCTCAGTGTTGACGATCCAGTTTAGCATCCTCCAGGTTCCGATCAGCGGAGTCGCGCTGAGCCACTCCTCCAGCGTATCTGGATAGCCATTGGGGGGCCTCCAGCCGAACGGTTTCTGACCGGTGTGGTTCAGCAGGTACCTGAAAGTACGACTGAAGCTGTGCTCGCTGTACTCCGGATCGGATACCGAGTAGTAGATGAATGTCGTCCCCAAACCGCGTAGAAAACTGGTCAGCACCTCGAAAGGACGCTTGACCTTGCGTCCCCAGGTGAGCCTGAACTCCTGGGAAAGCAGGATCCACCGCGCGACCTGGGCTAGCTGGTCCGGAGCCTGCCAGGTGTCGGTGAAGAGCTGTGCTGCCTCTTCCACCAGCCGGGCCGAAGGCCGATCCGCTACCAAACGGCGGCAGAGCTTGTAGGCAATGTGACGCCCCGTCCCAGGGTGTGAGGCCAACAGATCCAGCACCATCTTTCCGTCAGCAAGGGGGGGCTGGTCAGGAGGCAGAAACTGGCCCAGAACGTTCTTCTGAAACCGGTCATGCCAATCCGCGCGATACCAGAACTCTCCTGTATCCTCGTCTACCGTCCAACCCGTAAGGGAGCGTGTGGCCTCGTAGACATCGTCGTCCACGTAACCCACGGGTTTACCGGTTCCGTCCCGAGGAACCTCGCTCTGTCGACCCACGCCCAGATAGCGATCCGCACCCAGGGTGTGGAGCTCGAACAGCTCTCTGGCATAGTTCTCGTTGGGGCCCGCGTTGTTGTTCACGAAATTGTCCAGGTAGAACAGCATGGCGGGACTGGTGGCGACCGCCTCCAACATCTCCCGGAAGTTCCCCAGCAGATGGGTCCTGATCACGGAGTTGTCGTAGTGAGAGAACACGGACGCGATGGTGCCGCTCTGGGGAAAGACATTGAAGTGGTTGTGCCAGAAATCAGCCAGGACCTCGAGTAGCTGCCGCTCGCTGTAGACCGCTCGGATAAAGACTGCCGTTTCGGTTTCGTGATGGGGTTGGTTGCGAGCGCTGCTTGGACCACGCGTATGCTCTGCCCACAGTTCAGTTTGGGACTTGGTCAACGTCGTGTAGCGCTCCAGCCGCGCATCCAGCTCGTCGTCGTTGATGGAGTTGGGATCTAGCTGCTGATCGACGTATGCCTCCAGCCTCGATTGGTCGTCGCCACCCAGCGCCTGGAAGGCCTCCAGGTCACCTGGCCGGGGGCCGAAGGCCATTCGGTTGAGGGCAATCACGCCCAAGGGAGGTCGCGATGCTGGAGGAGTCCGGGGCTTGAACCCAGACAGCCTCCGCGGGGAGACGAATGCAGCGGCGCCCCCGGACCGAATCCGGGATCGGGATGGAGCGAGTCTGCGTCGGTGTCTGGGCATAATCGCGGCTGATTTGTCTCTCTACTGGGAGACGAGTCCGTGCTGCTTTACGATGCCGTTCTGGCGTGCGATTCTAGCATAAGTGAGCCGGTTCCCCGATGTGCGACCCGTCACAAGGCCCAGCTCCGATCGACGGAATTGTCAAATTGGACGGCAACGATTCGTCTGAACTTCCGAACGTCTGAACGTCGTTGAGGAAAAGTATCTGTAGCTGCCAGCTCGCGCATTCTCTAGCGCAGACGGGCTCTGCGAGGTGGGTTGGGGGGTGGCTTTCAAAGAGGCCGCTTTAGCGGGCTTCTCGAATACGGCGGTGAAGGAACAGCCTTGACCGGATGAATGGTCCTCCTTAAGATTCTGAAGGCTTCCTTGCCGGAGGCGTGTTGAGGTCGGCAGCGCCGCCAGCCGCCCGGAATACTCGGACAGAAACTGTTGTTTCCAGGGCAGGCTTGCTGATTTTCGGAAGCCTGAAACGCAGGTGAGTCGTCGGTGACGGAGAGCTTGTGCAGTCGACCGTTCTCTCCTCGGTAGCTCGCTTCATGGTTGCCCGTGGTTATGAGGAGTCGGATTTGAAAATGAGGTTCAGATTTCCGGGGACATCGGTATTCATACTGTGCCTGGTTGCTTGCGCGTCAGGGCCAGAATCTAAGACTGAAACCGAGGGAAGGGGAGAGAGGTCCGCGTCGTTTCAGCCATGGGAGAAGCAGGGTGTCGTCTTGGAGCCAGGTTTTGCCGGGACGCGTTCGAGCAATCTGCTCTCGGCTCCCTGCGTGATAAAGCTCGAGAATGGACGGTTGCGCATGTACTTCTGGACTCGCGAAGGGGTTGGGGATGCCCGGAGTCCGGAGGGGAAACGCTTGATGAACTACATCTAC
>JAKZYH010000801.1:0-5840 GCA_047514575.1 Acidobacteriota bacterium | reverse complement strand
AGCAACATGAGGCCAAGTTCCGGCCGTCGAGGACGACGAAGAAGGGAGCGAGCTGGACAACTCTTCCCCACGGAGTGACCTTCCCCACGGAGTGACGCACGATATCGCCTATCCTCGACCGAAGTTTCGTTCTCGAATGGGATAGCATCGCTGGGGCAGGACGCCGCTCGGGCCAAGTGCATTGGTTACTTCCTGCCAGACCCTCAGCTGGAGAACGGCTCCACTCGTGCTTCGTATAGTATATTGGGGAACGGAGAAGCAAAGGAATGGGGAGATCCCTGAGCGACCAGCTGGTGTAACCCTGTGGGGTCGGGACTTGTGAAACGATGAAGGATATCGAAAACGCGTATCGCATCCTTGAACTGAACGTGGGAGCAAGTTTCAAGGAAGTGGCCGAGGCTCGCGATGAACTGCTGGCTCTGTGGGACACCGAGCGTCTCGCTCACAATCCTCGTCTTCGTTCCAGGTCGGCAGGCAAGATCCAGGAAATCAATCAAGCCTATGAGACTCTGATGGAACACCTCGGTAGCTCCGAGGTCGGCCGAGGATCGAGGTCACCTACCGCTTCTGCCCCGACTCGGCGGAGGGTCCGGTCCGACTCCGCCGCACGTTCCGTCCCCCCTGGAACGGAGCAGCCTTCAACCTCCCTCTTTGAAGAAGTCTTCTCCGGGGACAAAGCACAGCAGAGTCGACGAATCCCGGTTTGGCTGATCGTCGTTCTGGTGACAACGGCAGCCTTGGCTATCGGTTACGTCGCTCAGTCCACCCGGGGGGAGCGGCCACCCAGTGATGAGGCGGCAGATCCGCACCCGGTACCGAAGCCCCTGGAACACTTTGGGTCTGATGACGGCTCGAGTATTGAGATGCTAACCGTGAAGCCAGCAGACCCAGAACAGCTGGACACCACGCCCATCGGTTCCGGGAAAAATCATTCCGGGGAAGCCCAGAGCACAGAATCCCTAAAGTCGAAATCCCCTACGCCCCCGCAGAGGTTGACGACGAAGCCTACTTCGAGTCCCCCCAAGCCGTCCACTCCACCAATATCAGCCCCAAAGGTAAGAGCGCAAAAGAAGAGTGCGGGCGCGAAGGCGGCTGCTCATAAGTCGGACCGCCCCGTTCTGGTTCGGCAGAAGACTGATTCCGAGCCCCAACCATCGGCGGCCCAGCTGGAGGAGGACGCGGCCAAAGAAACGAAGCGGAGGGAAGAAGCCGAGACCGCCTACCAACTGCTGATGATCAAGTCGGTCTTCGCCAAGAGACTGGTCGCTGGAGAGTCCCGGTGGCACTTCGTGGAGTGGAAGGTAATCAAGCACCAGACACCAGAAATCTGGATCGACATCATCACCAAGGAGATCGGCGAAGAGTTGCTACACTTCATCTGGGCCGTGAACCTCAAGACTGACGCTATCCGGCCGCTGAGCGAAGCGGCTCGCAACCTGGGAAGAAGCCAATGACCACATCTGCGGCAGTTCATGAACTTAGTCTCGAGGAGGCGCTGGCGCGCCTCAAACTTCAGGGATGGGTTGTTCTCGAAGGGGTTATTCCCAGCGACAAGGTAGGTTTGATTCGCCAACGGGTCGAGGCCGCGGTTCAAAATCACGGGACATTCAGCGAGCTGAAAGGACAGGGAGCCCGAAAGGGACTAATCGCCTATGAGCAATCCTTCGCACCGTACCTAGCCGATCCGCGAATCCTGGGAATTGCCCACTCCTTTTTTGGTCCGCAGATCCGCATTTCATTTACCAGTGCCCACATTAGCTATCCCGGTTGTGTCCGCGGCCCTTTGCACGCAGACTGGCCTTTTAACCAGAATAATGCCGGACATGTTCCGGCTCCCTATCCTGATTCGGGCATGCATCTGACAACACTCTGGATGCTCTCCGAGTTTGCTCCCGAAACCGGGGCCACGGCGATAGTCCCGGGGAGCCATCGCTCGCCCAACAATCCTACGGGAAACAACGGAGTCGATCCTTCGCAGCCCTATCCAGGCGAGATTCGCGCCACCGGAAAGGCGGGAAGTGTCCTTGTGTTCGACAGCCGTCTCTGGCATGCCTCCACTCCCAACCTGAGCGATGAGGCCCGGGTGGGAATGGCTGTGCGTTACGCTCCCTGGTGGCTGAATCTGGACGTTCTGATGCCCGGTTCACCGGAACGGGTCCGGATCGTAGAAGAGACGGGTAAAACGGAAAACGACCAGGCTGCCATACCGCCCGATGTCTACGCGGCGCTTCCCGAGAATGTCAAGCCCCTCTATCGCCACTGGGTGAGGCCTCATCCCGCATGATCCGAACGGTCTCCGGCGAGATAAAGAGAGATCAACTCGGCCCCACACTGGCGCACGAGCACCTCTGCTGCGACATTTCCCACACCTCTGGCAGAGCAGACAACCGCATGCTTGACTGGGAGCTTATCGTCCAGGAGCTCGAGTTTTTCAAGAACGCCGGAGGGCGTGGCATCCTGGAGGTTACCCCCGTTGACCTTAATGCAGACCCCGCTGCCCTGCGTCGGATCGCGCAAGCCTCCGACATTCACATCGTCCGCGGGATCAGCTTCTATCAGGAGGCCTGTTACCCAGAATGGCTCCGCTCCGCCACTGTTGACCAGATCACTGAGTTTTTCGTCAGAGAGATAGAGGAAGGGCAAGATGGAGTTCCGGCGGGCTTCATCGGTGAGATTGGGACCCACAACCAGCCGCAACCGGATCCGGCGGGATATCGTCTCAGTGAAGCAGAAACGAGGGTCTTCCAGGCGGCCGCGCGAGCTCAGCAGCGCACCGGGGTGCTCATCTCAACTCATGCCAGCCTGGGACGAGCCGGCCATGCTCAGTTGGATGTCCTGGAGAAAGCCGGAGCCGACCTCTCGAGAGTTGTCATTGGTCACTGCGACACCCACATACTGGGAGAGGAACAGGAAGATCTGGACTACTATCTTCCCATCCTCGACAGAGGCGCCTATGTCGAGTTCGATCTGATCAGTTGGAATCGGGAGTGGCCCGGTGGAATGACGGACGCCGAAAGGGCCCAGCGTCTGTCCACGCTGATCCGCCTGGGCTACAGCAAGCATCTCTTGATCGCGACCGACACCTGCCGCTTGTCCCAGCTTCGCCACCACGGTGGTCGAGGCTACGACTACATTTGGACAGATTTCCTACCCCTGCTGCGTGCGGAGGGGGCCGATCAGGAGTCGATCGATGACATTCTGATCGAAAATCCCGGTCGAGCGGTGGATATTGAGTCATAGCGGTGGTTGCCAGGCCGCGGTTCTCGAGCCAACAGCGCGGAGGATGAAGAATACCTCCGCCTGGAGATCAGTCTACTCGTCGGCAGCTACTGCCTGGGGCTCGAGGATAAGCGGCTCTCTCTCGCTTCGCAGCTGATCTCTTAGCTGATCGGTCGACTCCAGATCTAGTTCGTGTGTTATCGGGTCAATGACAACACCGTATTGGACCCGGGCCCGGTGGGGGCTGACCTTTTCTTGAACGACGTCGCTCAGGACTGCTTCCGGATCGCGCTCCAGCGGATCTCCATAACCTCCGGCACCTGCCTGAACCAGGCGGTAGACGTCTCCCCTGGTGAGCTGTTTCAAGAATTTGGAGGGAAGAACCTCATTCTGAGTGTCGGGGTTCAGGATGTTGTAGCTGCGGCTGCCTGGACCTCCACCTTGCGTTCCCCAGGGTAGAAATCGGGTGCGGTCGGAGCGTACTTGGACGGTTGCCTCATCCGCCAGGAGCTCGAACTCGCGCTCCATTGCCAGTCCACCCCGGTACTTGCCGGCTCCGGCCGTGTCGGGGACAAACCCGTAGCGCCTGATTAACAGAGGCTGTTCAGCTTCGATACTCTCGATGGGCGTGTTCGCCATATTCGTAATCGGTGCGGCCGCTCCATCAGCACCGTCGAAATAGGGTCCTCCACCTCTCGGACCGTCGTTGTTGAATTCCAGAAAGACAAAAGCCTTGCCACCTGGAAAATATCCCCCGAAGCTAACCCCTATCTCACCTCCACCCCAGGCGGCAGGCACTCGGTCAGGCAGCGCCTTCGCCATCGCTCCGAAAACGGCTTGTCCAATTCGAAATCCCCCCAAGCCTCTCGCTGCCACGGCTGCGGGATGTTGGGGGTTCACGTAACAGCCGGCCGGCGCCCGGACGGTGATGGGGCGGAAGAAACCGGAGTTGGCATTGATATTGGGATCGGTCAGACACTTGAAGACGGCATATACCGTCGATTTGGTATAGGCCAGATTAGGGTTGATGGAACCTTTGGCCTGGGGTGAAGTACCGGTGAAATCCACCAGTATTTCATCGCCTTCGATCATCACCTTGACGCGGATGGCGATGGGATCGGGCGTGATACCGTCATCGTCGATGTAGTCGGTGAACTCCCATTCACCGTCGGGGAGGCGCTCGATCTCAGCCCGGGTGAGCCTTTCCGTGTAGTCGATAATCTCCGTCATGTAGAGCCGAAGTTGCTCCAGGCCGTACTCTTCCACCAATCGAAGCAGGTCTCGTTCTCCCTGACGCAGGGCGGAGGTCTGGGCCAGGACATCACCCAGTACTTGGGACGGAACCCGCACGTTCTTGCCCAGAATCCGCCAGACGGCGCTATTCAGGACGCCCTCTTCGTACAACTTGATAGGCGGAATGCGGAGACCCTCCTGGTAGATCTCGGTATTATCACAGGCATTCCCACCTGCGACGCGGCCGCCGATGTCGGTCTGATGGGCAATCACACAGGTCCAACCCACCAGCGTTCTCTCCCGGAAGGCAGGCTTGAACAGAAAGATGTCGGGGAGATGGCTGGCTCCCTCGTAGGGATCATTGTTGGCAAAGATATCTCCGGGTAGAACATCGCTCCCGAAGGTGTCGAGAACCGCGTCCAGAGCCGGCTTCATGGCTCCTACATGGAAGGGTAGCGTCAGCCCCTGGGCAACTTGCTCGGCGGACTCGTTGAAGATGGCCGTGGAAAAATCCATCCCATCCTTGACCACTGCCGAGCAGGCGGTACGAACTACCGTAAGGGCCATGGTATCGGCTGCACTGTAGAGATAGTTTTTGATGATTTCTCGTGTCACCGGGTCGGTTGCCTGGGATCCTGTCATCGGCGCTCCTCGAGTTCGTTAAGCCTCTCCAGGGTAATGTTGTTGAACGAGTCCAGAGCGGCGCACCATCCCGGTGGGATGAGGGTAGTTGAATCATATTCCTCGACCACCAATGGTCCGTCGGTTGGGCTTCCCTCCAGGTCCGACCGCCTCACAACCGGAGTCAGCACCCATTCATGCGGCTTGCCAAAAAACACCTGGCGCCGGCTGGGGTTCGACTCCTTCCCGAAAACGATGCTGTTGACGGATTCCGGGACTCTCGACTCCAGCGAAATCCCTCTCGCCACAGTCTTGAGTCCGCACAACTGAAAAGGCGCATCGAGACGATAACCGTAGGTCCGCTCATGCTCCTGCTGGAAACTCTCACCCAGCTGGGTCAGCGAAGTCGAATCAAACTCCTTCTGCAGCAGGTTCACGGTAAGGTGGGAGGTCTGCCCTAGATACTTCATGTCAACCTGGGCCACAGTCTTCTGCCGTTCCTCCGGGAATCCCTCGGCCAGCAACAGATCTCTGCCCTGAGTGACCAGTTCCTCCAACATCTGATTAGCACGTCCCAGATCGAGGTCCGAGAATTCCTTCAGGTAGCTACGAGAAAAGTGGTGTTCGACATCCGCAAACAAGAGGCCGAAAGCGCTGAAAACGCCGGGAGAAGGGGGGATGATGATTTTCTCGATACCCAGCGTGCGAGCCAAACCTGCGGCATGAACGGGTCCCCCTCCACCGAAGGCAACCAGGGTAAAGCGCCG
>JAKZYH010000800.1:0-19088 GCA_047514575.1 Acidobacteriota bacterium | reverse complement strand
AAATCGTCCTAAGTCGTTTCAGTCTAATTGTTTACACCAGATAGTCTAGCAAACGACCCTGACAATTTCGGAGCTTGAAAAAGCCCTCTTTCCCCTTCCTTATCAATTACTTACACATTTCCGGACGGGCACTAGCTAAGGGCCATGCCTGGGTCGAAAAGTATCGCTCCGAACTCATGCTGCTGCGTAGTTTTGAGGTGACGATGTATGAGCCGCTCTATTACCAGGGTTTCGATCCCAATATTGGATTTGGGAACCTACCCCGTTCGATCGCGCCTCCGGTGCCGGGGGAGACCCGGATAGAAATCTATCGGCTATCGCGCTGATTCCTTTGCCTTCTTCCTCTGCCTCTGCCCGTTCCTGTGCCTTTGCCTTTCCAGTCGCCCATACCGTGCTTCGCCCTTCCGAGGTGATTTGCTCATCTTCTACTGGCTTGGAAGGTAGTGGAGGAGCAGAGACAGTATCGGAGAACTCGTGGTCGACTCCGAGGGCGAGGGCAAAGGCTGAGACAGAGGTGGAGGTGAACCGAGGGGCTGACGCTGCGACGCGATCGGGGGAACTAGTCCTCGAGGGCTCGATCGCGGCGGCGCTTGAAGACCCAGGAGACACCTATGCTGATCACGTAGAGGAGGACCATGGGAACCGCCCAGAAGAACAGGTTCAAGGCATCTGCCGTCGGGGAGACGACGGCGGCAATAATCATGATCAAAAGGAAGGCGTAGCGGAAGTTCTTCCAGAGAAACCCCGGCGTCAGCATCCCGAAGATGGAAAGAAATGCCACCAGCACCGGCATCTGAAAGATCACGCCCATACCTATGATGATGATGGTCTCAAACTTGAAAAACTCGACGGCACTGATCATCGGCTCAAACTTCTTACCGAACTCGTTGATCAGGAAATCGAGCGCGACGGGAAGAATGATGTAGTAGGCAAACATTCCCCCCATGACGAACAGGATGGTCGAGGCGCTGAGGAAGGGAAGGACATAGCCCTTTTCCTTGCGATACAGACCGGGAGCAATGAACAGCCAGAGCTGGAAGAGAAGATACGGTGCGGCCACGAAAATGGAGCAGATGAAGGACACCTTCAGATAGATCGTAAAAGCCTCCGTCGGCTTGATGACGACCAGTTTGTCGACCGCGCCTTTTATGGGCTCGGCCAGGAACTCAAAGATGGGTTCCCGAAAGACCCATGAAACACAGAAGGTAACGGCAACCGCGACCACCGCGTGGAGTAGCCGTTTTCGGAGTTCGTCCAGGTGCTCCAGAAAGGTCATCTTGGCGCCCAGCTCGCGTTCTTCGTCCGGAAGTTCGTCGCTGCTGTTGTCCGGGGGAGGAGCGCTGGGCGGCGGTCCTGGGCTGGTAGGCGCCAACACGTCTGTAGGCTCTTGCTCTTCAGATGGAGAAGATGGCGATTCAAACTCGTCTGGGGGATCAAGCGGCGGATTGCCGGAGGATTCCATCATCGGCGACTAGGAGTGTCTTCCAAGTAAGCTACTGCTGTGGGGTGGGGTGCAGTCGGGTAGGGCCTCTACATCAAGGGTTGGTGGAGAGTCCCCCGATACTCAGTTCTCAATATCTCTTTGCAGGCGCCGCAGCTCTTCTTCCTCGGTTTGCACTTCCTCTTCCCAGGTTTTCTTCAGCTCATTCGACGCCCGTTTGAACTCGGCTAGTCCTTTTCCAAGAGACTTACCCAGATCGGGAAGTTTCCTGGGCCCAAAGACGAGCAAGGCGATGACAAAAATGACGAGCACCTCGGAAAAACCCAAATTCCACATAATCTCTATTGCCCCCTGCCTCCTGAGTCTATGCCAGAGAACAAAAGCAAGTCAACCACAGGGTGAGAGCAGTGAGAGCAGCCACCCTTCGCCGGCCTCGTCGAAGTGCTATACTAGAAATCTTCGATACTGAGACGAAAAAAGGAGTAAGCCCTTGAGACGGCTAGGCGACGAGAAGAGAAGTAGGCTCACCATTCTTCTTTTACTGACCATACTGAGTGCAACCATTTTTGGTGGATGGTTCGGGGAAAGGGTTAGCGCAGGAACTCCTCTCGAAGAAGAGACGCAGAAGCTGCTCAAGAGCTTCACAGAGACGCTGGCAATCGTCGAATCGGATTTCATTCACGAACCCGACACCGAAGATCTGCTGGAAAGCGCGATTCGAGGGTTGCTTCGATCATTGGACCCCCACAGTTCTTTCTTCTCTCGACCCGATTACAAGCGGCTTCGGGAAGAGCAACAGGGCAAGTACTACGGCCTGGGCATCACCATTCGTCCTGAATCGCTAGGCAGCGGCCGCGTCGTTGTGGTCGATCCTCCATCCTCGGGAACACCCGCATACAAGGTTGGAATTCGGGCCGGTGACGTGATCGCTAAGATCGAGGGAGAATCGATCCAGGATTGGAAGCTGCTCGAAGAAGTCATTCCCAACCTTAAGGGTTCCAAGGGAACGAAGGTCAACATCACCATCGAGCGACCCGGTGAGCCTGAGCCCATCGAGATGAGCGTCGAGCGAGACGAGATTCCCCTTTACACTATAAAGTACGCATTCCACCTCGATGCTACGACGGGTTACATCAAAATTGAGAAGTTCTCCGAAACCACCAGTAGAGAGCTCGATGAGGCTTTGGAAAAGCTGAAGGAATCTGAACTCGAGGCACTCATTCTAGATCTGCGTGACAACCCTGGTGGGGCACTCAGTCAAGCCATTGAGGTCACCGACCGGTTCATCGAGAAGGGGCAACTGGTGGTGAAAACACGGATGCGAAGGGGTAAGGGCCACGAGTACCTGGCCCCTCGCGGTCGTCGCCACGACTATCCGATGGTGGCCCTGATCAACCAAAATAGCGCCAGCGCTAGCGAGATCGTCGCGGGGGCACTTCAAGACCATGACCGAGCGTTGATCGTGGGCGAAACGAGTTTCGGGAAGGCCCTGGTACAGACGATCTATCCCCTGGAAAGGAACAGGGGCCTGGCCCTGACCACCGGGAAGTACTACACCCCATCCGACCGTCTGATTCAGCGCAGCTACTCAGAAAGTTTTTTCGACTATTTTTGGGGAGGCCGCAACCGCGAGGCCGAGGGGAGTGAACGGACGGTCTCTCACACAGATAGCGGCAGGACGGTGTTCGGAGGGGGCGGAATTACCCCCGATGAGAAGGTCCCGGCGGAACGGTTGAGCAAGGTCCTGCAGCAAATCAGGCGAAAGAGCCTGTTCCAGAAGTTCGCCGAGAGATTGGTAGACGGTGAGATTGTATCTGATGTTCGCTTTCACTACACATCCCAGGAAAGGGCCGCTCTGACCGACGAAGACAAGGCTAGATTGCGGGATGAGCTGGTGATCTCCGAGCAGACCCTGACCCTTTTCAAGGAACTCCTTAGAGAGAACGAAGTAGACTTCACCGAGGAGACTCTGAATCAGGATCGCCGCCTGATCGAGAATCTTCTCAAGCAGAGGCTATTTGCCAAGCTCCTCAACGACGAGGCAGGGAAAAGGGCGTCGTTGGAAATCGATCGGCAGCTGCAACGTGCGCTTGAGCTCTTGCCGGAGGCTCGTGACCTGTTTCAAAATGTGGTTGCCAAGAAACATGCAGACTCCGTACAATGATCCCCGTCTGACGTCTCAACACGTCATTTCGTGACAAACTCCGATCCTAGTACCAGGAAGATTTGGAGGAGACATTCCTGTTTAGGAAAACTCTATTACTTTCGGGATTTGTGCTCCTTCTGGGCTGCGGCAATCAGCGTAAAGTCCTGGTTGATCAGCCACCCACAGTTGCTCCGCCCCCAGAGGCTGCAGCGGTCGTGGATATCCCCGAGACCAAACCAGTCCCGACAGAGGCCGAGCGCCAAGAGCGCCTTCGGCGGGAGATGGTGGGGAAGCGACTCCGGGAGGCTGGCGAGCTGTTCGAGCAGGGGAGGCAGCTGTTTAGGACAGGAAAGGTCGAGGCAGGCCGGAACTATCTCCGCCAGGCACTCGACCATCTGAGGGACGACTCCCAAGAATCTCCCCCTTCTGAACTCGAGGCTGGCTATTTCGCCCTGCTCAGCCAAGTCCAGGAGCTCGAGTTCGAGTTTCTGACAGAGTCGCCGGAAGCCAGCTTCGACGACGAGCCGAGCGCAATCGACCAACTTGCCCATATCAACCTCTTTACGATCAAAGTTGATCCCGCGCTCCGCGAGCTGGCCCACGAGGACCTTCTCGACTCCCGCTTCGATATCCCGATCGTACTGAACGAGAGGGTGCTGAAGTTTCTGAGGTACTACCGCACCCGCGGACGCAAGGTCATGACGGAAGGACTGAAGCGATCGGGAAAGTATCTCGGATTGTTCCGAAAAATTTTTCGAGCTGAGGGAGTTCCACTCGATCTGATCTATATGGCACACGTAGAAAGCCTATACAAACCTCGTGCGTTGTCGCGAGCCCGCGCCAAGGGCATCTGGCAGTTCATTCGGGGCACCGGAAGGCTGTACGGTTTGAAACAGACCTGGTGGATCGACGAGCGCTCGGACATCCTCAAATCAACCACCGCGGCCGCCCGCCACTTGAGGGATCTCTACGATCGGTTCCAGGACTGGTACCTTGCGCTCGCTGCCTACAATTCGGGTGCAGGCAGGGTCCAACGAGTTCTTGGCCGCTACGGTCAGATGGATTATTGGAGGATGGTCGAACGACGCTTGCTCCCACGCGAGACCAGAAACTATGTCCCTTCGATCCTAGCCTCGATGATCATTTTCAAGAATCCGGAACGGTACGGTTTTCAGGTCGAACGGGATTCCGAAATTGAATTTGAAATGCTTCCAATAGAGGAGCAAGTGGATTTGGAGGTAGCGGCGGAACTGATCAACGTACCCACTTCTCTTCTGATGGCGTACAACCCGGAACTCCGGCGGGGAATCACTCCGTTCGACTATCCCGGCTATTCGATGAAGGTTCCCATAGGCATGGCCAGACCGCTCCAGGCTGGCCTGGCGAAGCTTCCCCCGGATAAGCGTATTCGGGTCCGTCACCATAGAGTCGAGTCAGGACAGACACTCTCGCTGATCGCGAGTCGCTATGGCTCATCCATTCAGGCCATCGCCGAGGTAAACCGAATCCGCAACATTCACCGCTTGCGCATAGGTCAGGATCTGATCATCCCGCTTAGAGGCGCGCTGGCGGCCAGGGGCAGGAGGGTTCGGGCAAGCTCCAGATCAGCCGACGAGCATATCGTCAACCGGGGCGAGACGTTGGGGAAGATCGCCCGGATCTATGGCGTCCGTCTAAGTGACCTGCTCCGCTGGAACAATCTAAGAAGCCGGCAAGTCATCCATCCGGGACAAGCCATCAAAGTGAAACCCCAGGCCAAGGTCTCACGAAGGAGTGCGGTCAGCCAGGGTGGCCAATGAGTTCAAATCCCAAGATACAAGATACAAACAAATCTCAAATTCCAAGCACTAAATTCAAAACTGGGATCTGAGGTTTGGTGCTTGTGATTTGGAATTTGTTTGTATCTTGTATCTTGGTGCTTCTCTCATTGGGTCAGCACGCGCGCGGTTTCTCGGGCAATGATCAATTCTTCATTGGCCAGCACCACTGCAACCCGGGCAGGGGAATCCCGCTTGGAAACGATTCCTTCCTGACCCCGGATCGAGTTGGCATCAAGATCAAGGTGCACACCGAAACACTCGAGCCCTCGACAGATTGCCTCCCGAACCCGAATCCCGTTCTCGCCGATCCCTCCGGTGAAAGCTAGAACATCCAGCCCTCCCAGGACCGCCGTGTAGGCACCGATGTACTTCCTGGTTTCATGAACCAGGACGTTGATCGCCAAGGCAGCGCGATCGTTGCCGGCATCGGCTGCCTCCTCCAGATCACGGACGTCGCCGCTCACCCCTGAAATGCCTTTCAGCCCGCCGTTCTTGGAAAGAAGCTCCGTCATTTCGGCTGTCGAAAGCCCTTCCTTATCCATCAGATAGAGGAGGATGAAAGGATCCAGGTCGCCATTGCGGGTGGCATGGGGAAGACCCGCCTGAGGGGAAAAGCCCATGCTGGTATCGACGGACTTGCCATCCTTGATCGCGCACATGCTGGAACTCCCGCCGAGATGACAGGAAATGATCCGAAGACCCGCTGGCTCGGAGTTCACGAGTTGGGGAGCGCGGTAGGACACATAGCGGTGGGAAGCTCCGTGAAAACCGTAGCGGCGAATGGCGTACTTCTGTGACAGCTCGTAGGGAATGGCATAGGTGCGGGCGTAGTCCGGTATGGTCCGGTGAAAGGCCGGCTCGAAAACACCCACCAGGGGTTTGCTGGGAAGGAGTTCCTGAAAGATGCGGAAGGCCTCGATATAGGGTGGATTGTGAGCGGGCGCCAAAGGAATATAGGCTTCCATTGCCTCGAAGACGTCGTCGGTTATTCGGACAGAATCGGCGATGTCCTTCGCGTGCACCGGCTTGAAACCGATTGCATCCAGGTCCTCCAGATCCTTGAGCACACCCGCGCCTGGGTCGGTCAAGACCTTCAGCGCGTGCTCGATCGCGGCCCTCTGGTCTGGGCACCTGATCTCCTCTTCTTGCTTGGGGTGGGTACCCATCTGGTAACTGAAAGGCGAGCTGGCGCCTCCGACACGTTCGATTCTTCCAACCGCAATCACAGACTCGTCTGCCATTTCGAACAGACGAAACTTGAGGGAAGTAGATCCCGCGTTGACGACCAGGACTTTCACTACTCTTCAGACCTCCTGCGAATCACCCTGCGGCCAGCAACGTGCCAATCGCCATGGAGCAGATCTTGGTTTCCGGGGATTCCGCTCGAGAAAGCAGGACGAGTGGGACCTTGGCTCCCACGACAATCCCTCCCGATTCTCCACCGGCAAAATAGAGGATCGATCGATAGAGGATATTGGCGGCCTCGATGTCAGGAGCGATGAAAACGTCGGTATTTTCAACCAGTGGACTCTCGATCCCCTTGCGGCTAGCTGCGAACTGGCTCAGCGGAACGTCCAGGGCGATCGGACCCTCGACGTAGCCTCCGGTCAACTGTCCACGTCGATTCATCAGGGTCAGGCCGGCAGCGTCCATTGTCGCCGGCATGTCAGGGTTGACGAATTCTAGCGCACACAGAATCGCGACGTTGGGTTCCGGAATGCCGATGGCATGAGCGACCTCGATCGCGTTGCGCGTGATCTCGGCTTTCTGTGCCAGCGTCGGAGCGACGTTGATGGCGGCATCGGTCATGACCATCAGGCGATCGAGGCCGGGTACCTGAAAGACGATGACCTGACTCAGAAGACGTCCCGTTCTCAGTCCTGCCTCCCGATCCAAGACCGCCCGGATCAGAGCTGCCGTGTTGATCTTCCCCTTCATCAGCAGCTTGGCTTCGCTCTTGCGGATCAGGTCGATGGCCTTTCGGGCCGCTTTGGCGTCATCGGGCTCATCGATGAGCTGATGGTCCGAAAGCTCGAATCCAATCTCCTCAGTCATGGATCGGATCTTCTTACCATCACCTATCAATATCCCCTCGGCGAGACCAAGTTCCTGGGCCTGCTTGAGGGCCTCGATGACGTCGGGGTCATGTCCGGCTGCGACGGCAATCCGCGTCGGACCCTTGGAGGTCGCTGCCTGTACCAATTCATCCAGATTACAAAACACCTTCAGCTTCTCCTATTCGGGCTAGGAATCTACCGTGCCGACTCCTTTGCGCAGACCCTTAGTACACCGTTTACTAAGCAGTCGCCATGATAGATTGAACAATGCCCTCGAACTCCTCGACGGTCAGCAACGACTTGCTTGCGATAGATTTCTGCTTCACCACTTCGAGCATCTCCTTGGCCTGGTCCGCCGACGCGTCGATCCCGAGTCGTTCCAGGTGCTCCTCGATATTGGCAACGCCACTTCCCTTACCCAGTGCAATGTCCACGCCCGGGCGGCCAACCACTTCCGGCAGGAAGGGTACGTACTCCAGGGGCTCTACGTCCTTGCAGCGTCGGTGGAACATAGAGACGATACCGGACTCAATGTAGTAGAGGGAGTCGCCGACGATGGGTCGATTGGGGGGAAGCTCAAAACCGGCTAGCTCCTGCACCAGCTTCGAGAGCCCGTAAAATTCCTCGGTTCTGATTCCGATGTCGATCCCGTAGAGAACCTTCAAAGCCATAGCAGTGTCTTCGAGGGGAACATTGCCGGCTCGCTCTCCGGTCGCCGAGACCGTCACGTGGGCCACCGAAGCACCGTTGGCCAGTGCCGCGATGGTATTGGCAACACCCAGACCGAAGTCTTCATGGCAGTGAATCTCGATGGGCTGATTGAAGCGAGCCCGTAGCTTCCGGAGCACCATGGCGACGCCCTCGGGAGTACAGACACCGAAGGAATCAGCTACCGTCAGGGCGTCCATGTGGCCCTCGGTCGAAACCCTCTCGATCAAATCCAGATAACGGTCCAGATCTGAACGGGTGCTGTCGATCGTGAAAAACACGGTATAGAGGCCGGCCTCCTTGGCCGCCAGTGTGGTTTCGATGGAGGACTCAATAGCCCACTCCATGGTCTTGCCGTAGGCGTGCTTGATGATGTGGTCACTTGAAGGAATCTCGGTGATGATGCCGTCCACCCCACAATCTTTGGCCTGCTTCACGTCGACGGGCATGCAGCGGGCAAACGAAAAAATCTCTGGCCCCAGGTCCAGGCCAACGATGTCCTTGATCGCAGCTTCGTCCTCGGCCGAAACTGCGGGCATTCCAGCCTCGATTCGATGGACGCCAGCACGGGCAAGTCCCTTGGCAATGGCCACTTTGTCCTCACGCCGAAAAACGATCCCGGTCTGTTGTTCGCCATCACGCAAGGTAACGTCATGAAGTCTGATTCCATCGGAAAAGTTCAGGGTCTGCTGGGCCTCTGCTGAGAAATTCCAGGGACTGGCAAACCAGCGATCAGTCTTCCATTCTTGGCTCATTTCGATCTCCTTCTTTAACTACGAATCTAGGGGAATATGGAGAAAACAATTCAATACTTTGAGTCTCACCGGGGGGCGTATGATAACAGAAAGAAGGTGGGAACGTCAGAGGTCAGAGGTCAGAGGTCACAAGTCGCAGGTCGCAGGTCTCTCGCTCTGCTTTCTCTGGAAATGACTTCTAGACCGAGCCATCGAATGTCACGAAAATCTCCTTGACTCTGTCAGTAAGGACTCAATCCTAGGAGAATCGACCTGCGACTCAAGCGTTCCAGATAAAGGCGTGGAAATCCTTGGCCGTGGTGAATCCGAGCCGGGAGTAGAGCTGATGGGCACCTTTGTTGCTCTTTGTGACTGACAGTGCGACCCGCCTGAGCCCCTGTCGCTGGGCGCTCTCAAAGTAGGTTGCCAGGAGCTTGCTTCCGATTCCCTTCCCTTGACAATCCCGACGCACAGAGATCTGAGGAATCATTCCGGTCTCAGGACCAATCTTCGAGGTGATGAGAACCGCACAGGCCAGTCCGGAGCTGTCCAAAGCAAGAAAACTGGTCTCGGGAAAGAAGGTTCCACACCCTGGACTGTCGACCAGGTTTCGAAGGAAGCGTACACAGCCCTGCTGACTTTGATAGTCCCTGCAGATTCGATAGTCGGCAGAGGTCTGATAGCTATCAAATACTATCTGTGCCGCGGGCTCTAGATAGCGAGCCTCCCACTTCACGATCCGGAATGGAGAAGGCACACTGTGCTCCTTGACCACTTGCTTCTCAGGGATCAGGTCCCGGCAGAGGAAGTGCCGCTCCAAGGCCTCAAAGCCATGTTGGGCGAAAAGCGGGGCAAGATCGCAGTTGAAGGAAAAGGCCTGACATTCGATCCTCTGAACCCGGCCCCAGGCTCGAAGAGAGCTCACCGTGGGATCAAGCAACAGGTCGTAGGTCTGGGGGGAAGCAGACTTCCGTCGAACGTACAGGTTGCCAACGTAGCCAATGGGATGGCTGATAGCGTAGTAGGAGTATCCAGCCACCCCGCCCCGCGCCGTGATCAATCCGTAACCAGGCAGGGTACGCGATTTGATGTATTTCGAGATGAGAGAAACAGCGGGCTGATAGTCCCAGAAGAGCTGGCTCCGCCAGCACTGGATCTCTTCTTCGAAGAGCTCAGCGGCACTTTCGATTGTGACCTCTGAGAGAGGTACGACCCGCATACACGCCATCCTGGATAAGGAATGCCTCAATTTCGTCGGACGACTCATTCTAGCATCGCAAGAGGGTCCTCCAAAATTTGTTTTCGGCTGGCTGCCAAGAGGGCTTTTGAACCGTTTGCCCTCAATCTCTCGATGCCGACTCCTGCTTGTCAGTGGGCGGTGCTATTCTGACCCGAGTTAGGCGGTTCTGGCAGGCGCAAGGCGCCAAGGTGTTGTATTCGTGCGGTTTGTGGGGACCCTGGGATCGGGACTCTGGTGATGCTGAGGATCGACCGAGCCGAAATTGTGCGGCAGATTGGGGCGCAGCGCCGTCGCGAATGGCTCACCTGGGTCTGAGTTCATTGATGGCGAAATGAAGTACATCCGAGACTTCAAAGACAAGGACTGGGTCAACTCCTACTCCCTTCTTCGCGCCAGGAAAGTCGTCGAGGAAAACGGCAAGAGCCCCTATCTCCATCTGACTCTTGGCGACCGAACCGGCGAGATCGAGGCAAGGGGCTCCCTCGACAGCGCGGATATCGAGGGTGGAGTTCGCGCAGGCGACATTGTCAGCTACGAAGGTGTGGTCGAGGTCTCCAACGGGGATAGGCGGCTCCTCGTGAGGCAGGTCTCAAGGGCAAAGCCCGAGGCGAGAGGGAGGGATTTTGACATCAGAGACCTGATTCGGGTCACTGCTAGCAACATCGACCAAATGTGGGACCGATTGAGAAGCCTCATCAGGAGACATACCAAGCGACCGTGTGTCCTGCAGTTGCTGAGCAATATCCTTGATGTTCATCGCGATAAGGTCAGGAGTTATCCAGCGGCGACCGAGGTCCACCACAACTACTGGGGAGGATTTCTCGAACACGTGCTCTCGGTGTTGGAAGGCGCGATCTTCTTTGCCAATAGGTATCCGGGATTGGACAAGGATCTTCTCGTCGCGGGAGCCGTTCTGCACGACATCGGAAAGCTGGAAGAACTCGGTAACCCGGAGAACCCATCCTACACCACTCGTGGAACCTTGATCGGCCACGTCGTGCTGGGCCGTGACCTGCTTCGAGAAGAAGCGGCCCGGATCGAAGGTTTTCCTTCGACCCTTCTGATGCTTCTAGAACATCTCGTACTCAGTCACCAGGGGCTCTACGAATGGGGCTCTCCTAAGCGTCCCAAGATTCCCGAAGCCTTGATCATCCACTATGTCGACGACCTCGACTCGAAGATGAATCGCTTTTCCCGCCTGCTGATGGAAGACAGAGGACAATCCGATTTCACACCCTTCGACCGCTACCTCAACCGAGTAGTGTTCAAGGGCTCGTATGAATCATCCGAGCACTGACTCTCCCTCTTTCCCTTGCCTTTGCCTTTGCCCTTGCTTTGATTTCATCCTTTGGTTGCAGCAAGTCTGTTGATCAACCCGGTCGGCACTGTCACGATTCGAGGTAGATCTCTCTTTGCGGGGATACGGGCTAAGGGTTCGGTCAAGAATAACTTCACATTCTCGCGCTCATCTTTACCACCATCTTCGGCCGCTCCTCAATCGCGAAATCCTCAACGTAGACCTGGCTACGCCTGCGGTTTCGCTCAATCGTTCGCGACCAAATCTGGCGCAAATCTGAGCACGAACTCTGCGAACTTATTCTTGACCGTACCCTTAGACGAGGGTGAGAGAGCGACTTCCCTGCTAGCCGGGTCAGCTTGCCCTGGGCCGGGCCCCGGACGTATAATCTGGTTACTCCTGATGAACGTGAAGATCCAGAAACGGAATATGCACCTCTCGCCCAACCTGCAGAGGTTGATTGGAAAGCAGTGCGCAAAGGTGCGTAGGATCTTGCCTACCTTTGCTCCCCAGGACCTTCATCTTCACGTCACGATCGAGAGGAAGCCCCGCAGCCAGTATGAGACCGCTCTCGTGCTAACTGTGCCCCAGACGTCTATCCGCACCGAGGAGGTCGAGGCGAATCCTTCCACCAGTATCTTGAGGGCCTTTCACGAACTGGTCAGGCGAATCAAGAGATTCAAGAGCCACCTGGGCCACCAGCATGCTCGTCACCGCCGGCCTCTCCAGACAATCGAGAACCTCTCGACCGACCGTCTGTTGGATCTGGAAACGGCCATCAACAGCAATCTGGACAAGTTGGAGAACTACGTCCGTCGTGAGCTTTACTTTCACGTAGCTCAGAGGAACCTCTCTCCCGGCTTGATTGAGGTGGCGGCCCTTGTCGACGAAATATTCCTCGAGGTCAGTGCCAGAGCCGCTGAGCAGCCACACGACCTCAGTCTGGAACAATGGATGTTTCAGCTGGCACGCCAGAAGTTGAGAGAGCGGCTTAACAAGCTGCGGGCCCACCAGGAAGACAGCTCCGTCGAGGAGATATCCACAGTGGAGCACGGGTGGGACGATGAGACACTCAATTTCTTTCAACCGGATGAGAGTCTTCGTCTGGAAGATCTATTGGTGGACGAAAGCAGCATCAATCCAGAGGAGCTCATGGAAGGCGAGGAAGCGGAACAATTGGTGCATCAGCTGGTGGCGCAACTAGCAGACTCGATCAGGGAATCCTTCGTTCTGTTCGCGATTGAGGGCTTCGGTGCCGACGAAGTCGCCATGATCACGGGAAAGCCCTCTTTACAGGTCCTTCAGGATGTGGAAGACGCACGTCGAGCACTAAGGACCGGTCTCTCGCTCCAGTGAGCCTGGTCCTGGTTCGTCCAGATGCCGTGCCGAAGCCAGCAGCCTGCTCTTTCGGTTAAACCCACCGCGAACCCCGTTTCATGGACATCCTACTGACCCACGGCTACTTCCTGCACCGGGATCCTCAGGAGCGGAGGATCATGAAGCCGTATCCCCCCCTTGGGATCCTCTACGCCTCCGCGCACCTGAAGCAAATGGGATTCTCGGTGGGAGTCTATGACACGACCTTCTCGGATCTAGTTTCCTTTAAGGAACACTTGCGGCGAGAACGTCCTGCCATAGTGGGTCTCTACTGCAACCTCACCACCCGCAAACAAGTGTTGGAGATGGCCGGCCTGTCTCGAAAAGAAGGCTGCTTAACGGTCTTGGGTGGGCCCGAGCCGGCGAACTACGTCTCGGAGTATCTGGCAAACGGGGCGGATGTAGTGGTCGTGGGAGAAGGGGAACTGACTCTGGGAGAGTTGGTTCCCCATCTACTCCGACACGGCGTCTCCCAGCTCAATCATATTTCCGGACTCGCCTACAGAGACGAGCAGGGGCAGATCATCCGTACCCCAGCTCGCCCGCACATCCAGAATCTGGACGCCCAGCCCCTACCGGACCGAGAAGCGATCGATATTGAGAAATACGTCGACGTGTGGCGCCAACACCACGGGATGGGTGCCGTCTCCCTGATCACTTCTAGGGGGTGCCCCTATACCTGTACCTGGTGTAGCCACAGCGTCTTCGGTTACAGCCACCGCGCTCGCTCGCCGGAGCGGGTTGCCGACGAAGTAGAGTGGCTCCTCGGGAGGTACAGTCCCGATCTGCTCTGGTATGCCGATGACGTGTTCACCATCAACCCTCGCTGGCTCTTTCAATACGCCGCAGAGCTGAAGAGGCGCGGGATCCGGGTCCCATTCGAGACCATCTCACGTGAAGACCGTCTCGACAATGAGATTATCGGCTGCCTCGCAGATATGGGTTGCCATCGTCTCTGGTTGGGCTCAGAAAGCGGTTCTCAGCCGGTTCTTGATGCCATGCAGCGGGCGGACCAGTGTCCCCCGTCTGCGAGAGATGGTCCGGCTGCTCCAGCACCAGGGAATCCAGGCAGGACTGTTTCTCATGCTCGGCTATGAAGGAGAAGAGGATTCGGACATTGTGGCGACGATGGATCACTTGAGAGACGCGAGCCCTGATGTGTTCACGCTGACTGTAGCGTACCCAATCAAAGGGACGCCCTATCACGACGAGGTCTCGAGTCGAGTGATTCAACAGAAGCCCTGGGCCAGCGGGACCGATCGCGACGTCAAGATAGACGGCCGTCACTCTCGGCGGTTCTACCAGTTCGCGATTCGCTGGATCTCAGGGGAGTTCGCTCTCCACAAGCAGAAGGTGGCAGCCCCGGCCGTCCGGCGTTTGGCAAAACTGAAAGCGCTCGCCAATTCGAGAATCGGACGACTGGGAATGCGGCTCACCCGACACCAGGTCGAACGCTAAACCTCCCCAAATAGTGTCGCGAACTGGCTTCCAGCAGCAGCCTCAAACAATGTTCCGAACAGAGCCGCGCACGACTTGAGATGCTGGCACCAGGAATCCAGGTTCCGAGGAGAGAGAGCGGACAACAGCAAGATCTTCCGGGTCACGACGCGCGCGAACCACCAAGTACCGACCGATAGACCGTCAAGGTCTCTTGAGCCGCCTTCCGCCAGGACAAGCGAGCTACTCTGGCAAGACCTTCAGTGGCAAGGTTCTTCCTCAGCTCCTCGTCCGTCGCCAGGCGAATCAGAGCCTGCTCGATGGACTCAACCTTCAATGGGTCAATGAACTCAACGGCGTCTCTGCCCACTTCGCTTAGTGAGGATTCTCTGGAACAGACGACCGGGGTTCCAGAGGCCATGGCTTCGACGACCGGAAGACCGAAACCTTCGTAGATCGATGGGAAGACAAAAAACTCGCTAAGATTGTAGAGTGCCGGAAGATCTGCGTAGGGCACGTAGCCCAACAGGCGCACCGAGCCATGCAGGCCCAGAGCGTCGATACTCTCAATCACCTCTTTGAAACCCCAACCCAGCGATCCAGCCAGGACCAGCTGATGGCTGAGGCTCCGCTTTCGCGTCATCCTTGCGAAAGCACGCACGAGACGAGTTAGGTTCTTTCGAGGTTCAATGGTCCCGACATAGAGGATGAAGCGTTGGCTGAGACCATAGCGCCGCCGGGTCTCCTCTAGCAACTCTGTTTCCCCAAGCGGCCTGAATTCGGGTGCCGGCGCCTCGGGAATCACGTGAATCCCATCGGAGGAGATCCCCCAGATTTGCATCATGTCCCTGCGGGCGCTCTCTCCGAAACTGTGATAATGGCCTTCGCTTTGCGCGCGCATAGTCGCACCAGTGGGCGAGTCAATCGTCGCCGGATCGGGTGAAATTGAGGGAAAAGACTCAGGCTCATGTCGTGAATCGTCAGAACCGTGGGAACTCGCGTCCCCAGAGGCGAAACGGAGTTGGTGAAGTGCGCCAGATCGGGATTGACCTCATCCAGGGCCGAGAGAGCCAGCGTTTGCATCCACAGGCTGCGGAAGCGGAGACGCTGCCTCGGATGGATCTGGGCGAAAGCAGGAAGAGACTTTGAGGTGAAGGGAAGTGCATTGGAAATAATGACGAATTGGTCTTGAGGCGCCTCCCTTAGAAGGTGCTGTAGCAAGTGTTCAGTGTAGTACCCAACACCCGTCTGTCCCTCCTTTAGAGTGGTGCCATCGAAGCAAACTTGCATAACAGTTCAGCCGTCGCGCTGGGTCGTTCAGGAAGCAACTCGAGTGACTCCAACCCGAATATCGCCAAGGTCCTTCGAAATTCGCCCTGTTCGATATTATGCGGTCTATCGTTCAGCAGTTGCCACTCAAAAAGATGTTGGCAGCTGAATCTTGAATGCTAACAAGTGAACGCCGGGTTGACTTGCAGGCCGAGCGGCAGCCAGCGTACTCTTGGGCTCGCTCGAGGCCGGCATATGCAGGATTCCAGAGCCCTGAGACTCGCACTATATCCCTCGAGAGTCCGGACCGGGAACGACCGTGATTCGAACCACACTTCTTGTCGGGTACAAGACACTATCGGAACTCGCCGGCAAACTCTTCTTCTTTCTGATCATCATCTGGGCTGCTCGCAATCTTCCCAAGGAAGAGTTCGGAATCGTTTCGCTGGCATGGACCCTGGGCTGGATCACTTCGATCGCAACCGACTTCGGCCTCCAGATCTTTCTGACCCGCCAGATTGCACGTCGGCCATCCCATGCCCCGATCATCTTGAGAAGGCTTCTGAGGATCCGACTCTCCCTCTGTGGCATCCTGCTGCTGGGAGGTGGAACAGTCACGATTTTCACGGGCTGGGGCCAATTCTCAGGGCCCTTCTTGCTGATCGTAGCGTCCCAGATCATCGCCTCCCTCATCGACTTCTTTAGTCACTTCTATCGAGGACTGTCGCGAGCCGATATCGAAGCCTCGATAAACCTCGTGTACAGGGGTCTGACCCTGACTTTGGTGCTTCTGCTTTCGAGAACACTCGGTCCCCTACTGGCCGTCTCCTACGCTATGGTCCTTGGAGCTGCCGTCGGGCTGGGGATCGCGTGGTTTCTGGCCTTCCGCCTGAGCCGACAGCTTCAGGTGGAAAGCACAGCTTCCAAAGACGGACTTCCCGCGATTCCGACTCGGGAACTGCTCGGTAGGATTGCCCCGATTGGGGCGGGAATCCTCTTGTCCGCTCTCTATTTTCGTATGGACCTGTTTCTGATTGAATACTGGAACGGGTCTGAAGCGGTGGCCGTCTACAATGCAGTGTTTCGACTGATAGAGGCCCTGCGGCTCTTCCCCGCCGCGGTGCTGGCCGTCGTGTTCCCCTATCTCTGTCGCTCTCGCAGCTTGAGGCCACTAGCGGCCACGGGGATGAGCTTGGCGGTGGCAGGCCTTTTTGCAACGGCCGTGGGCAACTGGCAGGGGGGATCCTGGCTCATTCTCTTCTACGGGGAAAGTTACGGGCACGGCCTGGGAGCGTTTCGCATCCTCCTTTGGACAGTTCCTTTGCTCTTCCTCAACTATGCCCTCACCCACCAGCTGATCGGGTGGGAACGGCAGCAGGCCTATGCCTGGCTCTGTGGAGGAGCCCTGATTACGAATCTGCTCCTGAATTGGGCGCTGATTCCTCTATGGGGAATAGTCGGAGCCGCCTGGTCGACGCTGGCAACCGAGCTCTTTCTGAGTGGGGGCTGTATCCTGGTGCTGATGTCCCGGAAACCTTCAAAGGACCTTAGTACACGAATCCAACTTTCCTGGAAGGGCGATGTCTACTGACTCCACCCGAGTGCTGCCGGATGACGAGCTGGCCATTCTAAAGACGGTCTTGTATGCGTCTATATTTGACTACCCACTGACCCTTGAGGAACTGCACTCCAGCCTGCTCGAAGCCACCTTGGCAAAGGACGCGGTTCTCGCAAGATATCGTTCCAGCGAAACGCTTCAGAAGGTCGTCGAGTTTCGTGAGGGATTCTTTTTCCCAGGTGGCCGCTTTAGCCTGATCGAGAAACGGCGAAAGCGACAGATTGCCAGTTGTAGTCTGCTGGACCGAAATCGTTGGGTCTTAAAGCTGATCTGTGCCATCCCCAACACACGACTTGTGGCCCTTTCCGGCAGTGCCGCCCACGGGAACGCCGAGTTGGACAGCGACATCGATCTTTTCATCGTGACCCGGGAAAAGTGTGTCTGGGGCGTGGCCGTCAGCGCCCTGCTGCTGACCAAGATGCTCGGCTATCGCCGGATGGTGTGCTGTAATCTGGTGCTGTCGGAGACGCGTCTGAAGATCGATCAGGAGGACCTGTTCACCGCCAATCAGATCGGCCACCTGAAACCGTTGGTGGGATACCAGACCTATCTCCACTTCCTCGCGAAGAACCCGTTCGTGGGAGAACACTATCCGAATCTAGTTCCTCTTTCGAGCTGCCTTGACGGCTACCGACCGGCCTTGACTCTGCAGTCAGCCAAGGCGGCGCTGGAGATCCTTTTCGCGCTTGGTATCCGGCAGCTGCTGGAGTTCGTCTGTCGGAAATCCTACTCTCGATATCTGCGCGCCCGATCCAGCAGGTGGTCATCTCCAGACCAGGTTGTCCTGGAAAGGGACCACCTGAAGCTGCATACAGAAACCCATCGACATTGGGTGATGGAGAGGTTTCAACGGGAGCTCTCGGCGGCTTTGGCCCGGATAACTTAAAAACTTCATTTGCGAGCGTAGCTTTGGGCTCCAGGCCGAAGTCTTATTCGTCCGAGCCTTCGGCTAGACGAACCGCGGCCTAGATGATCAGCCACGAAGGCGGTAGAGCTGAACTCGATCCCAGGGGAGTGTCAGGGCACGCCCGAGCGCTCCCAGCGCTTTCCAGTCTCCCTTGGCCAACCTCTGCCAGGCCCCGCGGGCGCGATGTTCCTTGTGCAAGGCGGTGTGAAGCCGTCGGTAGAATGTGTGAGAAAAAGGTCCCTGGTAAAGCATGGCCAGATCACTGCTATCAATCCAGTTTTGCTTGGCCCCCAGTTGGGAGCTGACAGCCTCGTGGAATTTTGTCCCCGGCAAGGGATACGACACCGAGATTCCGATCTCGTCAGGCCCGCAATCTCGAACCATGCGCAGCGTCTGCTGCACATCACTCCAACCCTCGCCAGGGTAGCCGAACTGCAGGAAGAACCCGACTTTGATTCCGACACGCTGCAGTTGCTTGGTGGCCCGATGGGTGTCTTCGAGCCTGGTCCCCTTGTCCATCGCGTCCAGAATTTTCTGTGAACCGGATTCGGCACCAACCCAAACGGTGCGACAGCCAGCGGCTGCCAGCTTCTCCGCAATCCGTTCACTGACGAGGTCAGTGCGCAGGAGACACTTGAAGGGAGTCTGGATCTGATTCTCACAAACCAGATCGGAGAATCGCTCGATCCAACCTCTCTTCAACCCAAAGATATCGTCCGCGAACCAGACATGATCTGGTTGCTGACGCTGGCGCAACCACTTCAGTTCTTCGATGACACTCTCCGGGCTTCGCGAATGATACCTCTGACCGTAGATGGGCTTCGCACACCAGTTGCAGTGATAGGGACAACCTCGGGTGGTAACCATGTTGACAGAGTAGTATCCGTGGCGGCTCTGCCACAGCTCCCGGTACTTCTTGACATCCACCAGATCCCAGGCCGGGAAAGGTAGCTGATCCAGATCCCTGAGAGGCTGGCGAGCGGCGACGCTGCCGTTCGACGTGTCCGACGAGACAACGCCTTCGATCTCCCCGGCGG
>JAKZYH010000799.1:0-3721 GCA_047514575.1 Acidobacteriota bacterium | reverse complement strand
TAACCAAGGCAGGTCCCCTTCCCAAATCAGGTCCAGCAGCTTCAGGGCCCAAAACAACCCCCTTCTTTCACCATCGCCCCAAAGCCCCGTTACATAAGGCTTTCAGCTATACCTCGAAAAATAGACCGGACAGCAGTGATGTCGCCCATTTCAAATCCGATTCGGTGTCGCAGTATCAGATTCTCCCAGATGGCGACCTGTCACTCGCACAGACTCTGCCTAAATGCAGCGCAGAGATGACCGATGAATGCACCGGCCGATCTCCGATGGCCGTAGCGCTGGTCGATGAAGCAAATGAAGGGACCAAGCGATTTCTATACGTGGCCAACGCCGGCTCGGATGACATCTCACAATACGAGGTCGGCGACGACGGAGCATTGGAGTCGCTACAGCCCTCAACGGTTCCTACCGGGGACGGGCCGGTAGCCATGGCGGTGGACCCGGCCGGGGACTTCCTCTACGTCTCGAATCTCAGAGCGAACAGCGTCTCGATGTATCGCATCGACCAGGATGGTCAGCTGCGACTGGAAACGACTGCTCCGGCGGGGCTCGCGCCAAGGGGACTCGCGGTCTTTCCACCTGCACAGAAGAACTCGGGGACACCAGGCCAACTCCCTAGAATCGAAACTGTTGAGACAAATTGACCTGTGAATACCAAAGGATCGTACCCCTACCCGAACCTGGTATTTCTGGCAGACTTTTCGCCGGCAACCTCGATGGGACGAAGGGCTTGTGAAGAGGGATTCCAGGAGGAAGTGAACTGGACATCATGAAGATGAAGCGCCTCGGTAAGTCAGAGATTTCCTTGATGGCCACAGCATTCGTCGTGTTCCTGGCATTGAGCGTGACGCCTTGTCCAGCACAAACATCCTGGACGAAATTCGCGGGCAATCCTGTTCTGGACTCCGGATCTGGCTTTCGCCACTTCTACCAGCCCTCCGTAATCAAGGAGAACGGAATCTACAAGATGTGGCATGCAGTGGATAACCCTCCTGACGGGATCTTCTATGCCACCTCGCCCGATGGGACCACCTGGACGCATCACCCCGCTAATCCTGTTCTCCGGATCACATCGATCCCTTGGGCCAGCCGTAGAGTAGGAGAGCCCACCGTCGTGAGTCAGGACGGCATTTATAGGATGTGGTTTGATGGGCTCATATCTGGACAACCATCGAGTATCGGCTACGCGATCTCTCCAGATGGCATCAACTGGGCCTTGCACGGCAACGACCCTGTACTCGTAGCCACTCAGCCTTGGGAAACAGGCCCTGGTGGTATAGAGGAGCCTGAAGTAATTCATCATGATGGCCTCTTCAGGATGTGGTATTCGCATGCCGGAGCCCTCGGCTACGCTGAATCTACTGATGGAATCAACTGGAACAAGTTCCCAGATAACCCTGTTCTCAGGGGTGTAGCCACCTCTACCGTGGTTTTCGATGGCACCGTGTATCACCTGTGGTATCTTGACCGCGAGGCACCTCTTCCCCCGCCGCAGACGAGCATCGGTTACGCCTCTTCACCTGATGGAATCAGCTGGACCAAATTCCCGGGAAACCCCGTGGTGACCGTGCAGACTCCCGTTAGGACCTGGGAGTTCGACCAGGTCACGTTGCCCGATGTGGTGCTTGACGGATCACTCCTCGAAATGTGGTTCACGGCGCGCGACCAGGGCCAGCGCTACGGGATTGGCTATGCCACCTCTCAGCTGACCTCGACCGGTGGCTGCGGGACTCTACCACCCCCGATGCTGCCGATTCCAACAGGGTTGATGAATACAGCCAACGGATCCTTTGGCACACCGTTTACCCTGAACTGGAATCACGTCTGGACCGGATGCGGTGGCTACCAGGTTCAGTACCGGAGAGCTGCCACCTCGACCTTCGTCAGCACCGAGGTGACAGGTGGAGGTACTGTCCAGATTACCATCCCGCTTCCCCCCGGAGGCGTGAACAATCCCACCAGCTATGCCCTTAGAGTTCGATCCTTCTGGGGATCGGGCAACGACACCAAGCAGTTCTCTCCCTGGTCTGCGATCGGGAATATAGAGATGTTTATCCCATCTCCTAAAGCGATCACTTTTCCTCAATTGGCATTGGGCGGAGGGTTTGAGGTCGTACTCTTACTGAGCAGCAAGACGACCAATAGTTGGACGGGTACCGTTCAACTCAGGGAGGGCAACGATGAAATGTGGTCCGCACCCTGGAGTCTGGATGGCGTTAGCGCAACGGGTTCATCTGCGTTTGATGTTGCTCTGGCTCCTCGTGCAACCCAGAGATTCCTGCTTAACGGTGACGCAGTCGCTCGAGCCGGCTACCTTTCGATCATCCCAGGCGATGGATCCTCAACAGCCGGCATCTCCGTTGCCTTTTTCTACAACTTTTTTGCTGGTTTCGACCTCGCGGATTCAATTGGAGTGGCTCCCAGCTTGCCCAGCACTGATTTCACCTTCCCAGTAGAAAGGGCTGAGGGAGTAGGTACAGGAGTGGCATTCGTGGCTTCGTCTACTTTCCCATTCCAGATTATGCTCACGGCGTTCGACTCTTCAGGGAACCAGGTGCAACAGAGCGAAGTGACTTATGCTGGGCACACCGCGAAGTTTTTCAGCGAGTTATTTCCAGATGTCCAGACCGGCTTTATCGGTGAGGTTCAGGTCGAATCCGAAGAAGAGATCAGCCTGGTCGTCATCAGGTTCCAGCCCACTAGCAGTGGATTCCAATTGACGACTCTACCCGTAATTACGGTCGCAGACGAACCTCCGTGTCCGGTGTCCTGGTGGAGCGCTGATGAGGTGGCCGGAGACAAGGCATTTGACAAGATCGGGAGCAACCACGGCACCATGCTTGGAGGCCTTACGACCGTTCCTGGCCAGGTTGGAAATGCCTTCAACTTCGATGGACTTGACGATGGCATCGAGGTCCCTGATTCGCCAAGCCTGGACATCACGGGAAACCTTACGATCGAAGCCTGGATATTGCCAAGTGAACTCGACCGAGCCAATGCGATTCTGAACAAAATAGAGGTGCCTGGGACCCCTGCTGATCCAAGCGGAAGACGGGGGGCCTATGAGTTTGTTCTCATCGACAACCGCCTGCAAGCGACGGTTTACGACAATCTCAACAGGCTGCCAAACGGCGACCAACAGTCAATGAGTCGCTTCTCTGAGTTTGGTGCCGTTGCGCTAGGCTCTTGGCAGCATGTGGCACTAGTGTACGACGGAACGGACTCTCGCACTGCAACCAAGCTCTACCTAAACGGACTTCAGATCGACACCACAACCTCTCGATCGGGCTTCTCATCGATCAAGGATGTGGACGCGCCAGTCCGAATCGGACATTTCGTGGAAGACAATGTCATGCAACAGTTCTTTCAGGGTCTCGTGGATGAAATCAAAATCTACGATGAGGCACTTACGGCAGATCAGATACAGTCTCTTTTCCTGAGCAACTAAAAAACCGCTACTTCCGCAAAGCCAAGCCTCTTCAACCGGACAGTAGTGTTCTGGAATCACTACTGTCTGGTTAAGCGATTTAGATATCGTGCCAACATGATTGCAATCAATCAGTTAAAAGGATAATAGACTGGAAACGATTTGGGTGCGGCTCTTTTAGAGCGAACCATTATCCTTTATTGACAATAGGTTAGCCGGGTCCGAATCGTAGCGAGTGGCGCTTTTGGGCGAGATAAGGCTTGGCGAAGGGCATAAGTCGGCTAAAACGCGTCG
>JAKZYH010000798.1:0-9246 GCA_047514575.1 Acidobacteriota bacterium | reverse complement strand
GGGTTCACGAGCCTGAATGACGCCCATATTCGTTTCGTCCAATCCACAGGAACCTACTGACCGGAGAGCCGTATGCGGGAGAACCGCATGTACGGTTCGGAGGGAGGGGAGCCGGGTAACCGTGCTTCCCTACCCCTATCGGTTTTCAGAAAATTGCTTGGATAACTCTCTATCCAACTATAAATCAATGGGTTACTCCGCTTCTCTGTCGAAAACAGCGAATGAAGTTTCAGCTTAGTGGCCCCCCAGCGTTGCTGCCCCATGCTCTGTGGATCGCATCGTTGGGGATGATGGTCGATCGTCTAGAATTTGGTGCTTGTGATTTGGAGCTTGTTTGTACCTTGTACCTTGGGATTTTCGAAGTTCCAGCTTAGTGGGAGCCATCACGGGACTCCTTCCAACCGGGGCCTCCAGCGAAAACGTGCCGGGTGCCCACCAGCGGAACACCTGCAATCATGGAGGACTCCAGGGTAAGGGCCCGCAGATCTTCGGGCTCGAGATCGTGCACATCCGACTTGCCGCAGGAGCGTGCCAGCATCTGTATTTCGGATGTCATGGCGTGAAAAAAATTGGTGACTCGGTCCGAGGCTTCTTCGATGGGTAGTCTGGCCATCAGCTCTGGATCCTGGGTGGTGATTCCAACAGGACACCGCCCCGTGTGGCAATGGTGACAAGAATAGGGCTCCGTCTCTAACTTATGGTAGTCCTCGACATAAATAGGTTTGTTGCAGTTGAGCGCGATCAGGGCAGCTGTCCCCAGGTAGATGGCATCGGCACCCAGGGCGAGGGCCTTGGCAGCATCTGCTCCGTTGCGGATACCCCCGGCAATGATCAACTGGACTTCGCCATACAGACCCACATCCTCGAGAGCGGCACGCGCCTCGCCAACGGCTGCCAGTGTAGGGATCCCAGTGTGATCGAGCAGTATGTCCGGTGAGGCGCCAGTTCCGCCCTCCATTCCGTCGACGACCACCACATCGGCTCCTGCCTTGGCGGCCAGCTTGACGTCGTCGTAGACCCGCGTAGCTCCCATCTTGACAAAGATGGGCACTTGCCAATCCGTCGCCTCCCTGAGCTCCTCGATCTTGATGATCATGTCATCCGGGCCGAGGAAGTCGGGATGACGACAGGGGCTTCGTTGGTCGACTCCTGCGGGAAGGTCCCGGGAGTCGGCGATCTCTGCCGAGACTTTCGATCCCAATAGGAGGCCTCCGGTCCCTGGCTTGGCACCCTGGCCGATGGTGAGCTCAATGGCGTCAACCATCTTCATGTGCTGAATGTTGATGCCATAGCGGCTGGGGAGGACCTCGTAGATCAGGGTCTTCGAATGCTCACGCTCGGCCATCAGCATCCCGCCGTCGCCGGTGGTCGTCGAAGTTCCCGCTCGCGTGGCCCCCTGGGCGAGCGCCACCTTGGCATTATAGGAGAGCGCTCCGTAGCTCATGCCCGTGACCATGATGGGCATGTCCAGCTCGATCGGCTTCTTGGCGTATCGAGTTCCCAGGACGGTCGTGGTGGTGCACTTTTCGCGGTACCCTTCCAAGGGAATTCGGGTGAGGGTACAGGGGATGAAGACGAGGTCGTCGAAAGAGGGAAGGGGACGGCTTCGCAGGGCGCTGAAACCACGAATCCGGTAACGACCCAATTCGGCTTTCGCCTGGATATCCTCGATGGTCTCGGGGCGCCAAATCGGACTCTGACGGAGAGCCGGCTTCTCCCCTACAACGCTTCCTTCCATATCCCGATCTCCTGCTTGTCGAAGTTCCACAATCGGCGTCCAGAAACCACCTTTCGGAAGGAATTGTCGGTGTTTATTCCGTAGCGCGCCAGGTTGTCGTCCAGAAATTTCTGATCTTACTCGTCTGGATCCGAGACGACGGTATCGTTGCCCAGCTCCTCGATCTCTCCCCCGACGAAAATACAGCCCTCATACATGGAATCAGCCAGAGCGGCAGCAGCATCTCCGCAGACCACGATGACGCCCTTCTGCATCATGAATCCGGTCATGTAGCCGCAGCCGCCGGCAATGATAAGCAAGCCTCCCTTCATGCTGACCCCTGCCCGGGCACCTGCATTCCCGTGAATCACCAACGTCCCTCCGCGGATGGAAGCGGCGCAGCTATTGCCGACGTTCCCATGAACCTGGATGGTCCCCGAGTTCATGGACTCGCCCAGCCCCCAGCCGGCGCTGCCCTGAATCTCAAGCTCCGGTCCGTCAATCAATCCACCGCAGTAGTATCCAACGCTTCCTTCGAAGCGGATCGAAACGGGTTCGATGATGCCTACACCAAGATTGTGCTGGGCAGCGACCCCGTTGACCTGAATGCTCGTCTCACCGGCGCTGATGTGCTCTTTGATCTCATGGTTTATCTCTCTAGAGGTCTTGCCCTGCGCTTCGACGATCGTGTCCTGCCCCTGCTCGCTCATCAGGCGGTCCCCACGGCAAGGCCGGGCACCGACCAGAGTGCGAGTTGCCGAGCACCTGGTTCGTAAACCTGAAAGTCCCCAGCAAGACTGCCGCGAAGTGCAACTTCTTCGGTTGCTATGGCGATCCAACTCCCTGATTCTGCAACCATCAAAGGCTTCAGAGCGAAGCGATCCTTGACATAAGCCAGCGAGTCTCGAGTAGCGGCAAGATAGCAAAAGGAGCCATCGAAATCGTCGAGGGAATTCGAAAGAGCCTGCTCCAGAGTACGTCCCCGAGACAGCTGATCGCGCAGGTAGATACCAATGATTTCCGAGTCGTTCTCGGTGAAAAATCGCACTCCTCGCTGCTCATACTGCCGTCGCAGCTTGTGGTAGTTGGTGATGTGACCGTTGTGTACGGTGGCCAGGTCGGGAACACCTTGCGCCCAAAAAGGTTGGGAATGGCTTAGATCGACTCGGCTTTCGGTGGAAAGGCGTGTGTGCCCAAGACCATGAGTCCCCTTGAGGGAGGTCACGGAGTGGCTGCGGTCGAGATTCGTAGGAGAGCCTACTTGCTTGATGATCTCCAACTGCCTGCCTGCGCTTACCAGCTCGACGTCCTGGGACAGGCTCATGACCTGACCGATCGCTCCTTCGGCGTCGGTCACCGGTCCCAGCACCAGGCGAAGATACTCGGAGCTGACTTTCTGCTCGACCACCGGCACTATTGCACCGATTCGATCCGCCAGCTCCGCTCCCGCCTCCCGGAAGTCTCCCTGTTCGCCCAGCTTGATCCGCAGCAGCAGGTTGGACTCCTGTGACTCGCCGTAAATCGCAACGCCGGCAGAGTCAGGACCACGGCAGGAAAGGGTCGTCAACATCTGAACCAGGATATCTCCGATAGGAGCCTGATCGTTTCCGGTCCTATCCAGGTAGCCGACAATCCCACACATGCTGCCTAGTCTACCCAAATTGTGAACCGAAGTCTGCCGGGGATTTGCCTGTCACAGGCATAGTGACAGAGACGAGGCTGGTCACCCTAAAATGGATGCGAACTCTCGCGTTCGGTTCAGATCCCCGGTGGGCCAATGCCCATTGCATTGGAGTCCATCCTGGGAGACGGAACGGGCCCGAAAAGCGGACCATGGGCAGGCGATGGAGGAACAAATCCACAACCAAATGCAGCAGCCACTCAATAGGGTCGCGCGAGCAAACAATCGAGGTCAATCCCGAGGGCCAGGTGAGCAATCAACCGAGGTCAATCCCAAGGGTCGCGCGAGCAAACAATCGACGTCAATCCCAACGGGATTGTGGATTTCAGCCCAGGGTTTCCGAACCCTGGGTACGTCGAGACCACTTCCAGACCTACCCTGAAAGGGTTGCGAAAACCAGGTTTACACCATGCCACAATCTCTGTCAAAGGTCTTGATCCACGCAATCTTCTCAACCAAAAACCGCAGGCCCTACCTTCAAGACACCGAGTTTCGTACACAGCTACATTCCTACCTGGCCGGGACGGCCAAGAGCCTGGGATGCCAGCCGATCCGAATCGGTGGGGGTTCCGATCACGTCCACCTACTGACCTCACTATCGAGGACGCTTTCCATCGCTGAATTCGTCAAGGAGATCAAACGCGTCTCGGCGGTATGGATCCAACAGCAGAGGCAGACTCAGACCAACTTCAGATGGCAATCGGGATACGGCGCTTTCTCGGTCTCCAAGTCCAAAGTAGCCGAGGTCATCCGATACATCGACAATCAGGAAGAACATCACCGAACCGTGACGTTCGAGGAGGAATTCCGGGAACTTCTCCGTCGCCACGGCGTTGAGTTCGACGAGCGGTTCGTGTGGGACTGAGGCGTCCGTCTCAATTCTTGTACGCAACCCCCTTCAGGGTTGAAATACAGGGTGTCCTGGTTGACCCAGGGTTCGGAAACCCTGGGCTGAAATCCACAATCCCGTTGGGATTGACCTCGATTGAGTTTGTGGCCGCGAATCTCTGGGCTGAAATCCGCAGCCCCAACGGGACTAACCCTCGATTGAGTTTGTGGCCGCGATCTCTGGCGCCCAGGCGGACCAGGTCCGTTACCGGTGAAAGCTGGAGGCCTTCAAGAAGAGCTGTGGCCGGAACCGGCTCGAACCTCAATCCTTCTGATTGGGATTGCTCCCACCCGAGAACTCATCTCCATTGCTGCGACCGTCTCCGTCGGGATCGTCCGCGCGGTCATCCAGGATCGGATCGAGACCATGGGCGAGCTCCCATGAGGTAGGCATGCCGTCCCGGTCGAGATCACCATGGCTGTCGATGGTTGCGGTGACCGATCGGCTGAGTTCGGCCACGACGCCGATGGCCTCGGACGTTCGCTCCTGAGTGAGCATCAGCCGGACCCTTTGCATCGTCATGATTATTTCTTTACGGAAAGAGATGGCCTCCTTGTCAGTCTCCATTCTCAGGGTATGAACTACCATCCCGAATCGCTTCATGAATCGGTCGGAGATCTGCTTCGACGACTGATCCTTGTCGGATCGAATCAGGACGATGTCCTCTTTGAGCTGGCGATTCCACGTTGCCAGCCTGGCGAGCGTGTCGACGACCCGAGTCCCGATGGCAAACATGCCCCAACCATGCAGGATCTTCGTGATACGGTCTTCCGTCCGTGCATCGTTGGTTCGGTCAAGCTCACTCAACAGGGCCAGAGCGACCTCATCCTTCCCCCGTGCGCTCAACTCCTCGGCCGCCTTCTCCCGCGTTCTCCAATGGGGGCTCCTGAGGACAGTGATCAGTTCTTCTACTGACTTTTCTTGCGCCGTGTCGGTGCCACCGCAGAAGGCCAGTGAGAACAGAAGGAAGGTACAGCCAGTTCGGGCTCCAAACATTCTCTCCCTCACCCTTGAATTGCAGCTTGGGCAGGCGGCCCAACCTTATTGAACCCATCCAGCCCGGCTACCTTATAGCATTCGGCAAACGTCGGATAGTTGAAGACAGTGTCAACAAAATAGTCGATCGAGCCACCCAGGCCAAAGACCGCCTGACCGATGTGGATGAGCTCTGTGGCACCGGTACCTATGATGTGGACTCCCAGGATTTTGCGTGTTTCGCGATGGAAAAGCAGCTTGAGCAGCCCCGAGTCGTCTCCTAGCATGACGCCGCGAGCGATCTCCCGAAAACGAGCAACTCCTACTTCGTACGGTACGGCCGCCTCGGTCAGCTCCTGCTCTGTCTTTCCCACCATCGAAATCTCGGGGATCGAATAGATACCGTAGGGAAAGAGATCCGGGAGCGACTCGGCCTTGATTCCAAAAGCATGACAGGCAGCCATCCGACCCTGCTCCATCGAGGTGGATGCCAAAGCCGGGAACCCAATGACGTCGCCTGCGGCGTAAATATGAGGTTGGGCAGTCTGGCAATTCGAGTTGACCTCGAGGCGACCTCGGCCATCAGCCTCGAGTCCTGCGGCTTCGAGGTTGAGGGAGGCGGTAGCGCCAATCCTTCCTATGGAATAGAAGATCACCTCGGAGACGACTTTCTTCCCGGACTTCAGCGATGCTTCGGCATGGCCTGGTCCCCCAATGCGGATCGCACTCACCTCTTCACCCATTCGAAAGGTGCAGTCCATGTTGCGCATCTGGTACATCAGATCGTCAACGATCTCCGAGTCCACAAACTCCAGGGGACGGTGCCGCTTGTCGATGATGGTAACCTCGGTATCCAGGGCGGCGAACATGGAAGCATATTCCACGCCGATGACGCCGGCCCCGACCACGGTCATGGTATCGGGAATGGATTCCATCTTGAGGATCTCATCGGCCGTGAGGACGGTCCTCCCGTCTACTTCCACATCTCCAGCAACGGCCGGCTCGGTTCCGGTGGCGACGAGGATGTGGGAAGCCTTGATCTCCTTGATTCCGTCTGGGCCGTCGACCTGGAGGGTATGGGGGTCCACAAAGCTAGCGGTCCCTCCGACTAGCACTACATCGTTGCGCCGAATTTGCTGCCGGATGATGTGGGACTCCCGCTCGATCACATGCTGGCAGCGGTAGACCAGGTCCTCCATCGTGATGTCTTCTTTGACGGTATAGGAGGATCCGTAGAGCTTCCTCTGCCGCAGCCCGGTCAGATAAAGCACCGCCTCTCGAAAAGTCTTGGAGGGGATGGTGCCGGTGTTGACACAGACACCGCCCAACACCGCCCGCCGGTCGCAGATACCAACCGATCGTCCCAACTTGGATGCCTGGATCGCAGCCCTCTGGCCCGCCGGTCCGGTGCCAATCACAAAGAGATCAAATTCGATCATGCTCCTATTGTGCCACGGCCACACTCTCATTGGCAGACTCAAGGGAAGGCGCCCAAGTCATCCGCTCTGGCTATGTTATGCTCGGCAGGCAGGCCTTGCTGGAATGGGAGCGGACCTTAGAGCTCAACCCGGTCGATCGAAAAGATGGACCTTCAGGTATGAAGGGGCAATGGTATCGTAGCAATGGGAAGCGAGTCCTCGACCTCGGTATTGCTATTTCAGGGCTGCTTCTACTCTCGCCGCTGCTGGCGCTGGTAGCGGTCTTGGTACGCGTCAAACTAGGTTCTCCCGTCCTTTTTCGGCACCAGCGTGCCGGTTTTCAGGGCCGGCCTTTCACCCTCTACAAGTTTCGCAGCATGACCAATCAGCGAGACACCGAGGGCAGGTTGCTGCCCGACGCCCAGCGCCTTACCCCCCTCGGCAGGTTCCTCCGCAGCAGTAGCTTGGACGAGCTGCCGGAGCTGGTTAACGTACTGTCGGGGGCGATGAGCGTGGTGGGTCCGCGCCCACTTCTGATTGAGTATCTCGATCGATATACACCCGAACAGATGCGACGCCACGACGTCCTCTCAGGAATGACTGGATGGGCACAGGTCAATGGGCGCAACACTACGACCTGGGAACGCAAGTTCGCTCTGGATGTGCACTACGTAGACCACATATCGCTGGGGTTTGATCTGAAGATCTTGCTCCTGACGGTCTGGAAAACTCTCAAGCGGGAGGGGATCAACCAACCCGGACAGGCGACAACGGAGAACTTCAGGGGTAGCTCAAGGAGTGAAGTGCCGGAATGAGGATCAAGATGACGGCAACGTCCGGAAGTGTGTGAATACTGGGGAAATCGCGTTGAAAACCGGTAGGGGTCCCAGAGACCGACAACTCGGGATGGAAAGGCTGGAGCGGGAAACGGGATTCGAACCCGCGACTTCGACCTTGGCAAGTCTGAGTGATTCGTTGCAGTCATTGAGGTTAAGGGACTTAGACCCGGCAGGACTCTGCACAGTGCGGCAGAAAAGTGGATTTTCCGCACTCTATACGCACCCTGCTAGAACCGCCGGCTCCAGAATACATGAGATTGCTGTGGGAGGATCTGCGATTCCATCAAGTCGTTTTTTCTAAGTGATCGATGGCCGTCTCCAGTTCTCTTCCAACCTACGCATTACGAATGCGTGCTCCCCCTTTTCTCTAAGATCCGCATGACGCCGCCGTTTGCCAACAATTGATGTGTTATGAAGCAGTTGGAGGTTCTCTCGGATTGTCCAAATATTCCCATCATTCCCAGAATGGCCGGTCATTTTTCCCACAAATAACCCACGAGCATCAACGAGCATCCTGTAGTCAGGAGATTCCGTTAGTAGTGTCAGAGAAAAGAACTGCTTCGGCGTTCGATAGAAGGAGCCGCTCAATCCCTACTTCTGGGCTTCTTGACTTCTGCGAGGATCTGCTCAAGCAGATTCCTGATTTCGCTCAAGTCGGCGTCAATCGCTGTCGCAAGAGTGGCTAGTCCTGCCCTTTACCCGTAATTCGGTACAGGACAAAGTCATGTTTCTGGGTCTCCCAGAGCGAACCCTTCACACAGGAGCCGGAGGTGTGAATAACCCTGCCATATCAACTCATGACCCGGGGGCGCATCCTGGTTGCGTCCCAGGTATCCTCCGATGCGCGCCACCAGCCGTACCGCCTCACCCAGCTGCGAGGGCGGGTTCAAGCTTTTTTTTGGCGTAGGCCCCCAGGACATGGAGTTCAAGATCCGAGAAGATCACCTCGGCGGGCAGTTCCGGGGTTTCTCTGCCCAGCAGAGTCATCAGCATAATCCGCCAGGCGATGACCAGGTTGATCGCAATTGCCCGGCTGAGGCGCTCGGCGCTTCGGTGGGCGATCTCTTCGATGCGGCAGCCGGACTTCAGCACCCGGTGCCAGTCTTCAATGCGCCAACGCAGGCATTGAACCGCTGCTTCGGGCGAGGCGAGAGTGACGGTAGTCAAAAGGAACCACTCGATGGCTTCGGTCCCCGCAGGCGGAGAGTCCTCCCGCGCCTGAATCACCCAGATCTCGATGGGCTCCTTATCCGGGTAATATTTCGGGGGGCGAAGTTGGATCCGCCGAGAGCGGACCGAGAGCTCCGCCCGGCGGCGGGGCCTCTGGGGCCGGGCCTTTCGCTTACTGAGCTTGGGCCGAGCGCTCTGGCGCGGCACCTGGACGCGGACCTGGGTCCGCACCGGCTCCTGTGCGAGCGCTTCGAAAAGCTTGAACGGCTCCTCCGTGATGCCGCGGTTGTGTTGGGCGCGCACCAGCAGGTCGACCCCCGGGTAACGGCGTTGCTCCTCGAACAGCTCGAAGATATCCGCTTCCCGGTCGCAGACGTTGATCAGTCGCGTCTGGGGCATTCGGGGAGCCAGATCCATGAGGTCGCGCAGCGCTTGAATCCAGCAGAAGGTCTGTTTTTCCTCGATCGGGATGGCCCAGGTCGGTCGCTTCTCTTGTGGCGATTTCAACTGCGGCGCCAGACACTGGGCGCGCAAGACCCCCAGCGGAAGTCCATTGG
>JAKZYH010000797.1:0-5099 GCA_047514575.1 Acidobacteriota bacterium | reverse complement strand
ATCCCAAGCAACACTGGAGCCACGATGACGGTCGGCCTGATGCAGACGCTGCTCGAGATTCCCAATGTCAAGGGCATCAAGTTCAGCGATTACACCCATTCCCTGATGCGTGATCTGGGTATGCTCGCGCCGGACATGGTGGTCTACTCAGGCAATGACGATGTGTTTCTCTCGGGTCTTATCATGGGTGCAAACGGAGGCATCGGTCTGACCTATAATTTCATGCCCCAGCTTTTTGTCGGAATCTATCGGGCCTTCCAGTCCAAAGATCTCAGCCTGGCTCAGCAGCTTCAGTGGAAGGCTTGCGACATGATCCAGACGTTGTTGAGCATAGCCGGTCCGACCATCGCCTCGGCAAAGGCAGCCATGCGTTATCTGGGGTACGACGTGGGAATACCCCGACTCCCAATCCGACCTCTCACAGAGGAAGAGACACGCACGATTACAGAGCGGTTGGATGAGTTGGGATTAGGCAATTCCTAATGGGGGGAATACAAGAAACAAGATACAAACAAATCCCAAGCACCAAACACCAAACGAGTCCCTGGGGAATTCGAAATCCAGCCAGACGGAACATGTGAATGAATTCCTCGCTCGCACGGGTTCTTGTTTGTTATTTTGGAGTTGGAATTTGGGATTTGTTTGTATCTTGTATCTTGGAACTTTCTTATGACTGACGTTGTGATCATCGGAGGTGGTCCCGCCGGCTCCGCACTAGGGTGTTATCTCTCCCTGGCGGGGATCTCCAACGTGATCCTGGAGAAGTCCTCTCACCCGCGTCCGCACGTCGGAGAATCCCTGGTACCCGCCACAACCCGGGTCTTCAAGGAGATCGGTTTTCTGGAGACCATGGAATCAGAGGGTTTCGTCAAGAAGTTCGGTGCTTCCTGGCACTCTCCCGCACCCGGGAGCGAGTTCGCAATCTGGTTCAACGAGTTTCCGCAGCCTGGGGTTGACCAGGACTACACCTATCACGTCGATCGTAGTCGTTTCGATCAACTCCTCTTTCAGCGAGCTTGCGAGCTTGGATCCGATGTGAAGGAGGGAGTAGGCGTGCGCGAAGTGCTCTTCGAGGATGGGCGGGCCAGCGGGGTTCTTTGCTCCCATGAAGGAACCGATTTTCGAGTTTCTTCGCGGGTGGTAGTGGATGCCAGTGGACGTAGCGGCCTGCTGGGCAATCAGCTCAGACTCCGAAAAAACGACCCAATCTTCAACCAGTTCGCGGTCCATTCGTGGTTCGAAGGCGTGGAGCGGGGAACGGGAACTACTGCCGACTTCATTCACATCTACTTTCTACCCGTGAAGCGTGGGTGGGCCTGGCAGATCCCCATCACTACCAGCGTAACCTCGGTGGGAATCGTCGCCGAACGGGAGGTATTCCGCGACTCCAAGGGGCGGATTGAGGAATGGTTTCTGGAAATGACCCGCCTGAGCCCGGATCTGGCAGGCGCGATGCAGGGTGCAGAATCGGTGACGCCCTTCCGGTCCGAAGCCGACTATAGCTATTCCATGGATCAGTTTGTCGGGGACGGATTCCTGATGGTAGGTGATGCTGCCCGCTTTGTGGACCCCATATTCTCGTCCGGTGTCAGCGTAGCCTGTTACAGCGCCAAGTTCGCCTCCGCCGCAATTGTTCGGGCCCTCGAAAAGGGAGATCTAAGCAAGGCTAGTCTACAGCCCTATGAGACCAGACTGAGGGCGGGAATAGGCATCTGGTACGAGTTTATCGGCCTCTACTACAAGCTGATGAACCTCTTCAGTCACTTCATTACAGATGATCGATATCGCCTTCAGATCCTACAGTTGCTCCAAGGGGAGGTTTACGACCGCGAGAAGGCAGGCGTACTGGATGAAATGCGCAAGGTGATCAAGACAGTGGAAGAAACGGAAGGCCACGTCTGGAAGCCGTATCTTTCGGATTTCCCGATTGATTGACCTGAAACTTCAAGAATTCGTCGAACGTCCCAGCGTCTGAACTACCAGCGTTACGAAGCCAAGTCCGACAGAGCCGCGAACGACTTGAGCCGCTAGCAAAATGAGCCCAGGTTCCGGTCGTCGAGGACGACGAAGAAGGGAGCGAGCCGGACAACTCTTCCCCACGCAGTGAGTACAAATCCCCAGTAGCCGGAAGTTTCTTTCTCAAATGGGGCCAGCTCCGCCGGGGGTGCGACCGCGGTTAGACTTCGTTTGGCCTGCGACGTGCCCTCAGGAGCTGGTGGTAGGCAGGCCGGCGAAGCGGGCGATTGTGTTGCGCAGGGTCTCCGAGGTTCCGGACCAGAGAGTGCCGGCCAATGAGTCCTTCAGATCCTGCTGGACGGGGGACTCCTCCAGGTAACCTCGAACTCCCATGACCTGCAGGGCGTCCAGTTGAACCTGAATGGCGTTTTCGGTGACGAATAGCTTGACGATGGCGGCCTGTTGCGTCAGGGGATGCACCGTTGTGGACTGCTGAAGGCGAGCGGCCATGTCGTAGACGGTCTGCCGACAGATCTGGTGCCGCATCACCATGTTGGCAATTCTGGCAGAAACCTGTTGGAAGGAACCGATCGGACGCCCGAACTGTTCGCGCTTCCTGGCCCACTCCGTACAGCCGTCGATGCTGCGCCGCATGGGTCCTAGGAGAGTCGCGGGCAGAAGGGCTCGTTCCCAACCGGTTGACTCCGCCAGAATACCCACGCCACCTCCTTCGGCTCCAACAACGTGGTCTATGGGTACTGGAACTCCGTCGAAGTGCAGTTCACCCATTTCGATGCCTTTCAATCCGGACTTGTGGAAGACTTCTCCGCGAGAGACTCCCTCCCATCTCAGGTCGACCAGAAAGGCGGTCAGGCAAAAAGGACCCGGCTCCTCGGAAGTGCGAGCAAAGACTAGTGCCAGATCAGCATCAGGGGAAGCGGTTACATAGGCCTTGCTTCCGCTGAGCCGAAAGCATTCCCCCTGCCGACGCGCAACCGTTTGGATCGAAAAGGCATCACTGCCGGCGCCGCGCTCCGTGATGGCATGGGCTCCGATCAATTCGCCAGAGATCATGCCAGGCAGGTATTGTCCCTTGAGTTGAGGGCTGCCTGTCATCTGAAGGGTCATTTGCAGGCTCAGTAGCTGGGAGCAGAGACCGAAGATCAGTCCTCCCTGGTTGCTTCCATAGCCGAGTCCCTCGAAGACAGCCACCAGGTGTGTCAAGGGAAGGCCGCTGCCACCGTACTTCTTTTCCAGACACCCGCCCAGCACCCCGAAGTCCGCGCAGGCTCGCCACTGTTCGCGGGAGAGGCCAGCGGGGGCTGAGCTCGTGGCAACCAGCTCCCTTTCAGCGAATAGGACATGTCTGCCGCGTACTTCTTCGAGTTCTGGTTCCTGCCAGGGTTGCATTGAAATCGGTTCCCAGCTCAGCTCGGAGACTTGGACGTGCGCACAAAGTCGCCCATGGCGCGTATTGTCTCAAAATTCGCCAATACCATCTGGGAGGGGTCCACGGAGAGGGAGAATTGCTCTTCTAGCATGCGTACCAGCAGAAGAATCCCGATAGAGTCGACCACTCCCTCCCGGAAGAGGTGAGTCTCTGTCGTCAACTCGACCTGGGATGCCGCTGGAAACTGGTCCTGGATGAAGGTGAGGATGACCTTTTCGATTTGATCTTCATTCTCCGTGACGGTCATGGTAATGGTTCTCCCTCAAGCGGCTTGTAGCCGCGAACGAAGCTATTGACGTTGAACAGGCTCATCGGCTGAACTTCAATCTCCTGGAAGCCGCTTTCCCTTAGCCAATCGACGATTTGAGCGGCACTGTGATTCTTGCCCGCTGGGCTGGTGCTCAGCAGAATCAGATCCAACATGATTGGCCAACGGTTGCGGCTACTCTCTTCGAGAAACTGGGCCTGGACCACAACCGAGCCTCCAGGATTCAGATGTTCATAGATGCGGCTCAATAGCTGGCGGCTCGCTGACTCCCCGAAAAGATGGAGGGCGTTGGAGACCAGAATAGCGTCGTAGGTGCCAGGGATGGGGTCGCTCAGGACATCAGCCTCGACATATTCGATCGGGTTCTTGAGATCACATTCCTTGGCCACCTTACGTGCCACGGCGAGCACCTCAGGCAGATCCAGAAGGACCAGACTCAGATGTGGGTGACTCTCGCCTAAGAGGTAGGAGTAGGTGCCGGTTCCACAAGCCAGATCCAGCAGTGATTTTGCCGAGCTCAGATCCAGAAAACTGGTCAACTCGCTCCCCCGGGACGCCGCATAGGTATGCATCGCCATCGAGAACCCTTCGTAGTCACCACTGTGATACCAGAGATGGTCGCCCAGGCGAGTGGGCTCCCTCTTTCTGGTGACAACCTGGTCGATTGAGAACAGCGCCCGGTGGGCGTCGTCCAGGTGTCGAAGCCAGTGACCCACGTAGGCGGAGCCCCCGGACTCGAGCAGAACAGGTCGCAGCTCGGGGGGTATTCGGTACAGGCCCTGTGGGCTCAGATCGATCAGCCCGTTGGCGTGAGCAGCTCGCAGGAGCCGGTAGAGCAACTCAGGCTCGGCCTCCAGCCGCCTCGAGAGCTCCTCCAGGGACAGGCTCCCTGGGCCAATGATTTCGAAGAGTCCCAGTCGAAGCAGCGAGAAAAGAACGGCTGAACCGAAGTACCCCTCGGCCTGAGAGAGCACTCGCACCTGGTTCTGAATGGTTTCTAAGGGCAACTTCAGGTCTCGGTTCAAACTAGTGTCTTCCTCTGTATCCAGATGTCTTTTGCCGCGAAAAAGCGACGAAGACGAGGCTTATTCTATGGTCAACTAAGGGCCCGTGCAAAAATAACTTCCCATTCTGGCATCTCATCTTCAAAGCATCTTCGGCCGCTCCTCGATCGCGAAATCCTCAACCTAGGCCTACCTACGCCTGCGGTTTCGCTCAATTCTTCTCGACCAAATCTGGCGCAAAGCTAAACTCCAACTCTGCGAAGTTATTCTTGCACGAACCCTAACCTGAAACTTCATTTGGCTGTTCCTGAAGCACAAGCGTGTAACCCATTGATTGCGCGATCTTTAACGCATACTTGAGGCGGTCTTCCTGGTATTTTGCTTCGTAGGCGGCCACTCCCTGTTCCACGTACTGTTGTCC
>JAKZYH010000796.1:0-3440 GCA_047514575.1 Acidobacteriota bacterium | reverse complement strand
GGTCTTCCGTGTCAGATTGTTCTGCCCCACCCAACTACCCAACCCCAGAATGCCTTCGCTGCTCCCATAGTAAGAGAGATCCATCTTGCGTTCGACGGCACCAGAACCGCCTGTTCTAAAAGAGCCGCACCCAAGTGATTTCTAACGATATCCCAAAGCTGGACTGGACGATAACTGGACGACACTTCCCGGCAGCCAAAGACCAGGATTCCGGGCAACAAATGCCTTTGCCACATACTTCTCCACAACTCCCGTAGATTCAATAGGTAAGAGTATTCTATGGTAGGGAAAAACTGGTTGGATCCGCTCTCCTCCACCATACGGAGGTGGACTCACTGCCCCGTCGGCACCAGCTGCTTGAGCTCTTCAAACCAGTTTTGGACGATATTGATGTGGGTCGGCATGCCCCGCTGGATGAACACGAACCGCTGGTCGTCCGGTGCGATATCGTAAGTCAAAGACGTATAATTCAACGCGGAGCCCTCCGGATAGTTAAACAGCAGCCTTGGGGCTTCCGCTTTAAGCGTTGACACTGTTTGGATGCGGACCACCATCACTTTTTGCCCGTTCCGATAGAAAAGTTCCTTACCACTGTGCGCCCATAGGGGCTGAGCCCCTCCGTCTATAGATATCGGCTGAATCCCACCCCCTTCGAGGTAGCGTTTAACGTACACCTCGTGCCGACCCGAACGGTTGGACGTAAAAGCAATCCAGCGACCATCCGGCGAGAACGCGGGCTGATGTTCGTCGGATTCGGTGGCGAGAAAGGGCTGCAGTTCACCTCCGAGGGGGAGTAGCCAAATGTCCCAGTCTGGGGAGTCAGATCTCCCTACAAAGGCCAAAACTTTGCCATCGGGGGACCGGGAGAAGAGCCCCCCACCCGCCGCCGTGAGTGGTTCGGTCTTACCGCTGCCGTCCGCTGCCATCCAAGAGAAGCTGGGCGGGCTGCCCGGCCGACGGAATGCTAATCGAGTGCCGTCTGGACTCCAAATGGGAACCCCACCTCCACTCTTTGTCAACGGACTCAAGATCCCTCGGGCTATTTCATAGATCCAGATGCCAGCGCCTGTGGAAGATCGCAGTCTCACAGCCAGACGCCTCCCATCGGGCGAAAAGCGAACGGATTCGAAGTCTCGCCGAATTTCCGTCACTGGCTTCTTGTCGCCCCGCCGATCTACCCAAACTAGGGCGCTCCCACTGCCTACCGGAGCAGGGACATAGGCCAGTGTTCCGTTCCGCGATACGCTGTATTGCTCGCCAGCGGCAGATGTCCAGAGCCCCTCCAACACCGGAGTCGAGTCTCCGGTCACTGTGAGGGTTTCCAGATCAAAGGGTGCCGCCAGCAGTCTTCCGTCCAGAGCGTAGATCAGGTGACCAGTTGGCGAATAACGAGGGTACCAGCCTCGCTGGATGAGGATCTTCTCCTCACCTGTTTCCAGCGACAGCACCCCTATGCTCCACCCTCCTTCTCCGATGGGGCTGAATACCACTGCCTTACCCCCAGGTAGAATTCGGGGATGAAAACCCGAGACTCGGGTCAGTTCCTTGGGAGTGCCTCCCCCGTCTGAAACCCTCCAGAGTCCGGGCCTTTGTCCGAAAACAATCGTGCCATCCTGACCCCAACTGCCGCCCCGGGGGATCCTCACTCCTTCGCAGAGGGTCTTTGGCCTTCCACCCATTAAGGACACCTTCTTCAATGCTTGCTCATCACGGCTGAAGAAGCCCACCCACTTTCCGTCGGGAGAAATGAATGGATCCTCGGCACCTTCGGTATAGGGGATCGGCTTGGACTCCAGTTGACCCAGGGCGCGCACGTATAGCTGCCTGGTCTCCCCCCGGCTGGCCGGGTAAACCAACTGGCTGCCATCGGGTGATAGCGCCAAGAGACGTGGGCGAAGCGTCGCACCGTCAGGAAGGACAATGGATAGCCGAGCAACAGTAGGCTGTATCGGTTGGCTGTCGTCCGCTAAGTACCAAAGGGAAAAAGCAGCGGCGCTAACTACCAGGCCAACTGAAACTCCTAGAATCGCTCCCCGTCGCCAACTCGTAGAGTCCGCTACAGGAGCCACCTGTGCCAAGGTAGGGTCAGTGGACCCGGTCTGAGCCTGTCTGACCTCGATCCGCGCGTCGGCTATATGGTGGAGGCGGTCATAGGGATCTTTCTCTAAACACCGACGCAGCAAATCTCGGACTCTCCAAGGTGTGGACCGGGGCAGCACTTCCCAGTCCGGTTCCCTCTGAAGAACCTTGGCGATGCAATCGCTGGCAGTCTCCCCCGAAAAGAGCTGTGTCCCCGTCAAACACTCATACAGCACACACCCAAAGGCCCAGATGTCGGTCCGCTTATCCACCGGCTTCCCACGAGCCTGTTCCGGGCTCATGTAGCCTGCCGTGCCCAGAATGCTCCCCGCACGGGTCATCTCGGCTGTGATGGCCGGAGAGTTCGCCAGCTCCTGCTCCGACAGCTCCGCCTCCATCGCCTTGGCCAGCCCGAAGTCCAGGACCTTGACTTTACCCTCGGGAGTTACGTTCACATTGGCTGGCTTCAGGTCCCGGTGGATGACGTCGTTTTCGTGGGCACCTTCCAGTCCTTCTGCAATCTGATGGCACAGCTCCAAGGCTTCTTCCACCGGCAACGGTCCTCTGGTCAGTCGCTGGGCCAGGGTCTCCCCCTCAACCAGCTCCAGAACCAGAAAGCGCACTCCATCGGCTGTCTCCAGACCGTAGATCGCTGCAATGTTGGGGTGATTCAGCGAGGCGAGAAGCTGAGCCTCTCGCTCAAAGCGGGCCAATCGCTCAGGATCCCGGGTGAACTGCTCGGGCAGGACCTTGATGGCGACTTCACGCTTCAGAGAGGTGTCCTCGGCCCGATACACCTCCCCCATCCCTCCTTCACCGAGCTTATCTAGAATCTTGTAATGGGAGATGGTCCGGCCTATCAACAGAGTCTCCAGCATAGAGGGAAATCTATGTGGCAATACTAGATCTTTGACTTTGGAAGGGCAATCTCAGAGGACAGCGGATATAAGAAATCGGAAGGATTCAATCCGCCTTTTCAGCTGACACTCGGAATCTCGTTCGCTGCGGAGCTGGTCGTGTGCTTGAAACTGCCATCCTTGTCCTTGTTTTTCGAAAAGGCGACCCGTTCTTTTCAGCCACAAGCTTTTCGTGGTCGCATCCCTGCTCGGTCTGCGCGGAATGACTGCTTTTGGCCCGTTAGCGGTCGTTCACTGGACATTTCCGGGGGAAATTTGAACGTCCGCTTTTAGGCGTTAGCGGTCGGTCGGTCGACGTTTCCGCGGAAAATTTGAATGACCGCTTTTAGGTGCCGATTCAATCGGTCGATGCAACACCTGTAATCTCTAGCGATAGAGAGGAGGATGTTGCCAATGAAGTATCGGACGAGGATCTATTACACGGAAGAACAAAAGACCTTGATG
>JAKZYH010000795.1:0-2835 GCA_047514575.1 Acidobacteriota bacterium | reverse complement strand
CACTATCCCTGGACCACCCAAGACATCATCCGGGGGGACAGCCTCGAGTTTCGGGAGGGGAAAATGGCTTTGCCAGATGCCCCGGGTCTAGGGGTCGAGATCGACCCGGAGAAGAAGGTCTCGCTTGCTGAAAATGTGAGCCGAGCCAAGCCCCGGCACGACCTCCTATACCGTTGGGATCCGAACTATCCTCGGGATAGCCACGGAGTACGCTGGTAGGCGCGGCTGCCGGGGTCTGATTCCTCGGAACAGCCGATCCTTTGTTCCCGGGGGCTAAAACCTGTCCTCGCTGGATTTCCCTATTCGTCCTCCAGACCGTAGTCGATCCGGTTCGGAGGCGGATCTCCTCCAGGGCCCTTCAGGTAGTGTTCCATCCAACGAAGCATCCGCATGTTGTAGTCCAGACGGGCAGCCGCCTTGCGGTTACCATGGCCTTCGCCCGGGTAGAAGACTAATCGGGCTGGTGTCTTACCCAGGATTTTCAGGTGGCGGTACAGTTCCATGGACTGGGATGGGTGGACCCTCGGGTCCTCCTTCCCGTGCAGTATCAGGATCGGTGTCCGCGCCTGCTCGACATAGTAGATGGGGCTGCGTTTGAGGAAAAACTGCCAGTCGTCCCAAGGCCGCTTGCGGGCGTGGACCAGAAACATCTCGTTGGCGATATCGGTGGTTCCCGACTTCGAGATCTGGTCGCTGATTCCAACGAACATAACGCTAGCCGCGAAGCGTTTCGTATGGTAGGTGGCACACCAGGCGGAAGCAAACCCGCCATAGGAGCCACCGGTGACACCAACTTTGTCCTCGTCGACCAGACCTTTCTCTATCAAGTAGTCCACGCCATCGATGAGGTCGTTGAATTCCTTGCCCGCGTAGTCGGCTTGGTGCGCCTTGGCAAAGGGAACCCCACGACCGGTGCTTCCGCGGTAGTTCGGGAACAAGACGGCAAAGCCTCGGGCTGCGGCGACCTGTCCGGGGTAGACATAACGGGTGCGCCAACCGTTGGCAACGTGGCTTTCAGGACCCCCATGAACCATCAGGATGAGGGGGTAGCGCTGCCCCGGTTCGGCGTCCAGAGGGTGGATAAGGACTCCCTCAATGCTCTCTCCGTCTCGTGCCGTGTATTGGATAACCTCTTGTTTGGCCAGCCGCTTGTCTTTGAGCCAGGGATTGCTGTTCGTCAGTCGCCGCGGCGCCGGATTGTCCGTCCCTAAGAGGAACACTTCGGTGGGATGACTCGGCGTGGAGCCCGCAATCGCAAACGTCTTGGCGTCGGAGGCCAATGAGGCCGACCTCACTATGGGTAGTTCAACCCAGGAGTGGGCGTCTCGATCTGCCCCAGTGCTGGAGACTGAACCGTGAGCAGTGTGGCAACCCTCTTCTCCCCAGAACAGAATCGTTTCTGCATCTTGCCAATCGATCCTGCTGATGTCGGGCAGATAGTCGCTCATGATTCCCCGGAAGTCTCCGGTCCGGGTTGACGCAACCATCAGTCGGCCGGGTGAGGGATCGTGGATGTCTTCGCCGGAACAGAAGGCCAGGTTGCTCCCATCGGGACTCCAGCGCACCGGTCCTAGCTTTCCCGGGTTGTTGATTTTCAGCAGGACCTTGCCATCCCGGGGGTCGATGATGTGGAGCCTACGGTTCATGAAGTCATCGTCTATCAGCGGCGTTGGGGCCAGCGCCACAACCAGCCGTTCTGCTTTTGGGCCCCAGTGAAGTTCCGAAGCAGAACCTTCGAGTGGTAGGCTTTTCGGCTCGTTTTCTCCGAGTGGGAGCGGTGCCATCCAGACCTTGAGGTTGCGCAGATTCTCTTCGTAGATCTCAGCCTTGAAGCCCTTCTTTTTCAGCTTCTTCAGCTCCTCTTCCTCGGGTTCAGTGGCCAGGAAGGCTATTTGTTTTCCGGAGGGATGCCAATCATAAGCAGAAATCGATGTTGAATGTTCGATGAGGCGCCTGGCCTCACCTCCGTCGACGGGTATGACATAGAGAGACCTGTTCTTCTCCTCGTTTCGCTTGGCCAGAAAGGAGATAGCCTTGCCATCCGGAGTCCAGTCGATTTTCGCGACATTGATCTCTCCCGTTACGAAGGGACGGGAGCTGCCCTCAGTGTCGACGACGTGCAGCTCCGACCAGGCTGGCCCGTCCTCGTCGATCCCTGGGCGTCGCGGGACACTCAAGGTGTAGGCGATCAGGCGGCCATCCGGCGAAATCTTGACGGAGGTGACGAGACGTATTCGGGCGACGTCGTAGACGGTGAGCACCTCTTTGGCAAGGGAGGACGCCGTGAATTGTGGAACGAACACGCTAGTCAAGATACTGACCTTTAGGGTCAGCGAAAAGAAACGACGGCAGTGTGTCATCATGAATGCTGGCCTCCTGTTAAGCACTGCTCCAGAATTCTTAAGTCAACGGTACACGATAGCTACATCATCGTATTTGTGAGACGGAGCACGTAGGTTAAACTGGGGCACGATGATATCGACGTCGAGGGTTGTCGTAATTGCCCTAATCGCGTTCCTGGTCGGCGTGACTACTGGCATCAGCATGTACGGTGCGGTCAGGGCGCTAGCCGTGCAGGCTGTCTTGATTGGCTTCGTTATCGTTGTCATTTTTCTTGTAGTAGCTGCGATAAAGCGATGACGCCCGGAGTGCACCTGGTCCAAGCAAGCTGCCTCATACCGCAGACCTCAGAGAGGTCAACCCCAACGGGGTTGCGGCATACAGCCCAGGGTTTCTGAACCCTGGGTAAAGAGCCATCCCTTTTGATCCCACGCGGGTAAGAGACAGGCGGGGTTCCCGCCTGCCCCTCCCCGTTGTCGCGATGAGGTCTATTCC
>JAKZYH010000794.1:0-5032 GCA_047514575.1 Acidobacteriota bacterium | reverse complement strand
TCGAGGAGAAGCAGATTCGCAAGTACATCCGCCATCAAGGGATCACCTCGACGGTAAGGACGACGGCTTGTTCTAACGAGTAGAGATTGGCCGCCCTTGGAGCGGCTCACAACCGCCAAGCTCCCCGCTTCGCGGGGACGTTATGACTAGTGCAGCAGCCCGTCGCCATGGACCGGATACTGTTGGAAATCTACGCTGGTGAGGGATCGAAAACGCCGACCATAGCCAAGGTTGGGTTCTGGGTTTTCCTGGCGAAAGGTTTGGAGTATGAAGAGCTGAGCTGGTCCCGAGCAACCAATGTGACATGGGGCAGTTCGCGAGTTCAGCCACGGGCCTCCCCTTACTGGCGAGAGGCTCTGCATCAGACGGGGGACCATTGCTAGGGCCGCAGTCGAGGGTATCCAGCAAGCGATGCACGATTGGAGTGTGGTCGTTTGCCTTAGTTGGCAAGAAATTGAACCACACGGAGGTTCGCTCGGCGATCAAAGAACTGGCTGAAACGGGGACAGACCTGATCTCACTGCAAGTTTATGAGGCCTACCTTGGAAAACTATGTTACCGATCACGACGGTACCCTGACTTTGTTCTGGTCGAGCAAGCCGATACAACGCGCGCAATGTATGAAGCGTGTGTCGAAAATGGTATTCGACTCTGGCTACACTGTGACGAACGAGCCGCGCCGTACGGTAGCGCACTCCAAAAACATTTTGCAGATTGCTCAGAGCGAAACGCCCAAGGAGAATTGTGCCCCATGTGGGACGGCGTCTTGTTCTGTCTTCACTCGCGATATCGAAATTTCCTGAAGGATGTATACCAAGAGGCATTGGAGCTATTCCCTGAAGTTGAGGGCGTGGTAGTCGTTGATGAAGGTGGCTTCGTAGTCGGAAATGAAGGCTACTGTACACGCTGCCTCACGAAATTTCGTCAGAAATATGGCCTCGATCCACCTTTAGACCCTGACTGGCTCGACCTTGAAGGCCCGTGGTGGCAGTTTATCCGCGAACGCCTAGCCTGGTGGACCGAGTACGTCGACTTTCTCGCCAAGGCGTGTAAGGAGGTCAGACCAGATGTTCATACGGCCGTCATGCTTAATCCCCTCGGGCTTGAACAGCCTTCCCTGGCCGGCGTGGATTGGTGGGAGATCGCAAGACTCAACTCGGTCGACTCGATTGGAACAGCCTTTCATTTCCGGCATGAGCATCATCCGGTGGCTGTCGCCAGAGCCGCAGCCTTCGTCACACAGATTGCCCGACGGGCGGGAAAGTCTGCGTTCCTGAAGTTGGCCGCTCACCGCGAAATATCACATAAGGATCTCCGATTCAGCTCCTTTCACTCAGCTGCTGGTGGCGTGGATACGATCTTGTTTGTCAATCTTGAGACGCTGGTATCTGCCCCCGGCACCCAAAGAGCCTTTGGGACTATTTGTACCAGGATTAGGGACGTACGGTTACACTCTTGTGAGCAGTCCCCGGCTTCCTACGCGGGCTTGTGGTTCTCGCAATCAGAGTTTTACACGTACTGGGGCGATCTAGCCACAAGCTACAATGCGGAGCATATGGGCCTATTTCAAGCCGCGGCCTTAAATTCTTTGCCTGTTCAGTTTGTTTTTGATGAAGACTTGGAACGAGGTTTATCGCAAGATCTACGGGTCCTCGTGTTTGTGGTTCCAACCGAAATCACTTCCACTCAAGTTCAAATGCTCCAACGATTCGTTAGCGCGGGCCACGGTATCGTCGGCGTAGCAGTCAACATGAACTCTCCTTCAGCAAGCGTGCATCGCCTTTTAGCAGACTTGTTTCGCTGTCGCTATCAAGGACTCACGGGACCCATCACCTCCATAAGGTATCCGGATCACTCCAAGATGTTCACAACGGAACTACCTACTGATGACCTCCCAGTGTACCAATCGCCTACCAAAGGAGGAGCGTTCAATTACTTTTCTGGGACAGAGACGCTTCGGCAGGGGTACAAACGGCCGTCTCTCGTTCTGTTGCCGGGATCCCGGCCAGTAGCGTCGCTGGTGGATGATGACGGAGTGACCTGGCCCGGCGTGGTCGTGGCACATCATGGAAAAGGAAGGGTTGTCCTACTCGCTGAACCGTTGGGCACTATGGTGACCAACCTCGCTGAGCACGCGACGGGGCTGGACTCACATTGGTTACGATGGGGAAAGGAAGCAGGTCGCGTTCTGGCTAATTGTGTTAGCTGGGCGGCTGCCACTCCTCCCCCAATTACGGTTTCCTCTCTCAGAGGTAATATCTCTTCTCACATGTCGCGACAAGATGGAGCCGTTCGAGTAAGGATGGTGAACAACGACTATTTCCAGGGGGACAGGGTGACGGTAAAAGCTTCTCTACAGTATTACTCAGATAAGAAACCTACTGCCCTGGGTTTCGATAGCGTGAGTGTCACCAAGGACAACGGGCACGTCACAGTGGAAGGTTGGATAAGCCCGGCTGATGCCGTGACGGTTGAATTTACTGGACCGCTATAGGACCCCATTTCAGTCCCCTGCTCATCGGGGGATGCCTCCAGGTGGGCCGGACTCGGAGGAACTCTCACTCGCCGAGGGCATCTCCCCGCAACGCCGGCGCAGCTGGGCGCGGCTGTTGCCCAAGATTCATGAGATCGATCCTTTGAGATATCCCGAATGTGAGATATCCCGAATGCGGCGGCGCCCTTGAAATCATCGCGGGGATCGTAACACCAAGAATCGCTGGGTTCGCCCGGAATCTCTACTCGATCCAAAAGGAGAACAAGCGGGCATTGTAGAGGCGAAACCGGAAGCGAACGCGCTGTCCCTGCAGGGAGCTGAGATCCTTCTGCCCCGTCCACTTGACTTCTGCTCGTAGATGATCGCCTTGAATGGATCGGCACCGATCCCGGCTCCAGCCTTCCAGGATCTGGCGGCCCCGTTCGTCAACCACCTCCACCCGAAGTTCGCCCTCGCTGGCGTCGGCATTGACGAACAACCGAACTCCGTCGAAGCTCAGGGCCCGGGTCTCCACGAAACCGCCCTTTTCGTCGGAGGCAAAGTAAGCAAAGCGGTCCCGCTTGAGCACGGCCAGATGGACGGCTCCCCGGTAGGGGTCGTCCGTCTGGAAGCGGTGGTTCAAGCCCGTATAGTAGAACCAGAGCTCGTCTCCGTGAACAAGGGGTCGGGACGCTGCCAGCACCTGGCCGGTGTCGATGGCTCCGCCGCCCACTTCCGAAACCGGAATGAAGGATCCACGGTCCCCGACCTTGACCCACCTCCTCAGATCCCGGCTGGTGGAGAGCTTGACCGAATTCACACCCTCCTGATTGCGATTGGGACTGTGCCCACTGGACTCGAAAAAATTGGGCAGACCGATGTAGATCCCCTCGTAGGGGAAGACCGGCATGTTGTAGATCTCGGTGTTGTAGTGCTCGGGCTGGTTGACGGTCATCAACCGGAGTCGGGGATTTGACAGGTGGTCCTGGACTCGCTTCTCGCCCAGCAGCTGGTCGTAGGCGTCGGCGTGAAAGATCAGTTCAGGCTCGGTCCACTTCTCAAAATCCTTGCTCAGCGACAGGTACACCGAGCGCCCGAAAGGCCCCCGGTGCTTGACGGTGGCAATGAAGCGCTTCTTGACCTCGTCGTAATTCAGATGAGACTCGTCCTGGCTGGGTATGACCGGAACCTCCAGCTTGGTGAACACATACCCATCGGCTGAAACCACCGGATGCCGATCCCTGGCACCGATCAAGCCCTTGTATCGCCGCTCCGGAGTGCCGTCCGGATCCAGGAGAACGTGCTGAACGTAGGCCTCCGGATCGCCTTCCACCAGAATCATGTTGTTGTCCTTGGAACCCTCGAACTCGCGCTTCCCCAGAGAAGGCTTTTCCCACTTGATCCCGTCCTTGGACCGGGCGAACGCCGTCCTGTGGGCGGAGTAGTACCACATCTTCCAGACCTGTTCCTGGGGATCCCAACAGGGAGCGCTGCGGATCTTGGTGCCCTTCGTCAATCCGGGATTCCAGTCGGGACCCGGATACTGCTCCCAGGGCTTGTCGGGGACAACTACGGGGTTGCCTTCGTACTTCACGGGCGGGTTGACCCGGCGTTCAACCCGGTAGAGGGATCCCACCAGGTAGTCGTCCAAAAGCAGCTGATGTTGTCCCGTGGGCAGGTGGACACGTCCCGGTGGCCTCGCCCCTTCGAGACCAACTATCAGCCATGACATCGCGAGAACAAAAGCCAGGTATCTTTGTTGCTTCATAACCATCTCCATCAACTCCTGTCGGGCCAGCTTAAGTTGATAGAGGAGGTTTGCCTCAACCTCTCGCCCGAAGGAGCGGTGAGGGAATTTCGGGGGCAGCTTTTGGGGATGCCAAGAACAAAACGACAGGGATGCCGCATCTTCTAGCTTGAAAACGAGAGACCCTCCTCTAATTAAGAAGCTGCCACTCTGGCGCTTGCGCCCGCTTGAATCCCGGTTCGGCCAAACCTCTGCCCTCGGCTCGTCGAATGGCTTTTCGGGAAGCCTCTTCATCTGGCTTCAACCCTCCCACGGGGCGCGTTAGTCTTCGGACTCACCCTGAAACTGAAGGCGACTGGCCTCATGGTCTTTGCCCCGGAAGTCGGCCCATTGTACAGGTGTTTCCTGTCGCGAGAAGAATAGTTGTTGACAACTTCCGGTTTCAAGGGATAAGGTTGTGGCCTTCTGGCTCGAATTGCGAAGCGACGCGAGTTCAACTAGCGAAATCTGCTTCTTCGATCTGACCTGAGGGGAGATTACCTCCCCACAAATCGAGCCGTCCACCGGAGGTTTACATGAGAATCAACTTTTGTCAGGACTCTCACAAGGCCCAGTGTCTGGTGCCAGTAGCCATATCTTTGATGATACTGGCGCTTGCCGCGCCGCTGGCCTACGGACAGGCAGCGGTTTTTGCGCGTCTGGTAGGGACAGTGAAGGACCAGACCGAGGCGGTGGTCCCGGGCGTCGAGGTGACCGCCACCAACACGGCCACCAATGTCCCCAGGATGGCGATCACCAACGATCGCGGCGAC
>JAKZYH010000793.1:0-3366 GCA_047514575.1 Acidobacteriota bacterium | reverse complement strand
GCCCGACATGCCACCGAGCGGATGACCAAGTCACAGCTGCTTCAGTTTGCGTCGCTGCCCGCCATGTTCATCGGAGGCTACTGGACACAGTACGCCATCTATCAGGGTCTGGGCATGGGCATGTCGTTGGCGGTCTTGGGAATCACCCGGAAATCTGAGGCCGAGGCGGATCAGTTGGGAACCCAGTACCTGTGGAATACCGGTTACGATCCGCAGGGTTTTATCACCTTTTTTGAAAAGCTCCAGGAAAAAGAGAGGAAGAAACCTGGGGCCTTTACCAGCTTCTTCCGTACGCACCCCAGCGTCGAGAGTCGGATCGAACACGTCAACGGCGAGATTGCATACCTTGAGATCAAGGATGAATACGTGTACAGCGGTTCTGAGTTTGAACGAGTCAAGTCGCGCCTGGCTCAGATCGACCGTCAAGAGATCAGGCCTGGAGACGCTCCTGGAAGTGGTGGGGCATCGAGACCGACCCTGAAGCGGAAGACCAATCAGCGCGACGACAAGGAAAAGCCGACTCTCAAGGGCGACAAGCCTTCGCTCAAGAGATCCAAGCGGCCGACGCTCAAAAAGCAGGAGGAGATAGAAGAAGAGTCTGAAGAGTCGGAGTCGGAGGAGTAGTCAGTTCGGTTCCTCTGATCTCGTCCTGCATGACGCTACAGGCTATGACCCTTGGGGCCCGCCACTCAGGTTATCTGGGTGGCGAGCCCCGTGTACTCTAAGAAGCCCTTTCACTTCTGTCGAGGATAGCGGCGAATCTGAGACAACTCTCAATTCCCCGGTTCCAACTTCAACGCTCCTGCCTTTATAGCCAGTCCCTTCCTTGAAACAATCTTCCTCTAGTCTACGTACACAACACCGGACTATCATCGTGGCGACATCGTCGATTGAATTGGAGTTGTAATGAGAATAACGAACTGTTTGGTGGGACTATCCTTGTTCTGCCTCATCCTGCCGGTGGCCGCTCAAGAGGAAGAAAAGACGGTCCAGATTAAGGTCGAGGCACCGAAGATTGTCCCTCCTGAGTCCTGGACTGAGCGGATGCGCCGGGAACGCACGGTGCTGGAGCTGACGCCAAGGGATGCGATGAGGATGGCGCTGACGAACAACCTGGATATCGCTATCGAGGATTACAACGAGGATTTGAATCTCCAGGACATCGTCAGGACCAAAGGATTCTACGATCCCCGGCTTAGCTTCAGTGTGGGTATAAACTCGAATGAGAACCCTGCAAGATCGGTGTTGGATGCGGGGCAGGGCATCTCGGTTAATACCACCGATAACTTCTTCTTCAGCTCTTCCGTGGCGCAGAACTTTCCCGGCGGCAGTGATCTGACGGTGACCTTTAACAACAATCGTTTTTCCACTAACAGCGCATTCCAGTTCATCAATCCATCTTTTGGGTCGAATTTCGACCTCCTCCTCAGACAGCCGCTATGGCGAGGTTTTCGTACGACCCAGACCGAAACCCAGTTGAGCCTCTACAACCTGGATCGAGACATCAGCGACAGTGTCTTCAAGCAAAGGGTGTCCGAGATTCTGCAGCAGGTGCAGAATCAATACTGGGAGCTGGTTTTTGCCATCGAGAATCATGAGGCCATACGTGAATCGATGAAGCTGGCAATTATCCAGCACGAAAACAACCGGAAGAGGGTGCAGATCGGTGTAATGGCGCCCATCGAAGTAACGGCCTCCCGAGCCGAAGTGGCCACCCGCGAGCAGGACATGATTCAATCGGAGGTGCAGATCATCACCTCCCAGAACGCCCTCAAACAACTCTTGGCCCCCGATCCCAGGGCAAGCATCTGGAATCTGATCTTGATACCAACCAAGCGTCCCGAGGTTCGGGATCTGAGTCTATCCCTGGATCAGGCGATAGAGACCGCTCTGCAGAGGCGTCCTGAACTCGAACAGAATCGCTTGGAACGCGACAAGATTGAGGTGAATCGGAAGTACTACATCAAGGAGGGTAAGCCGGCGGTGAACCTCGAGGCCGGCATCATCTCTAGAGGAAACACCGGTCGAGTACTTCAGGATGTATTCGTTGACACGGACGGAGACGGAGTCCCTGACACCAGAACGGGTACCCTTCCCGACACTGGGAGCCCCTTCTTCGGTAATTTCGGCAATACCTGGGGGCAGGTCTTCGGCTTCGACTTCATCAACTATCACGTGTCCCTGAATGTAGAGATTCCCATCGGCAACCGCGCCAACGAGGGAGAGCGCGCCTTGCTTCGCATCCAGGAACGACGTCAACTCAGTATGCTCAGGAGCGAGCAGCAGCAGATCATGGTAGAGGTGCGCAATGCCTACGAAAGCATCGCGACCCAGAGAAAGCGTCTGGAGGCGGCACGGGTGGCACGGGAACTGTCCGAAGAGCAGCTGGAAGGGGAAAACAAGCGCTTTCAGGCAGGACTGTCCACGAACTTCGAAGTGCTTCGATACCAGAGAGATCTGACCGACGCCCAGGTTCGAGAGCTGAGGGCTCTAGTGGATTACCAACAGACCCTGACCGATCTGGAAAAGGCGATGTACACGATCATCGACGCCAACGATATCGTGATGGCGCGGAGGGAAGCCAGCGCTCCGTAGGGACGCACATCTAGGAAGAAGAAGTGGACGCCTGAACGTCCGGACTGTGATCGTTGGCACCCGATCTGATAGAGAGCGTTCGATCTGATCGAAATCGAACGGCATCTAGAAGCGGACATTCAAATTGTGCCAAGAAACGTCGAACGAACTACCGCAGGCGAACGCCGCCGGTCAGCACAGCGATCTCTTCAGCTGAGACCATTGTCTGCGACTCGATCGCGTGTTTGATCTCTGAGTCGACGAGTAAACAGCGCACATGGAACTACAATGGAGTCTGTTTTCGGACGCGCGAATTGACATAACGATTTGACTTGCGCATTAGGACTCTCGGAAGCGGTTCTCAGGGTTTCCGTGCTCTCAGGGTCGATGTCACAGAAGAGGTAACTCGCGTTTTGTCCGAGAGTCCCCATCGCTATCATGGGAGATCCGGGATTGACATCTGTGGCTGCGCGGAGGAATTCCAGGTAAGCACAGTCTTCGAGCACGGAATCGTCAGGAGCACACTTTAGGAACCGTAAGGCACCGTAGAGGCGCTGTGGACTCGGGGTTAGCGGGTAGTGCTGAGCCTGCATGTGTCTCCCAGTAGTGAAGCGGGGGATTCAGCCGCAAGATCTCCGCAAGCGGCAGATATTTCCACTCGTCACCAAGCTCGCCAAAGTGGTTGTTCATGATCTCTCGCGATCCGTGGACCTTCGCTCGACCGGACTCGATCTAGCCTGGACAACGGGCTGGGTTCAACCATTGGGCTTTCTTATTGATTGAGCTGCAACA
>JAKZYH010000792.1:0-7831 GCA_047514575.1 Acidobacteriota bacterium | reverse complement strand
TAAGAGAGGTCCATCTTGCGTTCGACGGCACCAGAATCGCCTGTTCTAAAAGAGCCGCACCCAAATGACTTCGCAATGAGTACCCGCTCAGCTCTGGTCGCGAACAATCAAGCGAACCCGTTCGCGATTGAGGAGCGGCCGAAAAACTGGTGTAAATCTGAGGGGCCAGAATGTGAGTTGTTTTTGCACGAACCCTGTAGACTGGAGGGGGCATATCCGGGTTAGGAGGAGGTCACTCATGCGCAGACAGATAGGGTTTTCGTTAATCGAACTATTGATTGTGGTTGCCGTCATTGGCATCATCGCGGCTCTCGCCGTGCCCAGCCTGGTTCGTACGAAGAGCGCAGCCAATGAAGCGTCGGCGATTGCTTCCGTTCGGGCTCTGGTAACAGGAGAAATCACCTACGCATCAACGGTTGGAAACGGCGACTTCGCGGAGATGGACGAACTGGTTGAGACGGGCATCATCGATTCTTCGGTGGGCTCAGGAAGCAAGGATGGATATAGTTTCACAGTGTCTTCTAATGGGCGTGTGGATTTTACGGTGATCGCAGTTCCCGCGGCCGTCGGAACAACCGGGGAGCGTGGTTTTTACAGCGACCACACCGGTGTCATCCGCGTCAGCGAAGACGGCTCCCCACCTAACGAGGGAAGTCCTGTGCTGGGCGAGAGTGGAAGCGAGGGATAGAAATCGTAGCCGCAGCGCCAGCTTGCTGCCGTTGTATCGTGCTCGCTGGCGCTGCAGAAGGACTGCGGCTAGCCTGATCTCAGCGCTTGTCGTAGCGAGGCGCTGCAAAAGCCGTCCTGGCAAGGCTTGCGCCCGAGACCACTCGTGGCGAGCCCCCCCAGTCGTACTCGTGCAGTCCGTCGAGGAGGCCGACAGAGCGTAACGCAGCCAGGACGGATGTCTGCGGCGACGCAGTAGACCAGCGATGAGAAATGCGGGCTACAGGGCCTCTGTTTTCGCTGGCTCCTCAGCGACAATCGCGGGAGCAACCTCGATAAGCGCCAGTGGATCAGGCTGCTCTTCTTCCATGTTCTCGAAGGGATTCTCTACGTTGATTCTGCGGTAATGCTCCATACCGGTGCCGGCTGGAATCAGACGGCCCATGATGACGTTCTCTTTCAGGCCCCTCAGATAGTCGATCTTGCCTCTGATTGCCGCCTCGGTGAGAACTCGTGTCGTCTCCTGAAAGGAAGCTGCCGAAATGAACGAGTCGGTGCTCAAGGACGCCTTCGTGATCCCCAGGAGCAAGGGACGCCCAGTCGCAGGCTTTCCACCTCCGGCCGTCACCCGATCGTTCTCCTCTTGGAAACGGAACTTGTCGACTTGTTCCTCCAGAAGGAACTCGGTGTCTCCCACCTCCTCAACCTTGATCCAGCGCATCATCTGACGAACGATGACTTCGATGTGCTTGTCGCTGATGTTGACGCCCTGTAGGCGGTAGACTTCCTGGATCTCGTTGACAAGATAACTCTGGAGGTCCTTCTCGCCCAAGACGCGGAGAATATCATGCGAGTTACGGGGCCCATCCATCAAAGCTTCACCGGCTTTGACGAACTCGTCCTCCTGCACATTCACGTGAACGCCTCGGGGCAGCAGGTATTCGGCCTTGGTCTTGGCGGCCTCGTTCTCGACCGTGATCTTCCTTTGCCCGCGAGTGAAGCCTTCGTAGTGGACGACGCCGTCGATCTCGGTGATCACGGCCGTCTCTTTCGGCTTTCTGGCCTCGAACAACTCGACAACTCGGGGCAGACCACCGGTAATATCCTTGGTCTTCGTTGTTTCTCTTGGGATCTTCGACAGGGTGTCGCCGGGAAGGACCTGGTCGCCCTGATCCACCATCAGGTGGGCCTTGGAAGGAATCATATAGGACTTGAGCACCTTGCCGTCTTCATCCTTGATCTGAATCGTCGGCTGGCGCTTCTCATCCGGGGAGTCAATGATGACCTTGCGAGCGAGTCCAGTCACCTCGTCCAGTTCTTCCTTCATCGTAATGCCTTCGGCGATGTCTTTGCAATTGATCAGGCCGCCGAACTCGGAAAGGATCGAGAAAGTGAAGGGATCCCATTCTCCCAGTTTCGCCCCTTCGCTAACTTTCTGTCCCTCTTTGACCATCAGCCGAGCTCCATAAACCACTGAATAGCGCTCCCTTTCGCGTCCCTTGTCGTCCTGGATGATCAGGCTACCGCTACGGTTCATTACCACCAGACGATTCTCCTTGTCGGTAACCGTCTGCAGGTTAGAGAATTGGATGGTCCCAGCGTTCTTCGCCTCCAGACTCGACTGCTCCTCGATTCGAGTCGCTGTCCCTCCGATATGGAAGGTCCTCATGGTCAACTGAGTCCCAGGCTCTCCAATCGACTGGGCCGCAGTGACTCCCACAGCTTCCCCCAGCTCGACTATTTTGCCGCTGGCTAGATTTCGCCCATAGCACATTTTGCAGAGTCCACGTTTCGACTTGCAGGTGAGAACAGAGCGAATCAGGATTCTCTCGATGCCGGCCGCTTGGATTCTAGCGGCCATATCCTCATCGATTGCCTGATTGAGCCCTACCAGATTCTCCCCGGTAAAAGGATCCACGACTCGTTCCAGAGACACTCGGCCAACGATGCGGTCTCTCAACGGTTCGATGATTTCTCCACCCTCCACAAGGGCGGTGACATCGATTCCATCGAGAGTCCGGCAGTCCTCGGACGTGATGATGACGTCCTGGGCCACATCTACCAGACGACGTGTCAGATAGCCGGAATCCGCCGTCTTGAGAGCGGTATCTGCCAGTCCCTTACGTGCTCCATGGGTCGAGATGAAGTACTGAAGAACGGTCAGGCCTTCGCGAAAGTTCGCGGTGATAGGAGTCTCGATGATTTCTCCAGATGGCTTTGCCATCAATCCTCTCATGCCGGCCAGCTGGCGAATCTGCTGCTTGCTGCCCCGGGCACCCGAGTCCGCCATGACGTAGATCGAGTTGAACTCTCCGTCAGCTTCTTCGAAGGTAGACATCGACTCAAACATTTCGTCTGCCACCCGTTCCGTGACATCCGACCAGATAGCCACCACTTTGTTGTAGCGTTCACCGTTGGTGATCGCACCATCCAGGTACTGCTGTTCCACTTCGACGACTTCTTGGCGAGCCTTCTCGACCAGATCTCCCTTGCTCTCAGGTACTACCAAGTCGTCGATTCCGATGGTGAACCCAGCCTTGGTGGCATAGTAGAAACCCAGTTCCTTGAGGTCATCGAGCATCTTGACCGTGGTCTCGAAGCCATGCCGCAGGTAGCAATAGTTGACCAACTGCTGTAGACCCTTCTTCTTCAAGATGCCGTTGATGTAAGGCATTTCCTGGGGCAGATGATCGTTGAAAACAGCCCTGCCGACGGTTGTGGAGATAATCTGATTCCGAACCTCCTGCACGTCAGCGTGGAGCACCGCCTGCCCGTCGTACTGAGTTGTCAGATCGATCAGGGCTCCCGAGTAGCGCATGAAGACCGGAGTTGCCAGCTTGACCTCTTCCCTCTCCAGAGCGTGTTGGATTTCTTCGGAGCTGCCGAAAACCCGTCCCTCACCCTTGGCTCCAGTACCACTGCGAGTCAGATAGTAGCAACCCAGGACGATATCCTGTGAGGGCACGGCAACAGGCTGCCCGCTGGCGGGAGAGAGCACGTTGTGGCTCGCAACCATCAGAACCGAAGCTTCAATTTGGGACTCCTGTGAGAGCGGAATATGAACCGCCATCTGGTCCCCATCAAAGTCGGCATTGAAGGCCGTACAGACGAGAGGATGAATTCGAATCGCTTTTCCTTCCACCAAAACCGGTTCGAAGGCCTGGATGCCCAGACGGTGTAGGGTAGGAGCTCGATTGAGCAGTACCGGGTGTTGCTTGATCACGTCTTCGAGGATGTCCCAAACTACCGGATGCTGACTCTCAACCATCTCCTTGGCACCCTTGATGGTGGTGGCGTGCCCCTCCCTTTCCAATCGGCTGTATATAAAGGGTTTGAACAACTCCAAGGCCATGATTTTGGGAAGTCCGCACTGGTGCAGTTTCAACTCCGGGCCGACCACGATCACGGAACGTCCTGAATAGTCGACTCTCTTTCCGAGCAGGTTCTGGCGAAAACGGCCCTGCTTGCCCTTGAGTGCGTCGGATAGGGACTTCAGCGGTCGGTTCTTCACCCCACGGAGGACCCTGCCTCGTCGCCCATTGTCGAAAAGCGCGTCCACCGCCTCCTGCAGCATCCTCTTCTCATTGCGGATGATTACTTCGGGAGCACGCAGCTCAATCAACTTCTTGAGTCGATTGTTCCGGTTGATGACACGCCGGTAGAGATCATTGAGATCCGACGTCGCAAAGCGTCCACCGTCGAGAGGAACCAGAGGCCTGAGTTCAGGAGGCAGCACGGGAATGACGTCCAGGATCATCCATTCGGGTCGATTCCCACTTTTCCGTAACGCGTCCACTACCTTCAGCCGCTTGGAATACTTCAAACGCTTGAGCTGAGAGGTCTCATTTTTCATACGGAAACGCAGATCGACACCCAGGGCCTCGACATCGACTCGGCGCAGAATCTCCTTGATCGCTTCCGCGCCCATTCCTGCCTCGAACTGGCCTGGATACTCTGCCTGGAGAGCCCGGAAGCGCTCCTCGGTCAGAAGGTCCTTTTCCTTGACTGGTACATCCCCCGGATCGACGATGATATAGGCCTCGAAGTAGAGGACTCGCTCTAGATCTCGGAGGGATAGATCGAGCAGATGGCCGATTCGACTGGGCAGCCCTTTGAAGAACCAGACGTGGGAGCAGGGGCTGGCCAATTCGATGTGGACCAAGCGTTCACGGCGTACCTTTGAGAGGGTAACCTCGACACCACACTTGTCGCAGATCACTCCGCGATGCTTCATCCGTTTGTATTTTCCGCACAGACACTCCCAATCCGTTACCGGACCAAAGATGCGGGCACAGAACAGCCCATCCCTCTCGGGCTTGAAGGTCCGGTAATTAATCGTCTCGGGCTTGGTGACTTCCCCGCTCGACCAGGAGCGGATCTTCTCCGGCGAGGAAAGGCCGATCCGGATGGCTTCAAAAGTCTTCAGCAGGTCACTCTTGTCGATCGGGTCACGAAATATTCTCAAGGCTTTCCTCCCAAAACGGCAGTTGGGGTCTGCCACGACCCTTAAAGGGCCCTTATAGAACTAATTCAACTCGAGTCACACGTCTTTGGTCTCGGCCGCTACTTCGGTCTCGACTGCAGCTTCGTCGGATTTAGCCGCTACTTCCTCGGGGTCAGCGGCCAGCTCCATGGGCTCCGCCGCCTCAGTCTCAACCGGCTCCGGCTCGGCTACCGCTTCCGCCTCGGTCACGACTACGTCAAGGCCAGTCTCCTCTTTTTCCTCCGAACGACGACGCAGCTTCTTGCGCGGCTTTTCGATCAATTCCACATCCAGTCCAAGCGACTGGAGCTCCCGAATCAGTACGTTGAATGACTCGGGAATACCCGGGCTATAAGTGGATTCGCCCTTGACGATCGCCTCGTATATCTTGGCTCGGCCCTGGACATCGTCGGACTTGGCGGTGAGCAGCTCCTGCAAGATATGAGCCGCGCCATAGGCTTCCAGCGCCCACACCTCCATCTCGCCGAACCGCTGTCCTCCAAACTGGGCCTTACCACCCAGAGGCTGCTGTGTAATGAGGCTGTAGGGCCCGATGGAGCGAGCGTGGATCTTATCGTCCACCAGATGGCTCAACTTGTTCATGTAGACATAGCCCACAGTTATTCTCTGATCGAATGGCTTTCCGGTCATCCCATCATAAAGAACGCTCTTTCCGTCCACCGGCAGGTTGGCCTCAGCCAGCTCTGCCTTGATCTCCTTTTCCGTGGCACCATCAAATACGGGTGTGGAGCAGAAAAGGCCAAGAGCCTTGGCAGCCCATCCCAGGTGACTTTCCAAGATTTGACCCACGTTCATTCGGGAGGGAACTCCCAATGGATTGAGCAGAATCTCTGCCGGAGTGCCATCCGGTAGGAAGGGCATGTCTTCTTCTGGAAGAATCCGAGCGATCACTCCCTTGTTGCCGTGACGTCCGGCCATTTTGTCTCCGACCGATAACTTCCGCTTCATGGCCACGTAGACTTTGACCATCTTGATGACGCCTGGTGGAAGCTCGTCACCTTTTTCGATGCGACCCAGTCGCTCTTCGTGCAGAGATCTGAGGATCTTGATCTGCCGTTCAGTCTTGTCCGCGACCTCGGCCACCTCATCCATGGCTTCCTGCGATGCAACCCCAATCGCCTTCACCCCCTGGTAGTCCAGTTTCTTCAGCTGGTCCACCTCCAGTGAGCTTCCCTTCTCGGCGATCACCTTTCCATCAGCATCGATCACCTGGCCCTTGGCCTTTTGTCCTTGGAGAATCTCGCAGAAGCGCTTACTACTCTCTTCGCGGATGATACGGATTTCGTCTTCCTGATCCTCGTTCAGTCGCCCAATTTCCTCCCCTTCGATCTCGAGCGTACGCAAGTCCTTTTCAACGCCTTTGCGCGAAAAGATCTTCACATCGACCACGGTTCCTTCGATTCCGGGAGGCGCATACATCGAAGCGTCTTTGACTTCCCCTGCCTTCTCTCCGAAAATGGCCCGAAGAAGTTTCTCCTCAGGCGTCAACTGAGTCTCCCCCTTGGGAGTGACCTTACCTACGAGGATATCGCTCGGCTTGACTTTGGCACCAATTCGAACAATTCCGCTCTCGTCCAAATCAGCCAGAATAGACTCACTGACATTGGGGATATCACGAGTAATGTCTTCCGGTCCCAGTTTGGTATCGCGGGCTTCAATCTCCAGCTCCTCGATATGAATCGAAGTGTAGATATCCTCCTTCACCAGCCGCTCGCTGACCAGGATGGCGTCTTCGAAGTTATATCCGCGCCAGGGCATGAAACCGACCAGGACATTCCGTCCTAGCGCCAACTCACCTTTTTCCGTACAGGGTCCATCGGCCAGGACCTGTCCCTTTAGGACCCTGCTTCCCGCGCTGACCAGAGGCTTCTGGTTGATACAGGTGTTCTGGTTGGAGCGGGCGAATTTCGTCAACTTGTAGATGTCGGCGCTGGCGCCGTGTACTTCTTCGCCATTCTCACCGCCCACTCGGACGATGATCCGGTCGGAATCGACGCTATCGACGATTCCCGTTCGCCGACACAGTTGCACCGCACCGGAGTCCCTGGCCGCGATGTACTCCATCCCAGTACCCACCAGAGGAGCCTCGGTCCGAATCAGAGGTACAGCCTGGCGCTGCATGTTCGAGCCCATGAGGGCTCGGTTGGCGTCATCGTGTTCCAGGAAGGGAATCAAACTGGCAGCCACACTGACCAGCTGTTTGGGACTCACGTCGACATACTCGACTTCTTCTCTCGGCACAAACACAAAGTTACCCTGGTGGCGGGCACTCGTCCGATCTCGGACGATCCGGCCTCGCTCATCCACTTCGACATTGGCCTGGGCCGTCACATACTTGTCCCCCTCCCAGGCGGTGAGATAAAAGGCATGCGGCTCATACTGGGCAGGAGCCTCTTCCTTGGACTTAATCTTACCGTTGACTTCATCTACCTCCTCCTGAAGATAGACTCCTCCGACCTTGAACTCCGTTGTTCCCGAATCGATGACATGAACGTAGTCAACCATCCTTCCATCGATAACCTTCCGATAGGGTGACTCGATAAAGCCGAACTCGTCGATTCTCGCGTAGCAGCTCAGAGACGAGATCAGGCCAATATTGGGTCCCTCCGGCGTCTCAATCGGGCAGATGCGACCATAGTGAGAGGGGTGCACGTCCCTGAC
>JAKZYH010000791.1:0-11466 GCA_047514575.1 Acidobacteriota bacterium | reverse complement strand
CTGGCCTTGTCTGCCAGTGTTTCCATCGGCTTGTCGATAGACCATTTCTCGTCCACCTTCACCAGCAGCACCGGGTCCTGGCCGGATCTCGTGATCTCGATCGAAGTTACCTCGTCCTGCTTCATCTGGAAGAGACTCTCTTCTCGCTCCTTCGCTTCCTGTCTCTTCTTTTCGCCTTCGATCTCATAGAGGTAGACGAATGCCACCAGACCGATGAAGATCACTAAAAGCAAACCGATCTTTTTCATGCTCGTCACCCGATAATAGAGTTGATTTCCGAAGCGGCCTCAAGCGGACGGCTGCTGCATCATTTCCTGCGAAACCACACGGCCAGGCCGAAGACCAGTGTCGACAGCGGCAACAGGATCACTGTGGCCCAGAACATCAGTCGCGATTGGCTCTGGGTGAGGTTGATGCGCCGGTTCTCAGGATTCTTCGGTGCGATGGCGATGAGATCCGAGTCTTCTGCCAGCCAGCTCACCGTCATGCGAAACATATCTCCGTTGCCAGAACTGGGGAAATAGGCGTTCGTCGCGAAGTCCGAGTCACCGAAAAGTGCGAATCGAGATTCGCCCCCCGTTCCCTCTGCCGCCTCCTCGGCGCCTTCGGCCACACCCGCGGATTCCACTTCATTTTCGGCTTCCTCCTCGGAGTCCTTTTCAGGGTCCTCGGCCGTCTCTGATCCCGTCACGGACAGGGTAGCCACTGCAGCCAGAGCCACAGGCCCCTGAGTATCCTCGCCTTCGTCAAAAGCGGCTCGGTTACCATCCAGATTCGTCTCACCCCAACTCCGCTCGGAGGTCGACATCAATGTCTTGGCCTCGTAGCCCAAGGAACCATCGACGGTCTTGACCCCTCGTGCCATGGGAAAGAACGTCATCACCCCACGCATCTCATCGGTGATGGGATGTTCCTCGTAAGTGGCCACAATCGGTGCGGCTACTCCAAGGCCAAAGAGCTGTCCCACCCCACTGGCATCGATCACCACGTTCTGCTCCACCGCGAGTCCGTAGGCCGAAAGAAAATCGTCCATGGCAAAGTCCGTCTCCGGATCCAGCAGGAGCAGAAACTTCCCTCCCGTCTTCAGATACTCGTTGAGCAGTGAGACCTCATTGGGAAGGAAGTTGACGCGCGGCCCTACTGAAAGTACCACCGTGGCATCATCCGGGATCTTGTTCTCCTGAGCCAGATTGTAGGACTTGACTACGTAGTTCTGCTTCTCGATCATCTCCTTGGCCATGGACAGCCCTTCGGGCCCACTCTCTTCCAGATCCCGCTCGCCGTGACCGGCGAGCAGATAAACCACCTTTTCACCTTCCCGAGTGAGCTTGATGATGGTGTTGGTAATCTTCTCTTCACTGAACTCGTCCACTACCTCAGTCCTGGCGCCAGCCACGATTACCACCTGGCCCTGCCGCTGGATATCGTGCTGGGCCACTTTCTCCGGTTCCTGTTGTGGATCCACTATCTCGTAGACGATCTGCGAGGACGCGTGACGGTACTCCTCCATCAGGTCCTTGAAGCTACGGGTGGCCGCTTCGTCCTGGAAAAAACCGATGATCTGCATTTCGGCGTCCAGGTTTTCGACAACCTTCAGGCTCTGACTCGAGAGGGCATAAAGCTGGTTCTCCGTCAGGTCGACGCGCTTGCTGTGTCGGAAGTTGAGGAAGTTGAGTAGAGCCAGGATGCCGATCACCAGTATCAGGCTCACACCAGCGGCCGTGCCATGTCGACCGGTGCGGCTGGCGAAAGCAGCCCGGATCTTGGCGAAGTTCAGGACCACGTACAGGACCAGCAATAGGACCCCGCCGTAGATGGCGGCCTGAGCTATCCAGTCCCACACGCTGTACAGATTGTAGTAAAAGTATCCGCCGATCAGGGCTGCCAAACCGACGTAGACTAGAGTCTCCGATTTGATTTGTTCGAGCCATTCCTTCAACACGTCAGGCCCTCCATTTCGCGGAATTCAACGAAACTGAAGTCAAGAAGAGGCCGAGAAAGATCATCGATACGTAGAAGACTACGTGTCGACTGTCCAGGACTCCCTTCGTGAAGTCTTCGTAGTGGTTCATGATGGACAGGTAACGCAGAACCTCATTGCCCACCGTAGTTCCGGCTCCTGCAACCGCATCGACGACCCAGAGGATGATGAAGACACCGAAGCAGAGTGTGGCGGCGACGATCTGATTCTCGGTCAGCGAAGAGATGAAGAGGCCAATTGTCAAAAGGGCACCACCCAGGAGAAGCGCCCCCAAGAATCCATTGAAGATCGGACCCAGGGGAGGGGTGGGTTCGCTGTAGAAATAGAGAAGGGACGACTTCAGGATGGTCGGCAGGAGCATGATGAGCAGAAACAGCATCATGGCCGTGAACTTCCCGAGGATCAGCTGCAGGTTGGTCAGGGGAGACGTAAACAGAAGCTCGATGGTTCCTCGCTTCTTTTCCTCGGCGAAGACACCCATGGTAATCATAGGAATCAGAAAAAGCAGAATCGTGCTGATGACGCTGAAGAAGTTCCCCAGAATAACCGCCGGCACATCGATTGGAGGAGGCGCCGAACCAAACTGCTGCGAGCGGAAGCCCATCTCCATCACCCGTTGGATGATCGAACTTGTGATGATGTAGAAAAAGTAGCCGGAGACGGTAAAAAAGACGGCGAGGACCACATACGCAATCGGGCTTACGAACAGCGTATGCATTTCCTTCTTGACGATTGCCAGGTAGTTTCTCATTCCTCCTCCACTTCGCTGTCCGCAGCAGCGGCATCGGCAACGGCCTCTTCGGCGCTCGCCTCGACGGGTTCCTCAGCCGTTTCCTCCTCGGTCGTCAGCTTCAGGAAGACGTCTTCCAGGCTCACCGCTTTTGTCCTGAGCTGGTAGAGCTCCAGACCGGCCTGAATCACCTTCTGAGAGACAAGATGACGGATCTCTGCTTGTCCGTCAGCCTCAACCGTAACCGGATGATGACCGTTCGTCGCTTCCGATATCAGGACTTTCTGCACCTGCGGAATCTCATGTAGGAGGGATGGGAGTCCCTCGACGGAGCCGGAAACCTCCAGCTCGATCTTTTCTCCTCGCCGCATCTGATCCGTCAGATTCTGAGGAGTGTCGATGGCCACGATCTGCCCTCCACTGATGATGATGACCCGGTCGCAGGTCATGCTCACCTCAGGCAGGATGTGCGTCGAAAGGATCAGGGTGTGCTCTCCTCGAAGACTGCGAATCAGCTCCCTGAATTCGTTGATCTGTCTCGGATCCAGCCCGATTGTCGGCTCATCCAGGATCAGAACTTCGGGATCGTGAATCAGAGATTGGGCCAGACCGACGCGCTGCCGATAACCCTTCGACAGATGTTTGATCAGCCGCTCGCCCTGATCCTTCAGCCCCAGGCGCGCCTTCACTTCGTCCAGGCGCGCAGCTGTCGAACCGCGTTCGATTCCCTTGATCGTCGCGACGAACTTCAGATAGGCGTCCACGCTCATTTCCGTGTAGAGCGGTGGATTCTCGGGCATGTAACCGACTCGTCTCTTGGCTTCCAGAGGTTCTTCAAAGACGTCGAACCCAGCCACTGAAGCTTTTCCCTCAGTCGCCGGAAAGAAGCCCGACAGGATGCGCATGGTTGTCGTCTTTCCCGCGCCGTTGGGCCCCAAAAAGCCCAGAATCTCCCCTTTGTTAACTTCGAAGGTCACATCCTTGATCGCGGTCAACAGGCCGTACCGCTTGGTCAGATGTTCTACCTGGATCATCGATCTAATACTCCTTGCGTAACTGGTGACGCAGAAAAGGTGTGATCAGGCATGGGGCATCGGCGCCCTTGACTATCACACCGAACTCAATGTAGCAAATGACTCACCCGTCTCGAACGGCACTCTTTTTCGCTAGGAAACCTCGTTCAACACAACTTCCCCGACTTCCCTACCGTAGCGTGCGGCAACATATTCTTCCAGAATCTCGATAAACTGCTCTGCAATCCGTCCACCCTTGAGGGTTGTAAAATGCTGTCCATCCACGTAGACGGGGGCCTTCGGGTCTTCGCCCGTCCCCGGCAGGGAAATCCCTACGTCTGCATGCTTGGACTCGCCCGGTCCGTTTACGATACACCCCATGACGGCAACTTTCAGATCCTCTACGCCAGGATGAAGCTCTTTCCATACGATCATCTGCCGCGCCAGGTGCTGCTCAATTTTCTCCGCCAGCTCTTGGAAGAAGGTGCTGGTCGTCCGACCGCAGCCCGGACAGGCACTGACCTGAGGAGTAAAGCTGCGGAGCCCCAGCGACTGAAGCACCTGTTGGGCTACTGTAACTTCCTCGGTTCGAGCCGCACCCGGTCGGGGTGTCAGGCTGACCCTAATCGTCTCGCCGATCCCCTCATGAAGCAGAATCGAGAGCGCGGCGGTACTGGCCACAATACCTCGGTTTCCCATTCCCGCTTCCGTCAGTCCCAGATGTAAAGGGTAGTCGCAAGAGGAGGCCAGCTGACGATAGATCTCGATCAGGTCGGGTGCCGCCGAGACCTTGGCACTGAGAATGATCCGGTCGTGAGCAAGACCGTATTCCTCTGCCAGAGTCGCCGACTCCAGTCCGCTCCGAACGATCGCCTCTCTGAGGACCACCTGTGCATCCTTCGGCTCTGGCAGACGCGAGTTCTCATCCATCATTCGGACCAGTAGAGACTGATCGAGCGAGCCCCAATTGACGCCGATTCGGATCGGCTTATCGTGCTCCAACGCCACTTCGATCATGCTTCGGAAGTTGTCGTTGCGGTGACGGCCCATTCCCACGTTTCCCGGATTGATCCGGTACTTGCTCAGGCGTCGCGCGCACTCCTCGTAGCGGGAAAGAAGCAGATGGCCATTGTAGTGGAAGTCCCCCACAATCGGGACCTCAACTCCCTCCTGCTCCAGGCGGTCGACGATCTCGGGAACAGCCTGGGCCGCCGCGTCCGTATTGACGGTGACGCGCACCAGTTCGGATCCAGCCTCGGCCAGCTCGCTAATCTGGCGTACCGTGGCAGCAACATCTGCCGTGTCCGTATTCGTCATGGACTGGATGACGATCGGGTGCTCCCCGCCGACCATCACCTGTCCAACGGCAACTTCGACCGTTTTCCTGAAGCTCGTCATCGTGTGAATTCTACAACATGAAATTCAATCTCGCCAAGAATCCATCCCCTGAATCCGACTCCGGGTCGGTTGTGGTTGGAGGATGGATTGCTTATGATGTGCTTCTGAAAAACAGGGTCGATTCTGGTGAATGGTCGAGGGTTGGAATTTGCCGGGCAGACCTGAAACTTGAACGATTCCAAGGTACAAGGTACAAACAAGCTCCAGACGATCGCACCACCATTGACGGTCCGACAGAGCCGCGAACGACTTGACTCGCTAGCAATATGAACCCAGCCTCCGAGGAGAGAGCCGGACAGCAGCACAATCGGGCCTGGGCTCCCGGGGGTGGGACCAAGATGAAAAGAGGCACCTGATGAGCGATCTTTTGGAGCGGCTCTTCAAACCAGCCAACGCCAAGGACTTTGCCAAAACCATGAAGGAGGCCCAGGAGCAGTATCCCGCTCCTGCCGACTTTCTCGAAGCAGTGGCTGCCTATCTTCCCACCCGACTCTACGAGCAATACTACGGTGATTCGGTCCCCCAGAGTTTTTTCGGCTTCATCGCCGCCGCCCAATCCGGTGAACTTTTCTCGGAAGAGCATCAGTGGCGGCCCTTCGTTCAGCAAGCCTGGAGCGCAGCTCGGGAACGCCAGCGCACGCCCTGGAGCCTGAACAACGCCGAGCCCCAGGAAGAAGGCGAGCTTGGGTCGCGCTGGCAGCAATTCGTTGAATCAGCCGAAGCCAAAGACTTTTCAGGAGCGTTCGGCTGGGCCCGAGGCTTTATGGGCAATCCCGAAGAACGGGACCATTTTCGGGAGAAGTCTCTCTCCTACGCCCTGGATGACACGGCTCTGGGAGGATCCAAGTTTCTGTACCTCGTTCAAGCATGGAAGCTTGCCGAACAGTTAGAGTGGAAGCATCAGGAAGAGATCCTGTTTGCCCCTTTACACTTTCTGGTTGTCGCCCCCAAGAATCGCGAGCTCTCGCGAGAGGTGAAAGACATCTGGCGTGAGAATCCCCTGCCCTCCGTGTTGAAGAACGAGGGGGAGGTTTCAAGTGACCTCTACGAGCAAGCAGAGAGGTCCCTGCTCTTCGAGCCCTCCGTCTCGGGAGCGGTTGCAGCCATCGGCCGACTGGCTCGCGCCGGAGCCAGTTTCGCGGCAGTCGAAGACACGCTTCAGCTATCCGCTTCTCAGGCCCTCGCCAACTCCAAGCGGGGAAGCTGGCTGGCGCCCATGCGAGCCTTCCACTTCTCCAAGCAGGTCGGTTACTGGAAGGAATTGGTGGACCCCCACCGCCAGACTCTGGGCCTCATGATGAGCGCGGCCCTGGTGAACCAGGCCTCCCGAAGCAGCTGTGAAGGAGAATCCAACCGAGAGCTGGATGACGTGGTGGGTCATTTCTTGCCCACCGATCCCCTGAATGTCCTGAAGAGCGTGATCAGCCACTCTGACCCTCACGCCTCAGCAACCGCGGTACAGGCCATCCTCGGAATGGGTGACGAACCCAAGACAGAGCTACTCTCGACCCTGGCCAATCAGGCGGTTAAAAACGACGGCGATGTCTGCGGAGGCAACGACCTGTTGTTCCTTCAGGAGGCCTTCGACAGCTACCAACGATCCTCGCTTCCTCTTAAAGACAGACACCTGGTGTCGGCCGGCTTCTTCCTGGGCCGAATACCCAAGAGGTACGAGGTTTTTGGAGCCTACGGGTTCTGAGCCTGGGGGAGCCAGGGTCAGAACAGGAACCCAGTTCCAAGGTCCCAGCTACCAACTGCCGTTGGAGATCTCAGTCAGGACGCTCCCGCCCTAAGGGTTGACTCTTTTGGTCGGGTTGTTGCTCCTCTCTGGCCTGATTGCAATGAGACGACGCAGACTGCGTTGGTATTCCAACTCCAAGTGTGCTCTGCCGACTCGCTTGATCAGCCGGGTGTAAAGCACTCACGCTGCCCGTGGCACCGCAAGACCCTAAGCTGAAACTTGATTTGCCGCTTTGGATGGAGATCCTGCAGGCAATTGTCCAAGAACCGTGGGGGTGGCCTCCAGGCCGCCGTGTTCTTTCCGTCGAGCCCTTGGCTCGAAAAACGGCGGCCTGGAGGCCACCCCCACGTCCCTCGACCGAAGTTTCTTTCTTGGACGATCCGGCGAAGCCGGAAGCCGCAGGAGAGGGGCCGGTTCACGGAAGCAGACGTCAACAAAGATGCAATCGGCTGGAACTTTTGACAAGCGTGTCCAGAAAGTTGCATCCTTCACTAGATCCCCTACCCTAGACAGAGGGGCACCAAAATCGCGCTCATGACCACAGCATCAGATTCCGACCATCCTTCAACTAGTCTGATCATCATCGGCGCGGGTCCGATTGGCCTGGAGGCCGCAGTCAGGGCTATCGCCGCGGGCATGGATGCGGTGGTTCTGGAGAAGAACAGCATCGGCAACCACATCAGACTCTGGGGTCACGTCAAGTTCTTCAGCCCCTTTCACATGAATCACTCGAGCTGGGGGGCCCGACTCTTATCCGAGGCATTCCCGGGACTGGGCCTACCGCCGGCGGAAGCTTATCTGACCGGCTCCGAATACGTCCAGCAATACCTGGAGCCTCTGGTACGGTTACCCCAACTGCGAGATCGAGTCCTGGAAGGCGTGGAAGTCCTCTCCATCGGGCGCGACCTGATCGGCAAGAAGGATCTCATCGGAGACCCCGAGCGCGCTCGCTACCCTTTCCGGCTCCTCACCCGATCCCAGGGCCGGGAACAGATCTTCAAGGCTGCTGCTGTGGTGGACGCCTCGGGAGTATACTCGCGCCCTCAGACTATCGGCAGCGGCAACGTTCCCGCGGTCGGAGAAACAGAGGCAGCCCGAAAAGCTCCCTCACGTTTTCATTCTCGAGTGGTCGATATGCTGGGTGCGGACAGAGAGCACTTTGCGGGGAAAAAGGTCCTCCTGGTAGGAGGCGGACACTCGGCTGCAACCGCTCTGGAAGGTTTTGCCGAGCTGCTCCGGTCGGCTCCTGAGACCCGCGTGCACTGGGTCAATCGCAGTCACCAGACAGTTCCCTATGCTCGATTCCCAGATGATCCTCTGTCCTACCGGGACCATCTGAGCAGATTCGCCAACCGGCTGGCCCAGACCCCGCCATCCTGGCTGCGCTACCATGGTGGTTCCAGCGTGGAGGAAATCCAGACCTGGCCCGGGCACAACGGTAATACATGCTTTGTCGTGACCGTGGATTCCCCGGGGAAGGTTGATGAGCTCGGAGTCGACGAGATCGTTGCGAATGTCGGATTCCGCCCCGACAACTCCCTTTACCAACAACTTCAGGTTCACGAGTGCTACGCCACGGCCGGCCCCATTAAATTGGCGTCTAGCCTGCTGGGTGGATCTGGGGATTGCCTCGAGCAGGAACCGCCCGGCATCGAGACACTTCAGAATCCAGAACCCAACTTCTACATTGCAGGCAACAAGAGTTACGGAACAAACCCTAACTTTCTGATCTCCCAGGGGCTGGAACAGGTCGACCTCATAGTCCGCCAGCTCACCAAGCAGCAGATCGGAAACAACTCGGAAAGTATCGGAAGAGACCTCTCCAGTGAGGTCTCACCGGTGGGCTGAGAGACCCGCTAAGACGGAGGACTGTACATGAGCCGAGAAGCAATTCTTGAAACCTATTCGAAAGCCGCGACGGAGAGGGATACGACACTTTGTTGTCCGGTAGACTATCAGCAGGAGTTTTCCCCGGAAGAGCTGCAACACATCCCCGAGGAGGTTTTGGAGTTCAATTACGGCTGTGGGGTGCCTCCGGAGCTGAGAAGGTTGGAGCCCGGAAAGAGCGTCCTGGACCTGGGTCCCGGCCTGGGTCGAGACTGCTTCATCGCCGCCCGAAAAGTGGGGCCCGAAGGACAGGTGTTTGGGCTCGACATGAGTGACGAGATGCTTCAAAAGGCCGAGCGCTTCAAGCAAACGGTCGTGTCTCGATTGGGATACGACAACCTGAGCTTTCTAAAAGGCCAATTCGATGTCCAGATTCCACTCGAGGATTCCAGCATCGACGTCATCTTCTCCAACTGCGTGAACAACCTCGCGCTGGAAAAGAAGACTGCCTATCAGGAGATGCTCAGGATCCTCCGACCGGGAAGCAAGCTGTCCTTTTCGGATATCGTGTCGTACGAACCCCTCCCGGCAAAGCTGAAAGTGAATGAAACCGCCTGGGCCGATTGCGTGGCGGGAGCTCTATCCTACCAGGATCTGAACCAGGTGCTGAGCGAGATCGGCTTCCAGGGGGTCACCCTGAAGACGGACTACCTGTGGCAAAAGGGGACTCAGATCGTCGAACGATATTTCCCCACGGCTTCGCTCAACCCTGAGGAGCTTGAGACGGTCGAGTCAGTACGCCTCTATTCCGTCACGGTGGAGGCCTACAAGCCGATCCTGGATCCCAACGGACCCTGCTATTGGAAGGGTCACTACGCCCTCTATGACGGCCCGGCCACCGCCTATCACCTGGATCCGGATCCTGACCACGTCTTTCCAGCAGGGGTCCCGATGGAGGTGTGTGAAAAGACGGCTACCGTGTTGAAGAACGAACCCCACAACAGCTTCTTCACGGTCTTCGAACCGGAGGGCGAGGTAGAAGCCCGACTCTGCGTACCGGGTTCGGAGTGTTGCTAGATTTCGAGGAAATTCCAAGATACAAGATACAAACAAATTCCAAATTTCAAATTCCAAGCACCAAACCTAGGACCAGACTGGAGAAAAGTGAGGAGTCGCTACGGTTCGGTCTAGGTTCCTCTAGAGCTTCCGGTGACTTTGTAAGGCAGGCTAAAGACAGTCCCTGCAACAGTTTGGTGCTTGGAATTTGGAATTTGTTTGTATCTTGTATCTTGTATCTTGGAATTTCCTCCTACTCATCAACGTAGTCGAGAAAATCCATAATCATCCTGGCGGTCAGTCCCCAGATGATCTGCCCATCGTAGTGATAGAAGTAGACCGAAATCCATCGGTCGTCTCTCCACCGCCTCTGGATCAGGGGCGTGGTCTCATGGAAAAAGCGGATCGGCACCTCCAACATTGAAGCCACTTCACGAGGGTTCGCAACCGTCGTGAAGCCCTCCTGGATGTAGCCCGCAAAGGGCGTGACCGAGTATCCGGTGACTGAGGTATAGTCTTTGAAGCGCCCCAGGAACTCGACCTCGTTCGGGGAGACTCCTATCTCCTCCTCTGTCTCCCGCAGGGCCGTCTCCCAGAGGGAGGGATCGGCCTCTTCCTCCAGCCCACCTGGAAAACAAATCTGGCCCTTGTGGGTGGCGACTTCCTGTGTCCGTCTCGTGAGCAGAAAGTGCGGTTCTCCCCGGCGCTCGAAGATCGACATCAGAACTGCGGCCCGGCCACGGTACTGCCTGGATTCCGCCTCGAACTCAGCCCGCGAAAGCTTCTGCCGAGCCCTTTCTTTCCAGCCCAATTCACTTCTCCCGACGTTGTCGTTCAGCGCTCCCGGACCCCGGCTGCGGCTTCCCTATCGTTCGTCATCTTGTTCCCCCATTGCCCCTCGTTGACTCTGACGGCACTCTCGGGTTCCCGATCATAGGCCATGCTCTATTCGGGCGCTAGCACACGCCGGACCGTTCAGGCGAAAACGTCCTACCGGAGCAGGCGCTTCCGCATCATGGGAGCCTGAAGCACGAAGGGCACGATTTCGGATTGCACTCAATGCTAGATGGTGACAGGATTTAGGGCTGGGAACCTGAACCGATCGCAAGGAGAAGATCATGACCGAGAAAGTCGCATCGTTGGAAGAAGCCTACACTGAACGAACGCCTCGCTCACGTGAGTTGTTTGACAGAGCAAGTAATTACACTTCCGGTCCCATCAAGGGCGCCTATTTCTATCCTCCCTATCCGCTCGGGATGGAGCGGGCCGAGGGATGCTACCTCTACGATCTGGACGGCCATCGATACGTGGATTTTGCCAACCATCACACTGCACAGATACTGGGGCACAATCACCCCAGGGTGATGGAAGCCGTGAGGGCGCAGATGGTTAGAGGCCTCGCCGTGGGAGCGCCGATGGGTGTCGAGGCCGAGATCGCCGAGGAAATGTGTCGGCGGGTGGCTTCTGTAGACGCGATCCGCTTCGTCAACTCGGGCACCGAGGCTACCCTTCACTCCATCCGACTGGCCCGCGGTTTCAGCGGAAAACCCAAAATCGACAAGTTCGAGGGCGGATACCACGGCAGCCATGACCTTGTTGAAGTCAGCAGCTCAGCCCCGCCGCCGGAGAAGGCTGGTCCGCCCGACGCACCTTACTCGGTGGCCACCGCCGGAGGCCTTTCTCCCAATGCGACGTCAGAGGTCCTGGTGCTGCCCTACAA
>JAKZYH010000790.1:0-7193 GCA_047514575.1 Acidobacteriota bacterium | reverse complement strand
GCACTGGAGCGTACGGGGAGCCAATTCCATCATGGCCCTTCGTTGCGCTCGACTCAGTGGACGCTTTGAGGATTTTTGGGAATGGAGGGCCGATCATCGAGCCGCGGCATGATCCATTCGTCACTTTTTTGTCGTGCACCCAGATGGCTGAAAACACCTGGGTTGTCCCCGGAAAAGGGACTATACGGGTTGCCTTCTCCGACTCCTCCAGGTACCGTAGCACCCGACCAGGCCGGCACGAGGAAACCGGTATGATAGTATTGAAATCCGAGGGACAAAAAGGGGCGGCGCTCCTGCTTTGGATTTGCTAGAATAGGGCGCTTTTCAGGGGGGAGAGGTTTTGCTAGGTTCCTATATTCCGATTCTTCTCTTCATCCTGGTCGCGATTTCCCTGCCGGTGGTGGGTTTGACGGTGGGACGATTCCTGCGACCGAATCGGCCTCACGCCTCTAAGCTTTCTCCCTACGAGTGCGGAGTCGACCCCGAGGGCGATGCTCGGGACCGCTTTTCGGTGCGCTTCTACATCATCGCCATCCTGTTCGTCATTTTTGATGTAGAAACAGTCTTTCTCTTCCCCTGGGCAATTCTCTACGACGAACTCGCCTTGTTCGGCTTCATCGAAATGGTGGTCTTTCTGGGTATTCTGATCGTGGGTTACTTTTACGTGTGGAAAAAGGGCGCACTAGAATGGGCATAAGGTAGGTGTAATGGGCAACGAGATTGAACGGAACGTCGTCACCACAACCGTGGATTCCCTCTTCAACTGGGCCCGGAAATCGTCTCTCTGGCCCATGACCTTCGGCCTCGCTTGCTGCGCCATCGAAATGATGGCGGCCGGGGCCTCTCGCTTCGACATCGATCGTTTCGGTGCGGGAATCTTCAGGCCCTCACCCCGCCAATCGGACCTGATCATCATTGCAGGAACGGTAACCCTGAAGATGGCAGAAGTCATCCAGAGACTATACGATCAGATGCCCGATCCCAAGTGGGTGATTTCGATGGGTGCTTGCTCCAGTGTGGGTGGCCCCTTCGACACCTATGCTACGCTGCAGGGAGTGGATCGAGTGATTCCGGTCGATGTGTACATCCCCGGTTGTCCCCCAAGGCCCGAGGCGCTGCTCTATGGCCTGATGCGGCTGCAGGACAAGATTGATCTTATGAGCATCACCGACAAGGACATCCAGCCAAAGGCAAGTTGAGGGGACACCTTCGGGGAACCGCGCTTCCCCCTTCCAACCAGACACAGGAATGAATCAAGAGAACGATCCGCCGCAGGATAATCCGCCAGCCAAGGAGAACGTGGAGCCAGAAGTCCCCAAGCAGGAGGGGACGTCTCCGCCTGCTGCTTCCGAAGAGGTTGCTGAGAAAAAGACAGCTCCTGCTGCTGAAAAACCCAAACCCAAACCCAAACCCAAGCCAAAGCCCAAGCCCAAGAAGCCAACCTACGAGGACATGGAGGAGGATGTGCTTCTGGACAGCCTGAAGGAGCACTTCCCCCAGGGGATCGTGTCGGGTCAGGTTTTTCTGAAGCAGTCCATCTATACCGTGACGCTGGATCGACTCTATGATGTCATGCTCTATCTCCGGGACCACGGAGAGTTTTCGTTCGACTACCTGGTCGATGTGACGGCCCTGGACTATCTGGGGGATGAGGAGCGATTCGTCCTCGTCTATCAGCTCTACTCCTACCAAACCGTGCGTCTGATTCGGGTAAAGGCTCGGCTGCCTCAGGATCAAACCGCTCCCTCGGTCACCTCCATCTGGAGGACTGCAAACTGGTTGGAGCGGGAGGTCTACGACATGTTCGGCATAGAGTTTTCAGGACACCCCGAACTGCGCCGCATCCTGCTTCCTGACGACTGGCGGGGATACCCGCTACGGAAGGACTACGACATCAAACTCCAGGATCAGACCTGGATCAAAGAGCACCTTCGGATGAGGAAGCTACCGGACTAGCGCGATGGCGGAACAGACGATCCTCGACACCAAAGAACTCGAGATCAACATGGGGCCCCAGCACCCATCGACACACGGGGTCCTGAGGGTGAAGTTGAAGCTGGACGGTGAGCGCGTCATGGATGCCGAGTGCATCATCGGCTATCTGCATCGGGGCATCGAGAAGATCAGCGAGAACCGTTCCTACATCAATCTGGTCCCCTACTTTGACCGGACTGACTACATAGCCGCGGTGTCGAACGTCTTCGGCTATCTTCTGGGCGTCGAGAAGCTGATGGGTATCGAAGTTCCCGATCGAGCTCGATACGTCCGGATCATGATGACCGAGTTCAACCGAATCGCCAGCCACCTACTGTGGTTGGCTACCCACGCCATCGACATCGGTGCGATGACGGTTTTCCTCTACTGCTTTCGAGAGCGAGAAGAGATCCTCAAGCTCTTTGAGGCACTCTTCGGTGCCCGTTTGACTACCCATGCTTTTCGGGTAGGAGGCCTCTGGATGGACCTTCCCATCGGCTTCGAGGAAGCGGCTCAGAAATTCGTGGACGAGTTCCCGGGGCATGTCGACGAGTACGAGCAGCTCTTGACCAACAATCGCATCTGGATCGCTCGCACCAAGGATGTCGGCGTCATTTCGGGGGAAGAGGCGATTGAATGGGGAATCAGCGGTCCGCCTCTACGCGGCTCGGGAATCGACTACGATCTGCGAAAGGTTCGACCCTACGGAGGATATGAGGAATTCGAGTTTGATGTCCCGCTGGGCGTCAACGGCGACACCTACGACCGCTACTTGATTCGCGTCGAAGAGATGCGCCAGAGTCTGCGGATCATTCAACAGGTGCTCGATAACCTGCCAGACGGGGCAGTGCGAGGAAAGGCCCCCAAGATACTGAAGCCGCCCGTGGGAGAGTTCTACTCCGGTATCGAAGGGCCTCGAGGCGAGTTGGGATACTACATCGTAAGCGACGGCTCGGCTCAGCCCTTCCGGGTCAGGATTCGGCCGCCGACGTTCATCAATCTCCAGGCACTCCGCCGGCTCGTCAAGGGACATCTGGTAGCAGATGTGGTCGCTATCATCGGCACCTTGGACATCGTATTGGGGGAGATCGATCGCTAATGCTTGAAGTCCTCCTCATATACGCCATCATCCCGCTCATCAAGATTACGGTGATCGTGCTCTTTCTGTCGGGGGCAATCGCCTATCTCACGCTGCTGGAGCGAAAGGTAATTGCCCACATCCAGGTACGACTCGGTCCCATGAGAGTGGGCTGGCATGGGTTGCTTCAGCCGATTGCCGACGGACTCAAGTTCATCCTCAAGGAGGACATCGTTCCGTCCCGTTCCGATGCCTTGATCTTCACCCTGGCTCCGATCATGACCCTGATACCTGCCTTCGTGGTCTTCGCGGTCGTGCCGTTCGGCCCCCCAGACATGTTGGAGGGACCTCTTCGTTCGGTGCTGAGCCTGGTTCTGGAACCGACGGCAGTAGAGACGGTGGTCGGGAGTGCCATCGCATCCGGGGGATTCGTCACCGACATCAATATCGGGGTGCTCTTCATCCTTTCCCTCTCCTCTGTGGGGATCCTGGGGATCATCCTGGGGGGCTGGGCGTCCAACAGTAAGTACCCCTTGCTGGGTGCGCTGCGATCGAGCGCTCAGATGATCAGCTACGAAGTGGCGCTGGGATTTTCGATTATCGGGGTATTGCTCTTCGCCGGTTCTCTGAGTCTGGTCGAGATCGTCCAGAACCAGCAGGAAAGTCAGATCTGGTACGTCTTCTTACAACCGCTGGCCTTCGTGCTCTTCATCATTTGCGGCATGGCGGAAACCAATCGACTACCCTTTGATCTGCCGGAGGCAGAAACGGAGTTGGTCGGCGGGTTCCACACCGAGTACAGCGGATTTCGGTTTTCGCTTTTTTTCCTGGCCGAGTACGCCAATATGATCACGGTAGCGGCAGTGGGAGTCACCCTTTTCTGGGGTGGCTGGTTACGGCCTTTTCCCAGCATCGAGTGGCTGTCTTTTCTGGATTTCATTCCACCGGTACTGTGGTTCCTGCTGAAGGTTTTCGTGCTCCTCTACTTCTTCATCTGGATCCGGGGAACGATTCCTCGCTACCGCTTCGACCAGTTGATGCACTACGGCTGGAAGGTGTTTCTGCCTCTGGCTATGGCCAACGTCCTGGTGTCGGCGGGAGTTCTCCTGTTGTTCATGGGTGAGTAAAGAAACGGATCTAAAAAATGATAGAGCTGCTCAAACGAGTTTTCATGATCGACATCTTGAAGGGGCTGGCGTTGACCTTCCGCTACACCTACAAGAAGGTATATACCGAACAGTATCCAACAGAGAGACCCAGGTTGGCTGAACGATATCGGGGCGCTCCCCGCTTGAACAACGATCCTGAGACCGGCGAGACACTCTGCATCGCGTGCGATCTGTGCGCCCAGATCTGTCCTGAAGACCTCATCGTGGTGGGCTCCCAGAGGGATCCTGAATCCCGTAAGAAGGTACTCACGACCTACACCTTCGATACTTCGCGCTGCCTGTTTTGCGGTCTCTGTCAGGAAGTCTGTCCCACCAATGCGGTTGAGCTCACTCAAGATTTCGAACTGGCGGCTTATGACCGCCGCGAAATGGTGTGGGACCGAGACCGATTGGAGAAGGGTTGGGATCGGATCGAATATGGGAAGAATTACAATTAGGCCTCAACTGACCTGAAACTTGATTAATGAGCAGTGAGCAGTGAGCAGTGAAAGATTGAGCGATGGGTAGTGAAGAGTTGAGCAGTGCTGCGAACGGGGCCATCTACGCCGAAGGCGTTACTGCGCGTCGCCCAGGGTTGCAATGCGAAACGAGCTACCCTGGGTCAGGGTCGGTATGTAAAGTGCCTTACCCCAACGGGGTTATTGCCGACCGGCAACGTTTCGGCAATAACGCTTTCAGCGTAGAAAAGACGGGGGGACACTTACACCCAGGGTAGCTCGCTTCGCATTGCAACCCTGGGCTACCCGCAGTAACGCCTTCGGCGTAGGTGATGGATCTCCTGCAGTGGGAAGAAGTTTCTTTCTTGGATGGGGCCAGTGCTTCCTGGAGGCGGGACTAGCCTGCAACTTGAATAGTGGGCAGTGATGCAGTGAGCAGTACCGGAAACAGCTGCGGGCGACAGAGCCGCGAACGACTTGACTTGTCAGCAATATGAAACCAAGTTCCGAAGAGAGAGCGGACAGCTGCACGATCTAAGCGGTCTCGAATCGTTCTGAATGATCCAGCAATAGCAGAAAAATATGGAGCTTTATCTCTTCTACACGTTAGCAGCAATCCTGGTCACGTTTTCGATTCTTACGGTGACCGCGAGCAACCCCGTCCGCAGTGCTCTCTACTTGATTTCTGCCCTGATCTCAATTGCAGGACTCTTCTTCCTTATGGAGGCGGAGTTCGTTGGAGCCGTGCAAATCCTTGTGTATGTAGGCGGCATCATGGTCCTGTTTCTCTTCGTCATCATGCTGGTGAGCGTTCGTGAGGCAACGACCCATGCCAAGACCGTGCCTCAGTGGAAAACAGGAGTCATCCTGGGCGTGGTGCTCTCGACGCTACTTTGCATCTTTGCTGTGAAGGGAAGCCAGGTTTTCGAAAAGGCCCTGGCCAAACCCGGAGTAATTGAAGAGCTGGACACACGCAACACCGAATCGGTGGGGATCCTGCTCTACAGTACCTATTTATTGCCATTCGAGATTGCCTCGATAGTGCTCCTGGTCGCAATCATCGGAGCCGTCGTCCTGGCCAAGAAGGAGATTTGATTGGTGTTTTGTCTTGGAGTGATCCATGGTTGGAGCTAGCCACTACCTTATCCTGAGCACCCTGGTCTTCTCGATTGGGGTAATCGGTGTGCTGACGCGTCGCAACGTGATCATCATCTTCATGTCGATTGAGCTCATGCTCAACGCTGTCAACCTGAACCTCATTGCCTTCTCCGATCGGCTGCAAGATCTCGCAGGACACGTATTCGCGGTGTTCGTGATTACCGTGGCCGCGGCCGAGGCCGCCGTGGGCCTGGGTATCGTGATCTGCCTTTTCCGTAACAAAGAGACCGTGAACGTAGACGAAATAGACCTGATGAAAGGGTAGATGCTAGATTACCTTTGGCTGATTCCACTATGTCCTCTCCTGGGGTTCATCGCCAATGGACTCTTCGGCGTCTGGATCCGCAGCCGAACCGGTGGATTTCCTCCCAAAAAAGTGGTGGCTGCCATCGCCTGCGGGACCATTCTGCTCGCCTTCCTGGTGTCCCTGGGCTGCTTCCTGGATTTGATACAGGAAGAGCCCGAACACCGTATCTACGAGACCAACCTGTTCACCTGGATTCCCGGCGGCGCTATCAATACGGCCGACGGAGAATCGACTACTTTTCTGATCGAGTGGGGGCTGCAGTTGGACCCACTTTCAGCCGTGATGATTCTGGTCGTCACCGGCGTGGGCTTCCTGATTCACCTGTACTCCATCGGCTACATGTGGGAAGAGGATGGCTTCTACCGCTACTTCGCCTACCTCAACCTCTTCATGTTCATGATGCTCACCCTGGTCCTCGCCAACAACTTCCTGTTGATGTTCGTGGGCTGGGAAGGGGTAGGACTCTGTTCCTATCTCTTGATCGGATACTACATTCAGAAGAAGAGCGCCGGGGACGCGGCCAAGAAAGCATTCGTCGTCAACCGGATCGGCGATTTCGGGTTCGTCCTTGGGATGCTCATGATCTTCACTTACTTCGGAAGCCTGGATTTCACCGAGGTTTTCGAGAAGGTCGCCTCCCTCTACCCGCAGCCCGAAGCCCTTTGGGGTCCGCTGAGTTGGATCGCCTTGCTTCTCTTCATCGGTGCCACCGGCAAGAGCGCCCAGGCTCCTCTCTACGTCTGGCTGCCCGACGCCATGGAAGGTCCGACTCCGGTCAGCGCCCTGATCCATGCCGCGACCATGGTGACCGCCGGCGTCTATATGATTGCCCGTTCCAGCGCCATCTACAGCCGGGCTCCGGAAGTGATGATGATCGTGGCCGCGGTGGGTATTTTCACCGCTCTATTCGCCGCTTCGATCGCCCTCTTTCAGAGCGACATCAAGAAAGTCTTGGCCTACTCTACCATAAGCCAGCTAGGCTACATGGTGACGGCAATGGGTGTCGGAGCGGTTACCGCAGGAGTGTTCCACCTGGCCACCCATGCTTTTTTCAAAGCCTTGCTGTTCCT
>JAKZYH010000789.1:0-10590 GCA_047514575.1 Acidobacteriota bacterium | reverse complement strand
CCGCTAAAGCAGCCTCTTTAAAGGCGAACCCTCAACCTACCCCAGGGGGCCGAGCCGCCCGAGCCGAAAGCGGGAACTGTCTTTTGGCCAACTGGACCCGTTCGTGAACTTTCGGAATTGTGATCATGAGTCAGCCGCCTCCCCGGAAATGCTCCTTTGCAGGCGAGCCGGCACTCCGCAGACGATGGTGTTGTCGGCTACATCTCGCGTCACGACACTGCCGGCGCCGACAATCGCATCCTCGCCGATGGTGACACCGCAAAGCACTGTGGCATTGCTACCAATGGAGGCACCCCGCTTCACCAAGATCGGCTCCACCTTCCAGTCCGTCTCCGTCTGAGGACGGCGCTCTCCACCCCTTCCCGAAGTCGCGCGAGGATACTTGTCGTTGATGAACATCACGCCGTGGCCGACGAAGACGTCGTCCTCGATGGTCACTCCCTCACAGACAAAGCTGTGGCTGGACACTTTTACCCTACGTCCTACACGGGCTCCCTTCTGGATCTCAACGAAGGTGCCAATCCTGCTCTCATCGCCCACCTCACACCCGTAGAGGTTGACGAAGGCAAAGAGCTGAACGTCACGGCCGAGCTTGACGTCGGGGGCAACGCAGATAGTGGTCGACTGGGGTATCAAACGATCTCTACTCCCAATCCACCATTGCGCAGAGACTTGTCCGCCGCCTCCAGAACCCGGACAACCTTTACTCCGACCCAGGCATCGGAACTGGGGGGCTCACCTGTCTGGATAGCGTTCACCAAAGAGTGACACTCGAGACGAAGGGGCTCCTCCCACACCACTGGCACCGGATTGGCAGCTCCATGACGGTAGGACATCTTGAACTCCTCCGGTGTGTCCGAGTAAGGGGGCACATCGACGCCCTTGTCGTAGACGACAACCTTTTCATCAATCAGATCATCGTAGACCAACATTTTCTTGCTGCCCACCACGGTTATGCGTCGCATCTTGACGGGATCCAACCAGGACAGACGCAGGCTGGCCAGAACCTCTCCGGGGAAAGAAACAGTTAGATAGGCAACCTCAACGGGTTCCGTACGAATATAGGCCTCGCCTCTTGCACTCACCCTCACCGGATCTAAGTTGAGAATCTCCAACAGGATCGAGATGTCATGGGGAGCAAGGTCCCAAACCACGTTGATGTCGGGCTGGAGCAGGCCCAGATTCACCCGTGCGGCATCCACGTAATAGATCTCACCCAATTCTCCGGACTCGATTACCCGTGCGACCGTCTTTACAGCTGGGTTGTGCTGAAAGGTGTGGCCCACCATGGCTATGAGACCACGTTCACGAGCGGTCTCAGCGATCTCAGTTGCTTCCTCGACTGTCGCTGCCAGCGGCTTCTCGACCAGAACATGCTTCCCGGCACGCAGCACCTCCATTGCCAGCCGGTGATGGGTCGACACAGGAGTCGCCACCACGACGGCATCCACGTCTGAATCCAGTATCTTCCGATGGTCGGAAAAGGCACTGACACTTGGATAGAGCTCCCGCATATGGGCCAGGCGCTCCGGGTAGAGGTCTGCCACAGAAGAAGCTCGGCTTCCGGCAAATCGTGGAAGTTGCGGGCCAGTTTCGGGCCCCAGTATCCACAACCGACCACTCCAACCTTGATTTTGCTCACTGTGTCCTTAAAAACAAAGGAGGGTTTCGAAGGCCAGGTCGGGTCTCGCGCTCCGCCTACCGACGACTGGGCAAGCGAGAATCCGGGCTAGCCCCCCACCGCGCCCGAACAACATTGCAAAGGGCGTCTGTACGAGTATTTTGATGTCGAGCCAAACGGACTGCTTCTGGATGTACTCGACGTCCATCCGTACCATTTCATCGAAGCTGACACGATTTCGACCCTTGACTTGCCACAACCCCGTGATGCCAGGAAGTGTCTCGAAACGATGCTTGTGCCACTCCTTGAACAAGGTCACTTCGTAGGCAAGTGAAGGCCTTGGCCCAACCAGACTCATTTCACCACTCAACACGTTAAGAAGCTGCGGGAGCTCGTCCAAGCTTGTCTTACGCAGGATTCTTCCGAGAGGGGTCACGCGAGGGTCGGACTTCAGCTTCAATGTCTTGGCTCCCTCAAGCTCCGTCGGATCCAGGTTCTCCTTGATCAAACGACTCACGTGTTCGACATGAATGCTGGGATCGTTGTCCTCCAACATCGTGCGGAACTTGTACATGACGAAGGCCCGTCCTCCTTCGCCGACTCTCTGCTGCCTATAGAGGACTGGCCCCGGAGAAGTCCACTTGATGAGTGCGGCGATCAAGAGCATCAAAGGAGCGACCACGAGAACACTAAACGTAGCCACAATGGTGTCGAACGCGCGCTTGATAAGACGATGCCACAGAAAACCTCCAGACTGGCCCAGATAGATGACCGGGATTCCCCCGAAACCATCCAAGGTAGCGTTGGGAAAAGAGAGGGCAAACAGATCGGGCACGACGTACACTCGAACACCCATTATCTGTAGTTTTTCGCACATCTCAACCAACTGTTCGTGGGCACGCAACGGTAGAGCCATCACGACTTCTTCAACGGAATGAGCCGCGACCACACTCTCCATCTGGTCCGTGGTTCCAAGTACAGGCTTTCCATCGACGTTCTTGCCCTGTTTATCAGCATCATCGTCCAGATAGCCCAGAACCTCGAGGTCCTGCCGTGCATACTTTCTGAATTGACTGGCTACATTGCGACCCACCTCGCCGGCACCCACCACCAGGACTACCCGCTGGCTCGAAGACCACAGTGGATTTGTCGTCCACCGATAGCCGTAGAGAAGGAGCCGCGCACCGAAAAGAAGCGCAATGTCCAAGGCGAAGAAAACCAGAAACAGACCTCTAGCTGTTTCCCAACCGGTGAAATACAAGGAGCCTGCTAGAACCAGAGTCGACACGCTGATCGCGACCAGGAGGTTGAGCAGTTCCGCCTTCAGCGTTTCGTTCTGACGACCATCGTAGACGGAAGAACCTACCAAGACGAGCGGCCAGATCATCGCGATCAACACAAGCGCCTCGACCGGGTAGATATCGCCTGGGGCTACGTTGGGATCCCAGGCTTCATCGGCAGGGATGCGAAGAACACCCAACAGAAAGGTCGTCCAAGAGGGTAGACTTCCAACCCTTGCCCTGATCTGAGCCGCACACAGAAAAATCGCCAGTGTTCCCAACCAGTCAATCGCGAAGAGGACCCCGATTCGACGGTGGCTGAATTCACGAAGCATCTAGGACTCCGGAAACCTCCCAAAAAGCAAGACACACAGGGTGGCAAGCTTACATTATTCGGCAGAAACGATCAATTTTTCGACTGCCGAATCTGCCGAATCCCAATCCTGATCCCCATTGGCTCGACGAACCTTAACTCCAACACTCCGTTCAGGTTGCGGCATCAACCAAGGGGGTCAGAAAGTAGCTGATACACTTTGCTGCGAAGCGCAGCCCGCAGGAGGCGCGACGGCGTAGCCCTGCTGCGTTGCCGCGCCACGACGATGATGTTTGCAGTATTTACCTTCGGGGGTGCTCAGGTTTCTTCTCGGAGAGTAGGAACAGGTGACCTTCCAGCGACAGGTAGCCCGTCAAGATCCCTCCAACGAGAACAATTCCAAGACTGATATAGGGGTACTCTTCGACCAACGAAATAGCCAACAACGATACCAGCAGCAACAGCAGTAGGATTGTTCCATCTGAGGGGTGGAACCATCCCCGGCCCTGCCCGGCCTTGAGAACGTCAGATCGTCTGAAAACGGCTACAGAAAGGGCCATGGCGACCCAGTAGAAGAATCCGAGTTTAGCCCCAAGCGGGATGGCATCAGTCATCTGGTACAGGAACTGGGCGATTAGCCCGCAACCCAATCCAGCGGCAACCAAGCGGCAGTCGGGATCAGGAGAACGCCTCCAAACCAGCAGCAGGAGCCGAAGCAAACTGCTCCACAAGGCCACATAGGCCACCATCCCCGGAATCCCAAGATCCACTCCGACCTGCAACAAGTGATTGTGGGCACTGGCAACATCAACGTGATGCGGAAAGTTGAAGAGAGGATAGAGCACCGGAACTACCTTGCGAAACGCGTTCATTCCGATGCCGGTGAAGGGGAAGTCCTGAATTCCGTTCAGTGCACGGCTCCAAAGCTCGAAGCGTCCGGTAAAGCCAATCTCCCCTGGATCGGAACCGACGGCTCCGTAGACCAGGAAACTGAGATGGGCCGGGCTCCAAAAGGGCAATGAAGCCACTAGCACTACAAGCAGCAGAAGACTGACCCATCTCAACCGGGGAATCGCAATGACGGCTGCAATCCAGCAGGAAAGGAAAAAGGCTATCCAGGCTCCCCGCGACTGGCTGAGAAGAAGCAGGGCGAAAAGCAGCAGCGAGCCAACAGCAAGAAAGACCCCGAGCAAGCCACTGGGGCGCCACAGCCAGGACCGTTCGCTTCTCAGCGACCGTCGAACCAGCAAGAAAAGGAGAGGTAGAAACAGAACTACCGTCCCTCCGACGGGGTTGGCATTGAAGCCTCCCTCTGCTCCGGGAAGTCCGGTCAAGCGCACTGGAAATAACCCGGCTACGTCCCCCAACAGGGGAAGCTTTGATTTCCACTGAGTGCCCAGAAGGCAAACTGGGACCAGCGCGATTCCTCCAGCGCAGAAGGCCAGAACAGCCAGGCGCAGCCTACCCTCGTTCTCCCCCACGAATCGAACCAATCCGAAATAGACGAAAATCCCAAGCAACAGGCCAGCCAACTTGGGAAGGCTGAACTCGACGTCGAAGGTGGCGTAGACGCTAATTAGAGCCATCACCAGCAGGAGTGCCAGAGCCGGGTTGAGAGGGGTTCGATCCAGCGCTCGCCCTCGTCGGGCCAGATCCAATAGCCAGAGGATAGGAACACAGAGAGCGATCCAAAGCCACTCGATTCTGGGGAAAAACATGAGTGGCGAGATCAGCAGAGGCAGGATCAAGAATCCCCAATTGATGTAGCGGGTCACGTTAGCCGGCATTCTAGATCAATTGGGAGACCCGGACCATTCATGACCAGGTACGATTACGTTGCTAGTTCAGGGGCTGGATGAAGTGGATCTGTCGAGCCACTTCGGTGAAGCCCATTCTGGGGTAGAACTCCGCGCCTATCTGATTCTGCTGAAGGGTCGCAATTCTAGCGTGGAGCATCCCGGACTGCTTCAGGTAGGCGAGTGCGGTTTCGAGGAGCTGTCTTCCAATCCCACGGCGCTGGAACTGAGGTTCGACTGCGAAATTGGGTATGTCCCCGATTTTCGACTTGGGGTTTACGTCGGTGGTCACATACCCAACGATCTCCCCGTCCACTTCGGCGACAAAAATCCCGTCCGAGTTTCGATCCACATCATGATTGATGTGTGCCTTCTTTCGTTCCCGCCAGTCTACACCTGAGATGACGCCGAACTTGTCTTCGATGTTCTTGTCGATCGAGACATTCTCGAAGCAGACTGCCGTGATTCGGCGAAGTGTCTCCAGATCCGAGTCGCGATACTTTCGAATCATGAATCTATGCTCGAAGGCTTCGCCGGACTCCTGCTCAGGCATCATCCTGCCTGGAATTCAGAGAACGAAAGGAGCTTCAGTCCGTGCGCGCCTTCTCGAGCTCCCGAAGCTTCGTGATGTCAGCCTCCAGCCCTACTTTGCCATAACTTGCCAGATTCCCAACGGCGATGAAGCGATAGCCCTGATTATACGCTCGATAGCAATCGTCGAAGCCAAAGAAGGTGATGCCACAGGCCTTTCCCGACCCCTCGACGCGGCGTGGGAACTCTTCCAGGAACTTCTGGACCTCCGGATGACCGATATTCCCCATCTGGCCCAAGGCCGCGGAGCTGTCTAGAGGACCCGCAAAGACCACATCGACTCCCTCCACCTCGGCAATCGCTTCGACATTCTTGATACCCTCCAAACTCTCAACCTGCACGATCACGCCGGTTTCATCATTGGCTACCGGCAGATACTCGTCATAGGGCACGTCCAGGTAGAAATTCCAGAGGGGGGAGATCCCCCGCGTTCCCTGGGGAGGGTATCTGGCATATTGAACCGCCAGGCGGGCTTCTTCGGCTGTATTCACTTGCGGCACCATGATGGTGTTGGCCCCAATGTCGAGAGCCTTCTTGATGAGCTGAGGATCAAGACCAGCAACCCGAACCACCGTGCTACGCCCCTGGAGTCGGCACAGGATCGGGATCCACTTGATCTTGTCGGCCCCGTAAGGTCTGTGCTCGGTGTCCACCCACAGAAAGTCGACACCAGCGTCAAGAGTGAACTTAGCCAGCAATTCCGTGGCGTCGGCGAGCGAGGCTCCCCAAGCGGTGCCACCCTCCGCGAGAATCTTCTTCACATTGTTCTCAAGTCTGTTCGTCTTCTCCACCTGCAGCAAGGGAAGCCTCCGTTTCACAGATTATCGATCACTCTCAAAGAGGTGCGCAGGAGAAACCCGCCACCACTCACAAAATTGCAACTCAAGTAGGCCAGCAACTATAAGTAATCCACCCACGTCCCGCAAGATAACTTTGAATCGACAGGCTGGAATCTGTCCTCCCAAGCTGAAGACTCATCGCCAGAATATGGAACAAGTGAATTTCGAAGAACGTGACCGTGAGAATGCGGGATCCGACGAGGCTGGCGGTGGCACCTGGTACTAGTTGGGGAAACTCGCCTGCTGGACAGCCCTACACAGATTGAAGTGAATCTGGAATGTACTAGAATCTGGGTAATGTGGAGGCGATTGAAGATAGGGCTCGCGTGGAGTCTGCTCACTGCCCTGATGACACCCACCCTCTCTGGAGGCAGCCAGGAACTGCTGGCGCCAGCTGCCGTTCAGGTTCGGAACAAGGAGCTCAAGCGTCCCTACCCATCGGCAAAGACCGGTGGCAACTACATGCACAACTATTACCTGCCACCGGCGGGCACGAGCAGCCCCTGGTGGCCCTCCTGGTCTCCGGATGGCCGATGGCTTGCCTATTCCATGCAGGGATCCCTTTGGAAGTCTCGCATCGGAGAGTCCGCGGCTCACGAGATCGCCTACTCTCAGGAATATCTGTCTTCTCCCGAATGGTCTCCCCAGGCGCGCTGGATCGTTTTCACCGACGACGACGGAAAGGCCATCAACCTCAGGATTCTGGACCTGGAAACGGGACGACAGGGCGACCTGACATCTGGACCGCATCTCAATCTCGATCCCGCCTGGTCGCCCGACGGTTCGCGTCTAGCATTCGTCTCTACGCATCCCAACGGCTACTTCAACATCTTCATCATGGAGCTAGACCGGGGAAGGCCGGGGGCAGTGATTCAGCTGACTCGGGATCATCGCCATGCCAAGGACCGTCTCTACTTTGGGGAGTACGACCTTCACATACAGCCCACCTGGTCTCCCGACGGCAAGGAACTCATTTTTGTCAGTAATCGTAATATCCCACTCGGTTCCGGCGCCGTCTGGCGCATGCCCGCAGTGACCAACGGGATCGACCAGGCGCGTCTTATCCGACATGAGGAGACCCTTTACCGGACCCGCCCGGATTGGTCCGTGGATGGCAAACGGATTCTCTACAGTTCCCATCTGGGAGGCCAGTTCAATCAACTGTTCGTGCTTCCGGCGCAAGGTGGAGAACCCTACAAGTTGACTTTCGGCACTTGGGACTCCTTCCATCCTCGCTGGTCTCCCGACGGAGAGTGGATTGCCTACCTCTCCAACCAGGACGGCTTGCCCCAGCTCCGCCTCCTGAAGACCTATGGCGGCACTGAAGAACGGATGGAAATTGCCTCTCGCACCTGGGCCAGACCCATGGGCCGAGTGCGTATCCGGGTAGAGGACGCGGCCACCCAGGAGACGCTTGCGGCACGACTCTACACCCGGGCCTCGGACGGGAAAAGCTATGCTCCCAACGAGGCCTACCAACGCGTCGGCCGAACCCTACTCGATCGCTATTTCCACACCACCGGAGTGTGCGAGATTGAAGTGCCGGAAGGGGAGCTGACCCTATCAGTGGCCAAAGGCCTCGAGTACCATCCCCAAGCCATTCGTCTCCAGGTACGGCCCGGGACGCTGATGCCCGTTACCATCCCGATCAAGCGACTCTCCCGGCTGAAAGATGAAGGTTGGTTTAGCGGCAGCAATCACGTCCACATGAACTATGGAGGAAACCTACACAATACCCCAGAGAACCTGATGTTCATGGCGGAAGCCGAGGACCTCGACGTCATGGCCATTCTCATTGCCAACAAGGACAATCGCATCTTTGACCACCAGTTCTTCACCGGCCGTCCCCACTCGCTGTCCACCCAAAGGAGAATCCTCTACTTCAACGAAGAATATCGCCCGCCCTTCTACGGACACATTTCTCTCATCAACTTGACTCGTCACTTGATCTCTCCCTTCACCACCGGCTACGCAGGAACCGCCATAGACAGCCTGTATCCCAGCAATACAGACATGATTCGGGTGGCACGTGCCCAGGGGGCACTCGCCGCCTATGTGCATCCCTTCGGCGGCAGTGCAGACCCCCTCGAGACGAATCTTGGCGGTGCCAAGGCTCTCCCTGTAGATCTCGCGCTCGGAACCATCGATTATCACGAGCTGATGAGCACGAGCAGCAGCTGGGCCGCCCTGCGGGTTTGGCATCATGCCTTGAACAACGGGTTTCGCCTGGCGGCGGTGGGAGGGGAAGACTCCATCAATAATCTCCACAAGACCGGAATCCTGGGCCAGAATAGATCCTATACCTATCTGGGTTCCACTCTACACTGGGACGCCTGGGTCAAGGCAATTCGCAGGGGGCATTCTTTCGTAACCAACGCTCCCCTTTTGCAGCTCCAAGTGGAGGGCAAGATCCCCGGAGAGGAGCTGCAACTACCGGCAGGCGGGGGCACCGTCCTCATCGAGGGAAAGGTGGAATCGATAGTCCCCCTGGATAAGGTGGAGCTGGTCATCCATGGCAAGAGGCTACTGGTGGCCGAATCTCCCGCTTTCGATCCTGCGGGTGCGGGAATCCGATACGAGTTCAAGAAGTCGGTGGAAATCGACGACAGTGCCTGGATTTCACTGCAGGCCTACGGGAACCGCCCGGTTCATCCGATCAACGATCGGTTCCCTTTCGCTACCACCAATCCCGTCTGGGTGTCCGTCGGAGGACGAGCTATTCGATCCCGGGACTCAGCGCGCTACTTCATACGCTGGATCGACCAGCTTGCAACCATGGCAGACTCCCATCCGGGCTGGCGTTCCGACAAAGAAAAGACCCATGTGTTAGGACAGTTTCGCCGAGCGAGAGAGGTTTACGTGAATCTCGAAAACGAGGCGGAGAAGTGATGCTCAAAGCAGGTTGCAAGTGGCAACCTGCTTGGTGGCAATCCTAGTCCCTGCCTGCTACCCTGTCTCCAGAAGATTTCATAGTGTCGTCCTTCACACGCCGATGCGAAATGATGTCAACACTGGTGTGGTCGTTTTTCCAATCGGCACCCTCGACGCGCTGTTGGCTTTTTAGGAACCCGAATCCAAAGGGAGAAAACAGATGCTAGGTTTTCTACAGAATTACACGAGTCAAATATACGGAGTCCTGAGAATCGTTTCCGGCGCGCTCTTTGCCTGCCATGGGGCTCAAAAAGTGTTTGGCGTCCTGGGAGGGGCCGGCGGCTCGGGGCATGCGGCCGAATTGCTTTCGTTGCACGGCGTGGCTGGAATCATCGAGCTAGTCGGTGGAATCCTGATCGCCATCGGACTCCTGACCCGGTACGCTGCCTTCATCTCGAGCGGCCAAATGGCTGTCGCCTATTTTATGGTCCACGTTCGAGGCGGCTTCTTGCCGATTCAAAACGGCGGCGAGCTGGCAGTCCTGTACTGCTTTTTGTTCCTCTACATCGCTGCCAATGGGACAGGAAGCTGGGGCGTGCAAGGGGATGGGTGATTAAATCTCAAGATACAAGATACAAACAAATCCCAAATTCCAAGATCCAAATACCAAACCATCCGGGGTGACTCTGGATGCATTGCTGATCGACGGTGCCGGCCCTAACAAATTCCGACGGTTCGCCGACTCCCTGGCCTTCCGATAGCTGTTCCTTCGCCGACATCCTGGGTAGTCATGACTCTTTGGTGCTTGTGATTTGGAATTTGTTTGTATCTTGTACCTTGTATCTTCTATCTTGGAATTCACTTCCCCTAAATATCCATCAATGCATCGATGTCTGGGTCCAGGTCAGGGGGACGCGACCCTAGCGAGATCCCCACGAAGAGAGTCATGGATACGAGCAGGGACAGGGCTCCGCCATCAATTCCGTAAGGAATCTGGATGTTCAGGAGTTTGATGGAGAAATTCAGAACCAGGCTGGAGACTATGGCGACGTTTGCAGCTAGTGCCGTCGCCCTCTTCCAATTGAACCCGATGGCGACGGTGGGAACCAGAGCGGCGGCGAACGTTGCCCAGCCGAAGGCTCCCAGAAGGGCCACCAGATCATCCGAATAGAGTGCGAAAAGCGAAGCCACCGCCGCGATGACTACAGTCGCCAAGCGAGCCCAAAATAGTTCTCGAACCAGCGGTCTTTCACGCAGCGACTGGGGAATGTCCCTCACC
>JAKZYH010000788.1:0-2843 GCA_047514575.1 Acidobacteriota bacterium | reverse complement strand
CTGAAATCGTCCTAAGTCGTTTCAGTCTAATTGTTTACACCAGATAGTCTAGCAAACGACCCTGACAATTTCGGAGCTTGAAAAAGCCCTCTTTCCCCTTCCTTATCAATTACTTACACATTTCCGGACGGGCACTAGCTACCTCCTTCTTCCTCGAGCTGCCTCAAAGGCAACAGCAGTCTTCCCCCTGGATCCGGCGGCACGGACACTCTTCATAAGGAATGGATAGGTCGATTGGGGACGGCCACTGGTCCCTCCCTCTATATGATCCTGACTATAACTCACGGCCTGCAAAAGGATCAATCCAGAAGCTTCAGCTCAGGCCCACCCTGGCTTCCATGACCTAACGATCTCCGAATCAATAGGCTTCACCTTGTTCAGGAAAAGCCAAACCTCAGCGACGTGCAGACGTTCCGACGAATCGAGTTCAGCTGTAGGGAGACGAACTTCTTCAGGCCCTTTCCCCGAATTACGTGTTCCTTTTTCGCTTTTCCGATGGTGGAATATGCTACTTTTTACTCGTTACCGCCAATCAGGAGAGTTCCCATGAGTCTGACGGACAAACGGGCTGTTGTCACGGGTAGCACCAGGGGGATAGGGTTTGCTGTGGCCCGGGCACTCGTCCTCGAAGGTGCGGGGGTGATGGTCACTTCCAGGAGCGAAGCGGCGATCCAAGAAGCGGTCTCCTCGCTCCGCGGGCTGGGCACCGGACCGGTGCTGGGACAAGTGTGCGACGTGCGAGACCCGGAGCAGGTCCGGGTGCTCGTCGGCTCCTGTGTTGCCCAACTTGGGGGAATCGACATTCTGGTCAACAACGCTGCCGCTGTTCGAGCTAGTAAGCATGTCGACGAGATGACGATCGAGGAATGGAGAGCCACGATCGGCACCAACCTGGACGGCGTCTTCTATGGCTGTCACTTCGCCGTCCCGGAGATGAAGAAGACCGGTGGGGGGTTCATCATCAACATCAGCAGCCTCGCCGGCAAGAATGCATTTCCTGGGGGCTCTGCCTACAATGCCTCCAAGTTCGCTCTGACTGGATTCAGTGAGGCCTTGATGGAGGAGGTCAGGCACCACGACATCCGAGTCGCCTATGTCATGCCCGGCAGTGTCGATACCCGGTCCGCTTCGCCTGCAGATGAGGCAGAGGCTTCTTGGAAGATGGCCTCCGAGGACGTAGCCGAGGTGGTCATCAGCATCTTGAAGCAGCATCCGCGCTGTCTGATCAGTCGGGTTGAGATGCGACCTTCGAAGCCCAAGAAACGGAATTGAGCCCAGCTCCGGAGGCGATTCTGATCACGCCCAGCAGGGTGGGGACTACGTGATCGTGCAGATCATGGAAGTGTCGTAGGAACAGAGATAGGTCGGTTTAGCCTCTCCCTACGAACGGCGGCCTGGAGACCACCGCCACGAGAGAGAAGCCCGCCGAAGCAGCGATCAGAGCCTGCGAGCCTGATCAGAGCGAACGCAGATCCAAAAGTGGCGAAAATATAGCACAAAGTTGCAGACGACCCGTCTTCAGCTTCAGTGGGAGGTGAGTTTGTCCTTACCACCAGTCAGCCATTCCAGGCTGAAGCGGGCCAGTGTAATCTTTTCGTAGGGGCTTTGTTGTCCCCGCTCGTACAGACAGCCAACGGTCATATCGGAGAGGACTGTCAGGCAGGAATAGGCTGATGGCCCTGCATGGAGCTGTTTCGCAATCGGCCAGCTCTTACCCTCATCGTAGCTGAGACGAACCGTCATGTTCTCCCTCTGTCGACTGGCAGGGTTGGAAAACAGGAGCCGATCCTTGACGTAGGTGAGTCGGTCGGTAAAGCGGAGCAGGCTGGCTTGACAGCGAGGCTCGATGAGGAACGCATCCTTGCTGACTTCCGACCAACTGATCCCCCCGTCAATACTTCTGGCAACCTTCCGATAGTTTCCGGTTGAACCACGCATGTTGAGTAGCAGCGAACCGTCGGCGAGCTCGGCCACCTGGGTTTCGTCGGTTTTTCCCTCTGCCTGCACTTCATCGCCAATCTTCCAGGTCTTGCCGTGGTCGTCGCTATACATCACATGCGACCCGTGATAGTCGAGTCCCTTCAGGTAATATCGGGGGATGATCAATCGGCCGCTCCGCGTTTGGATCCCAGCTCCGGGGCCGGGAGAGCCCGCTCGCCATTCAGGCTTCTTGACCATGGCGGTCACATCGATCGCCTTCGACCAGGTCTCGCCTTCATCGTCGCTCTTGACAGACCAGATCATCACGGTGGGTCCGTAGAGTCCGCGCTGGGCGTTGCGGCTGCCGATTCCCTCCGGATAGTACCCGAAGAAGACCCAGACCGTACCCGTGTGCCGATCGACCACGGCGCAGGAGTCCGCGGCCGCTCCCTTGCCAGGGTTCGCCAGCCGCTTGAGAGACCCCCAGGTCCGGCCTCCATCGAGGCTGCGCTTCATGACCAGATCAATGTTGTTCGGTGCGTCACCCGGTCGGTCTACGCGGGCATCACAGATGGCCAGAAGGGCCCCGCTGTTGGCGGTGACGAGAACCGGGATGCGGTACTCGGTGACTCCGTCCTCGCCGGCTACGAAGACGTCCGTCTGTTCAAGCAGGGGTTGTTGGGCCCGCCCTATACCTAGGGTGCCTGCCCAAACCGCAATGAGTGCCGTTACCCGCAGAAAAAATCCGAGGCTGCTTCTCATTTTTCTCTCTCTCCGTCAAATGGTCACAGGTTGAAGGTTACAGGTTTGCGGTGAAATAGAGCTGGGAAGACAAGAACTGCCAGAGACATGAAACCGAGTCCGACAGAGCCGCGAGGGACGTGAGTCGTCGGCAAGATGTTCCCTGGCTCCGAGGAGCGACC
>JAKZYH010000787.1:0-10495 GCA_047514575.1 Acidobacteriota bacterium | reverse complement strand
TCCTCAAATCGTCGTAAGTCGTTTCAGTTTAGTTGTTTGCACCAATAGACTAGCAAACGACCCTGACAATTTCGGAGCTTGAAAAAGCCCTCTTTCCTCTTCCTTATCAATTACTTACACATTTCCGGACGGGCACTAGCTCGTTGCTCTCTCGAGTTCGCTCGGACCTCGAGATCGAATGGAGGTATCCCGGATAGCGCAGCCGAAATCTGTTCGATCAAATGATCTCTTAGCTCATTCTTTTCGAGCTCAAGGACTGTTGCCAACACTGAATCAGGCAAAAGGCTGATGAGTTCTATCAAATCTAGTCTGGCGGTGGCCTTAGGGGTCTTGACTGAGAGCGGAGAATCCAGTTGAGCGACTGATACGGAAAATTGCGAGTTCGTGAGTTGCGAGATACTCCCCCGGACTAAGCGTGCCTCTCTCATTAATCCAACGAACTTTCCGAGGGGCAAATGGCAGCTTTCAAGAGCTGCCGCCAGGCTACATGCGATCTCTCTGCTGATGCACGGAGTGGATGACCTAACCCCTTGCAGTATGCGCTGCAGGTGCATTCGGGCCCGAATATGAGCACCGAGCCAGATGGTCTGCGACGCTCTGTAGATTGTTGGATACCTCCCACAGTCCTGGATGACGACATGCAAGAAGGAGGACGAGGAAGATCGCAGATTGGGTGGTTGCCGAAAGCGGCTGAAAAAAGCGGCTGCAGTTGTCATCTCTTCAAGGGAACAGAAATCGCTACAGACTGAACCGACAGCAGTAGCAGTAAGCAACCTCTCTGTTCTAGGATCGAAAGACAACGAGAACCTTCACCCCTCTTCCCACCGTTTTCTCACCTCCCCAAGCATCCGCGTGAAAGGACACCCCCTTGCTTCGGCAAAGTTCACCTATCCGCTCCACATCTTGGATCACACCAGTCTCATTATTTGCCCATTGGATCGATACCAAGGCGGTTCTGGAATTGACACTCTGCTCGAGCAGGTCAAGATCAATCAAGCCATCACGGTCGACAGGGATCCAATCGATGTCCGTGCCGGATCTCTCCAGGGCGCGGCAGAGTCGAATGATCGACGAGTGTTCTACAGTAGAGGCTACAATCTTGGTACCAGTTCGGCTATTTTCTACAGCGGCGAGCAGAACGGTGTTGTTGGCCTCGGTCCCTCCGCTGGTAAAAGTGATTCTCTCGGCTACGGTACAACCCAGCAGTGCGGCTAGGTGGTCTCTTGCTGACTCCAATAGTGCGAATGCACGTCGTCCCATGTCGTGGGCACTGGAGGGGTTGCCAAAGGACGTTTCGAGAGATTCGATAATGGCAGTCTGTACCTCGGGCAGGACGTGAGTGGTGGCGTTGTTGTCGAGATAGATTCCTTTATTCTCACTCATAACTGGCAGTCCTCTTTGCCGCCATTCGGTCACTTGTCAAGTGGTGACAACCGATTTGCAAATTGGTGGATGAGGCCGACTTCCTCCTTCGAAAAGACAACGAGTTTGCCGCGATAGAGCCGTCCTTTTGGCACCTTTTCATCCCGACGCCATCGCCACAGCGTTTGTCGAGCTATGCGTAGTTGATTAGATATATCCGTCGCCGTCCAGTAGGTGGTTCCGTTAACTGTGACAGTTGTATTCGACTGCATTTCGTCGGCAAGCATTGATGTTGTTACCTGATGTTGCATGGTGTTGCAGATTAGCAGCAACAGGTGACTAGAACTGCCTGTAACCCGAAACACAAAGAACCTAACTGGGCCTGCCACAGAGTGAGGATTCCTCAGATACCGAGGCGAGAAGTGATTTCGATAACAGCTTGACGGCCAAGAAAGTAGTGGCGGCTTTGGAGCGGCGAAAGCTTTAACGGACGCCTGGGGACGAGTGCCTGAGTATGCCGGTCTTCTTCTCCATCCCGGACGCGCCGGAGAGATTGAAGACGTGGCGGCTGGCCTGCAATCTGTCTCGACGGCACAGCTCACCCCAAGAGCCTAAACACCCGAGGCTTTTGCCCTAGCCAGCCGAGACAAGGAAAGGGGATGAATTTACGTGCCGCCAAACACCAACCCGTTTACTAGCCCCCCAAGTTTCTCTTCCACCGCTTCCCCCTCTTAATCAGCACCGAACTTCCTAACCAGGGGAGAATCTCTATATGCTCTCTGATGTAGCTGGAATAGACGATAGACGAGACAAAGTCCTTCAAGCCTACATCGGAGTAAGCATTTCGCGTCAATCCCTTTCCCCTACTTTCCCCTTCCCCATCTGACGCTCTCTTACTCAGCTTCCGGTGTTGAAGATCCACAGGCTGGAATACCGCTTTTGGCGGACTTGTCCCGAGTTTCTCTGAGTTGTTAGTAAAATGTTAGAAAATGACCGGTTTCGAAGGCTTTCTGGGAGATCGCTTCAGTTGTAATCTATTGATTCTAAAAAATGATGTGAATTTCGATCCTCGATTCACTCTTTGGTGCTTGGAACTTGGGACTGTGGGACCTAAGGGTCCGTTCAAGAATAAACTTTACGTTCTGGCATCTCATCTTCACACCATCTTCGGCCGCTCCTCAATCGCGAATCCTCAACGTAGATCTGGCTACGCCTACGGTTTCGCTCAATCGCTCGCGACCAAATCTGGCGCAAAGCTGAGCGCCAACTCTGCGAAGTTTATTCTTGAACGAACCCTAAGGAGCCAAAGAGACTCGTAGCCCTGCTCCGGCGGGCACGACTGCCGGCGAGACTTGAAATCTCGATTGGCCGATACCGAAGGTCACGGTGCGTCCTACCAGAATACCGACTGCGGCGCCGAAGACCACATCGCTCAGATAGTGCTTGTTTTCGCTCAGCCGGGAAGCCGCGACGTAGCTGGCGAGTCCGTATGCCGGAGCACCCAGCCGCCAGCCGAAATGACGCTGAATCACGGTCGCGGTGGCAAACGTACCGGAGGAGTGTCCCGAGGGGAAAGATTTCTTCGAGCTCCCGTCGGGTCGCATCCGTCGAACCGTGTACTTACCCGCCTGCGTGAGCCCTTGAGTCACGATCTGGGCTCGTACCAGATCGCGACCAAAGCTCTCGAGCTCGGGATTCGCGAATAACTTACCCATTCCAAAAGTCGCAACGGAAGTGCCGACCTGGAACAGGGCTCCCCCGACTATTTCACCCGACTCGAAGACGCGATCCAAACGAGTTCCCTCGGAACCTTCAGAGTTGAAGCGTCCGTTTGAGATCCGGTCGTCGAGGGGTTTCACGGCTAGACTCATGCCCAGGCCTCCGCCTAGAATCCAGAGGTTCTCTCGGGTGGTGAAGACATTCTTGAAATCAATCGCGATCTGTTTGAAGAGCGTCGGCTTTGGTTTGGGATTCGAAGACTGGGTAACCGGGGGCTTCGGATGGACCTGAGCGGTGGAAGGGCGGGACGGGGACGGATCGGGATCATCGTCCATCGCGCTAGCGAAGTTGGAGGCTGCAAGCAAGACGACCAACCTGAGGACAACCCAACTTCGATGTGGCCTGAAGATCATTTACAACTTACTGCCCAAACTCGAGGTGCGCGTCAGTCGGACTCCCTACCCGACTCATCCTTAAAGTCTGGCCTGTCGGCCGATGGTCCAGTTTTTCAGATTGTAACACAGTGATCCCAACGCTTGGCTGGGCACGAAGAGGATCTCAGAAACCGCTGCTGGCACCGACTCTACGATCGTTCGCCTTCAGGAGGGGAAGGCTCGGACTCACTAGACTCAGCAGACTTGCCGGATGCAACGGGCTCACTCGATTCAGGGAGTGGATCGAGCCCAAGCGACCTCCTGAGCGCACCAATATCCATAGACTCAATGGGCTCGCCCCTCGGTACCTGCGTCGGCGGATCTACGGTTTTCCGTTCAGGATTCTCTGCATCGCGGTAGGGTGAACTCTGGATCGGGAACTCACCTCTCTTGCGCTCCAATCGTCTCTGACGCTTGAGTTCTGCCTTTTCCATCCTTTGGAGTTCACGCTGGCGTTTGAGGTAAGTCTGTCTGGATTTTTTCTTAGCCATATCAAGCACCTCCGCGGAGTGACGGCGAGAGTCAATGTCAGGGAAATCCGATCGAATCCGCAATCTTGTGCGGGCCCTTATCGGCTGTCGGTATCGCACCGACACAGCCCGATGAAAACGGAATGAAGACGGATTTGAAAAGCGCGTTGCCGCGGTGCTTTGGAAAAACGACTGCGGCTCGCTCAGAAGAGCCCCAAGAAAGGGGCGCACCGACTCGCACCCCTGCCAAAACGGTGGGCTTACATCCCTTCCGCTACCAGCGGCCTCCGCCGCCGCCACGGCCGCCGCCGTAGCCACCCGACCGATTCTCGCGGGGTCTCGCCTCGTTCACGGTAAGTGTTCGCCCATCAAGATCGGTCCCGTTCAAAGCCGAGATTGCGCTCTCAGCCTCGCTTTCATTCTCCATCTCCACGAAACCGAACCCTCTCGACCGTCCAGTATCTCTATCTGTAACCACTCGAGCCGACTCAATAGTCCCGTGTTCCGAGAAGACTTCCTCCAAGCGCTGGTCAGTAACCTCATATGGCAAACCACCTACGTACAACTTCTTACTCATGTTCCCCTCCTAAAGAGAAACGGCAGACATCAACCCTGGGTGGGAACCGCAAAAGGAACAGAGCATGGTGTACTTTGCTTTGCTGGTGGCCACGATCCGGTCGGCTAATCCTTAGGGAGGACCTTCGCAGGGATGAAACTGATTGGGCCTTCAACTCTTCATAGATGACTTCAGGAGGCCCTGTACCGAAGAGAAGTTCAGCCTATCGCTTTCCCTCGACCTCTGTCAAGTTCGAGGGATGCGGTGGGTGCCCGCGAGGAAAGTGATGACGCTAGCGCAGACCGCAGAATACCTGGGGTTGCGTTTCCCTTGTCTGACACAACAAAAATCGTTGTCAGACCAGAAGGACACGCCCCAGCCAATCCTCGAGGGGCCGCTCAAGAGCGATCTACTCTAACACTGTTGTACGGTCAGATCTGAGCTATTACATCCCACCATGAACTGACCGTGATTCCCCCAGCAGGCGACGATCAGGCTTCCTGCAGTGGCACCAGTCCGGGACATGTCCTGAATGTAGTCCATGGCCTCGGGGCCGATTGGATCTTCGTGCACTTTCAAAGCAGATTACTCGGGGGCAGGCCCTTCGTTTCTCCACCATCGGGACTCGAGGGAGCCCCTCTCGGCGCAGGCTGCGATGTCCAGATCCGAGTCTCCATCCAGGTCGGCCAATAACACCTGGTTGGCGTTCTTCCAGTCGTCCTTCACCAGGTGCTCGGTCCAAGGGCCGCTGGGATCACCACTGTTTTCGTACCAGAGAACCCGCCCCGGTCTGGAGAATCCGCTTGCCATCACATCCGTATCTCTTTTTGTGAACCCCGTCGTTTTCGTACCAGACGACGTGGTGGTTGTAGGACTGAGTGAATTCGGGCCTGTTGTTCTCACGCTCTGGTTTCAGCTGGTCCCCCTGGTGCATGGATCCCCAGGCTCCCAGCGCCATGACGACGTCAAGGTCCCCGTCGTCGTCGATGTCCGCCGGCTCTCCATGCCCAGTAGATCGGGGTCTCCGTCAGCGTCGAAATCGCCCGCGCGGATGGTACGGGTTTCTCCGACATCGATCTCGATGGGGTGTTTCGTCCACTCGGTGTGCCGTGCAAAGGCACGTTGTTCCGGCAGGTGCAAGTCCTGCCCCGGTAAAGGTCGTCCCGACCGGGTAGCCATCCCAGCGGCCATGGAGGTAACGAAATGGTCGAAGCCTGGGAGACAATTGTAATAGCCCAGATCTGACCGAACGAACAGGGTCAGAGTAGATTATCCCTGAACGGCCGCTTTCACCTGAGGGTGTGTGAAAAGTCATTCATGATTTCGGATTTGAAATCTTGACTTCATAGGATCGCGTGCAAGCCACGATCAGCGCTGGGCTTCACTCGACGGAGTTATTGTCAAATGTTATGTACAGCGGATCGCATCCACGGGATCTTGGGTCCTGTCCCGGGGGTGTCAGGGGCCACAACACCGTACCCGTACCGGCTTCCAGGGAAGGCTTTACCATCTACCTACCGGACGTGCATCAGAGGGTGGGCGCGGATTCTCTCGCCGGGATGTTGGGAAGCCGATCGAGGTCCAAGGCATAAACAGAGCCTCCGCCAACGACATAAAGCCGCCCATTTTCGATCGCAAAGCTTCTTCCTCGCCAACAAAAGGGGGTACTCCCTTTGGATGGCTCCGGTGGCCTTATCTAATTGTAGGAGCGATCCCTCCCGACTGGGGAAATAGAAGGCCTGGTCATGGTCCAGCATCCCGAACAACTGTTTCTGGCCGAGGTCCATCGGAGTTCTCCAGACAATGCTAATACCCTCCTTCCGAGGATCGTATCGCAAAGCCGTAAACCCGGTGGGACCCACAGCAATGAGGGTATCACCCACTGCCGAACGGGGATTCAGACGTTTGGACAGAGGCGATGGTGCCGACCAAAGCTCTTGCCTCTTGTTGAGATCAAGGCAATGGAAATAGTTGTCCTCTGTCATGAAGACCAGTCGTCCGTCTGGCTCTCCGTTCTTCTCCAGAAACACCGAGTTAGATGCGATCTTCCGGTCGCTGGTAGGGAACCACCACTCGTGCTCGCCGGTCTCAGCCGATAAGAGTTCGACTCCGGCAGACGCAACGAGGACCAAGTGGCCACTATAGAGAGTCCCTAAACGGCCCTTGCTTTCTCTCTCCCACACCAGCTGTCCGCTGCTCGTGTCGAAGGCCAGGACCCTTCTCTGGTCCTGGTTTACACCTGTATAGTCACATGTGCTAAAAACGCGATTTTCGTGTATTCCGGGGATCGGTAAGAGATCGCCCTCACAGTCAAGCTGCACTACCCACCCTGATTCCCCAGTGGACTTGTCAATGGCGCTCAGAACCTTTTTTCGTTTCAGGAGATTCCTCTCTCCTCCTGTATCGTGAATAGAGAAAAGGTACCTCTCATCCAGCCCACACGTTTTGAAATAGTTGAGCTTTCTGCTCCAGACGACTTCTCCGCTTTCCTTGTGTAGACTGAAGATGTCGAACTTGGTGCGGGAGAAAGTACCGCCAACTTCATTCTTCCACCCGCTGATCAACCTCTCCCCATCCGAAAAAACTGGAGTAAAAACTCGGTCGATGTCCGATCTCCACAGCAATCCTTCTTCTCTGAGTCGCTCCAGTGCACGGGCAGACTCCGGACTGCCAGGACGGCTCACTGCTTGGTAATCAATCACTCTCTTGAGAGCTTCTCCTCGCCGATCCGTCTCTTGATAGATGTCGGCAAGCATCCAGTAGGCAGGGGCATGCCCGGGGTCCATGTCCACAATCTGAAGGAGGAGGGCCTCTGCTGTTTCATAGTCCCCCAGTGAGAGAGCACATTCAGAGAGTCTGGAGTGAACTTCCTTCGAGCTCACGATTCGTTCATCAGGATTCTCTTGGATGCTGATTTCGATCAGCCCGTCGTCCAAGGGAGCGAAGCGTTCCTCCGCTGTAACTGAAAAAAGATGACTGCCCCCCGAGACCCAGTACCGTGAGGAGACTCTGCCTTGGGGGCGATACGACCACAATAGGCCACCATCTTCGAGATCAAGGGCACTGACCAGGCCTGGATTCGCCGAAAGCACGCGATTCTGCGCAACCTCCACGGGAGTGATCGACCGCCTTACCTGCCATTGAATGTCGCCGTAGCTGGGGTCCGGTCGCATCAAATGCGTGGACGCCCTGGCAAGGACGGTCCCTTCCAGATTGTACAACCATGGTTCATCCAACTCGCTCTCGACGATACCCATAAGCTCACCCGTCATGAGGTCGAGAGAGTGGATATTCCCCTCTTCTGAGACTGCGAAGAGGGTCTGCGCCTTCACCAGATTTGCTCTGGTTATTGAGTAATCACTACTACCGAGGTGACCTTGATCGCTCCAAAACTTGTAGGAGGCATCTCCCAGATCGACCGTCCACTGCCTGCGGCCGAAATCAAAAAGACGGTCGCTTGTATCGATACCGACTAACTTCCCTCCTGCCAACTGGAGGATCAGGAGATTGTTCGCGGCCAGACCAACCCAATCGGTGATTTCTGCTTGAGCTTGATATGACCAGATCTGAGTCCTATCTGATATGCGCGTACAGGAAACCAAGCCATTATCAGGATGAATAGCGATGATGCGGTCTTGATGAACAACCGATTGCTGAGGTTCAGGCAGGTCCATCTCCCAGATTATCGTTCCCTTGTCCAGGTCCAACAGAACGTAGCGCCGAACCTTTTGATTCCCGCGGTAGTTGTAGAAAGGCAGGAACAACGCGTCAGTTCCTGATTCATCAACTACGATCCAGGAGTACCTGGACAAGGAGAAACCACCCTCTGCTGTGGGTTGTGGTCGTTCTAGACCACCATCCCACTGGAATACCCACCTTTCCCGGCCCGTCCTGGGATTGAGACAATGGATTTCCCCTCCCCACCTGCTTGCTAGATGAATCAAAATCGGTGTTTTGCGTCTTGCTCCGGGGCTGTTTGCGATCCGGAGCGGCCTCGGCGTGTGAACCGCAGGCCGAAAGGTCTTACGAAAGAGTAAGTCCCCCCTCATGATGTCGTACGCATGGACGGTAGCCTCACGAGGATCACCCACGCCCCCACGGACAGGAGCGGGAACCGGACGTGTTTCTACTAGAAGAGTTGCGTCGTATGGCTCCGATTGGAGCTCCGGGTCTGGTGTCAGAAGGCGGACATCAGCCCCCGGCGGACTCTGCTTCCACACAACTTGCTTTCGAGTCAGGTCCAAGGCGGTAAGCTGGATACTCCGCTTTTCGAAATCGGTCGAAGCTGCAATGGCAATCTGATGCCGCTTCGAGTAAGACCACCTCGTACCTGGGTGAGGACTCTTCCATTCCCAGAGCTTGCGACTAAACTGATCAGCTCGGGGCAAGGCCTGGTTGTAGGACTCTATGGCTAATTCATAGGCTTCCATGGTCTGGTAGGTGCGGCCTTTGTAGTAGTGGGCCAGCGCATAACCCGGGTCCAACTTCAAGGCCGAATCGAAAGCGATTAGGGCTTTGTCGTATTCTTCGCGGTCGAGGTGGTAGATGCCTTCGCTGGCGTACTCGAAGGCCGCTGAGTTCTGAGTGGGCCGAGCCATCAGGACGCTTCTCTGAACGCCGGCCAGCTCTACCCCGAGAGCCGTGGCGATCGCCTGGGAAATCTCGTCCTGAACCTGAAAGATCTCGCGGATACTCCGCTCGTATGTCTCCGCCCAGAGATGGTCCCCCGAATCGGCATCAATGAGCTTGGTGTGAATGCGCAGCTCACTGCCGATCTTCTGCAGACTGGTGTCCACGAACACATCCACTCCCAACTCGTTGCGGATGGTTTCCAGGTCAGGAGTCTGATCTTTGAACGGCAGCACTTGAAGGCGTGACTTGACTGCAAGTCTGCCCAGCTTGGCCAAATCGGTGATCACGGCCTCCGTCATTCCCGCTGCCCATATATCACCGTCTCGGTCTTGCGACAGGTTCTGAAAATAGAGGACTGCCACGGAGGGCTTACGCCCCTGGGTTTTGGACAGACTCTTCTCAGTGACAGGCCAGTACCAGATCGCCAGAATCAGGGCAATAGCAGCGGTGAGCAAAGAGGCAGCAACACGGGCCTGCCTGCGTTTCCGACCCGAGCTCGATTCCTCACTTGAGCCCCCTGGCTCCGAGGGCGACGCTTTGGTATCGCTCCTCCGGCTCCTTTCGAGTTCCTTGCTCCGGAAACCCAATTCATCTTCGCCATACGAAACAGGTGCGATTAGCCGGTAGCCGGCTTTCGGAATGGTTTCGATGTAGCGTGGGTCCTTTGGGTCATCGCCAAGGGTCCTCCGGAGCTTCCAAACAGCACTTGTCAGAACATCATCTGCGACGTAGGAGTCAGGCCATACCGTCTGGATAACCCGCTCCTTCGGAAGCACCTCTTCACGATGCTTGGCCAGATAAACGAGCAGTTCCATCACCTTGGGCTCGACCCGGATGGAGTCGTGTGGAGTCTTGATGCGATTCAGCTGGGGCTGTATGAGGCATTCACCGAAGCGGAAGTCGTCCTTCAAGACTGTTCTCCAGGTAAGACAGGTAGACTAGCTTGCCTAACTATAGCTATAGCTGGCGACCCGCTGTTGAGTGAGTCTGAACCCAGAAAACCCTAGAGAGACCTCAGAAGTCAAGCAGGCACCCCCTTCTAGAGACCCCTTTGGTGGGGAAGAAGTTCACAAACTGGTCAAGTTTCCCGCCTCGGCGTGATGTAGTTGCTAAGAGACCGCTTCAGCGGTCTGGCGCGAAGCGCGATAGCCCGGTCCTTTAGAGGTTGTCGCAAAAGTCCCCAAAAGCGTAGTTTACAGAGCCGTGACCGTGAGGGAGCGGGATCCGGTCCCTATGTTGTTGGAAAGCAATCGGTTATGTGATCCAAGTGTTTCCATTGTGACTCCAGGAATCTGCAGACTTGCACAGTCGGATCCCGCTCC
>JAKZYH010000786.1:0-9086 GCA_047514575.1 Acidobacteriota bacterium | reverse complement strand
GGGTAAGCAGGGCTTTCTTCTGCTGTTCCCGTTTGCCTTTGTCCTTACTTCCTTTATCACCCATATCTGTGTCTCCGTGATTGAAAACGTATTCTTCTAACCTTGTCAGACCGGCCTGACGTTTTCGGTACGAAGGGTGCCCATCCTTGTCCTATACTAAGGATAACAGGGGCCCCTGGGCTCCACGGCTTTGTCGCCGGGACCACAGGGAAGAGGAGCTTTGAAGGATGAACCCTCGACCACTTTGTTTCGTACTGATGCCGTTCGGCGTCAAGAAGGATCCCTCCAGCGGCCGCGCGATCGACTTCGATCAGATCTACGAAACCGCTATTCGCCCAGGCATCGAGGCCGCGGAGCTGGAGCCCATCCGCGCCGACGAGGAGCGAACCGGCGGCATCATTCACAAGCCGATGTTCGAACGACTCATACTCTGCGATTTCGCTGTCGCCGATCTGACCACCGCCAATGCCAACGTCTTTTACGAACTGGGCGTGCGCCATGCCGTTCGCCCCGCCACGACCCTGGCGATCTTCGCCAGCCAGCACCAGCTGCCGTTCGACGTCAAATTCCTGCGGGCGCTGCCTTACGAGCTGGGCGAGCAGAGCCGCTTCGGGGCCGACGAGGCGTCGAGTCTACAAGGGGCCCTTGCTCGACGTCTCGAGGAGCTGAAGACTCTGAGTGCTCAGGATGCTGCGACCGACAGTCCGGTGTTTCAGCTCCTGGAAGACTATGGTCCACCCAACATCGCTCGACTGAAAACAGATGTCTTCCGCGAGCAGACGCGCTACGAGGCGAACGTCAAGCGCCAGCTGGCGGAGGCACGCAGGTCTGGGGAGTCCGCGGAGCTGCGCAGCATCGAGACCGGTCTTGGGGATCTGGCGCTGGTCGAAGCGGGCGTGCTCGTCGATTTGTTCCTCAGCTATCGGGCCGTGGCGGACTATCAAGGCATGATCGATCTCTACGAGAAGATGCCCGTCGTGCTGCGCAACACCATTTTGCTCCGCGAGCAGCTCGGCTTCGCACTGAACCGTATTGGCCGGCGGGAGCAGGCAACAGAGGTGCTGGAAGCCGTGCTCAGCGAGCGAGGTCCCAGCTCGGAGACCTGTGGGTTGCTGGGGCGAATCTATAAGGATCTCTGGGTGGAGGCGAAGAAGCAGGGTGAGGATTTTCTCGGGGAGGGCTATCTGGATCAAGCCATCGACATGTACCGTAAGGGCTATGAAACAGACATCCGGGACGCGTACCCGGGGATCAATGCCGTGACGCTGCTGGAGATCAAGGGTGATGAGGAGTCGCTGACCCTGAAGAACGAGCTCTTGCCCGTGGTACGCTTCGCGGTTGGACAGCGTCTAGCATCCACCCGGCCGGACTACTGGGATCACGCGACACTCCTGGAGCTGGCCGTGCTCTCCAACGACAGGGCAGCCGCGCGCAAGTCACTTTCCGATGCCCTGTCCCGGGTCAGAGAGGTCTGGGAGCCGAAGACGACGGCGAACAACCTCAGACTGATCCAGGAGTCGCGTGCGGCGCGTGGCGAGACCGAAGACTGGCTCGAGCAAGTCATCGGGGCCCTTGATCGCGAGAGAACCGGAAGTTGATGTTATGACGTAAAAACTCATAATGGAATAATGCCATCAGAACAGAAAAGGACGACTGTCTACTTCGAGTCCGCGATTCACCGGGCCCTGCGACTCAAGTCGATTGAGACCGAACGCAGTCTCTCCGACCTCGTCAACGAGGCTGTCAGGCTCGCCCTGGCCGAAGATGCGGAGGATCTGGCCGCCTTCGAGGAAAGAGCAGTCGAAGAGGATCTCTCGTTTGAAGAAGTCGTGAAAGACTTGAAGCGGCGTGGCAAGATTTGAAGTTCTGATCAAGCCGTCGGCCGTAAAGGAGATCGAGGCGATCTCGAACCAGCGAGACCGCCGGCGAGTCGTCGCCAAGATCCGACGGTTGGCCGACGATCCGCGCCCTCCTGGCTGCAGGAAGTTCTCCGCCAGTGAGCGATACCGAGTCCGGCAGGGAGTCCATCGAATTGTTTACTCCGTTGAAGACGAACAGCTTGTCGTATACGTTGTCAAAGTTGGGCATCGGAAGGATGTCTATCGCTGAACCTCTTCACCCGGGCCAAAACACCTCGAAAAGAGTCTGGCCTAGCACCGCCTGAGGTCACCCCATCGGGATAGACTCCGGCTGTGAACCGAAGACGATTCCTCCAGCAGGCTACAAGCATGGCCGCCTCGACCGTGGCAGCCGGCGTGGCCGGCACCGGGGTGGTTCCCGCCTCGACTTCCCCAGAAGGCCCGGCGGCTCAGATGTCCCGTGCCAGATATGGGGAGTCCCTGCCGATCCGCGACATCACCGTTCAACTGGTCCAGTCTGACTGTGGCCGCAAGTGGACCCACGTGCGGGTACACAGCAGCGAAGGCCTCAGCGGGATCGGCGAGGCTACCTACAGCCGCAAGGAGACTGTGGTGGCCAGAATGGTGGAAGCCCTGAAGCCCCATATTCTGGGCCGGGATGCCTTCGACATCGAGGGCATCTATCGAGACCTCTACGCCGGCGGTGGAACCGCCTATCGAACCGGCGGAATCATATTCACCAGTGCCATCAGTGGCATCGACCAGGCCCTCTGGGACCTCAAGGGGAAGGCTCTGGGGGCTCCTGTCTGCACCCTCCTGGGCGGTCCCCGCACCTCCCGCGTACCCGTCTACTCCCACTTTGGAGGGCCGGACCAGAACGCTCTCGTAGCCAGTGCTCAGAGCGTTCTCGGTGAAGGCTTCAAAGCTCTCAAGTCGGGCATCAGCATCTTGGAGGCACGGGGTCCGAGGATCAGCCGCGAAGAGCTGAGGAATATCGACCGCCGTTACGCAGCTCTTCGCGAATCGCTAGGGGAGGAGATCCTGCTCATGGACGATCCCCACGCCGCCTTTGACCCCACTTCCGCGCTGGAAGTCGCCCGCCTGCTCGAACCCTATCGGCTTCTCTTCTTCGAGGAGCCCACCATTCCGGAAGATCCCGAGGGCTACGCCCGGGTGCGAGCCGGGACCACCACTCCCATTGCCGGTTCGGAGCGTCTGACCAACAAGCACCGCTTCAACGATTTTCTCCGGGCTAGCGCCATCGATGTGGCCCAACCGGACCCTGTCTACATCGGTGGCATAACAGAAATGAAAAAGGTCTGCTCGCTAGCCGAGACCCATCAGGTCTCGATCGCGCCTCACAACACGAAGGGACCGGTCGGGACCATGGCCGCCGCCCACGTCATGGCTGCGATTCCCAACCCACTGATTCTGGAATGGATCGCTCCCAGCCGCATCCCCTGGCGCAATGATGTCCTCAAGGATCCCATGGTCTTGGAGGACGGAGCGCTGCTGGTGCCAGACCGGCCGGGATTGGGTGTGGAGTTCGATGAAGACGCCCTCCAACCACACCTGGTTCCCTACTGAAGTCTTCTGTCCTTCAGGGCCGGGTGGGCGGGTAAGCGGCTGCTGGAGCCTGCTTCAGCAGGCTTATCGGGTAAAGGCTTCAGCCAGGCTCCGGGTCCACGAGGGCTAAAGCCGCCGCTCGAGAAGGACCGTAAACGGCCCTCAGGGGAGGTAGGAGAAACTGCTGACCCCGGCGTAAACACCGGGTCTGAAACGCTTCGCGCCAGACCGCTGAAGCGGCCTCCTGGAAAGGGCCACTATGCCGGCCGTTTCGCGTCCGATTCGGTGGAAATCAACACTTCAAATATCTTCGTGTTAGCTTTAGCAGATGGGCGTCGCAATCACACCATGAAACCAAACACTTGCATCTGTTCCCTGATGCTGCTGGGAACGTTGTCCCTCCCGGCATTCTCGGAGACAGTTTTGCCCGACGAGCCGGTCCAAATCGGACATGAGTCCCAGTTTTTCGTTGACGATTACATCGTGGACAACCGCTGGGCCTTGCTCAAAAAGGACGAGGCCCTGGTGCGGGTGGCACACCAGCCGATCAAGCACCCCGCCAATCCACTCATAGCAGGCGAGGGAGACTACGTGAACGTCGTGTGGGACAAGGACGCTCAGCTCTTCCGGATGCTCTACCAGGATTTCTGGTATTACAGCCTGAAACCGGTCAAGTACACCTACGCGGTTGCCTACGCCGAGTCGAAAGACGGTATCGAGTGGAAGTTGCCACGACTGGGCTTCTATAAATGGATGGGCTCGAAGGACAATAACATCTGCTGGCAGGTCCCCTCCGACAGAGAGGGTCCGCAGAGCATCGGCGCCTACTCGCAGTACCTGCTCGACCTGCCTGAGGAGCATCGCCGTGGCCACAAGTACGTCATGTACTATGTCGGCGCCGATGGCGTGTACCTGGTGGGTTCCGACGATTGTATACACTGGGACGAATCTAGCGTGACCCGCATCGGCGCCAACTTTCATCCGGACACGCACAGCTCGATCGTTTGGGACCCCCGTCAGCAGCTCTACGTGTGGTTTAACCGACCGACCGACCGCTACGGCGACGGCGACAACCTGGTTCGCGGCGCCACGCGTCGGGTGGCCCGTATGTCGAACCGCAGACTCTGGGTCGAGTGGCCCCTGGACACTCAGACCATCCTCATCCCCGACGCAGATGATGCGACCGAGAGCTCCGACCTCGTTTTCGAGGGATCCAACTTCTTCTACGGTATGCCGACGAGCTACCACGCTGGGATCTACTGGGGCTTTGCGTGGCCGTACAAGAGAAAGGCGGAGACGATCAACACCCAGCTGGCCATCAGCCGAAATGGACGCGTTTTCGAGCGCTTGCCGGGCCGCCCGCGACTCATCACGCTGGGGCCTGAAGGGGCCTGGGACGACGGCATGGTGTTCGCCTCGCAGTGGCTGGAGGTCGGTGACCAGTGGTGGATCTACTATGGCGGCCGCGATGCTCCCCACGACTCGATGACGGGCAAGTCCGGCACCGGCCTGGCGACGATCCGCCGGGAGGGTTTCGTCTCCCTGCGCGGGCCCGCGAATGGGGGCGTTGTCTCCACGCGCCGCATCCGGTGGCCGGGCGGTCGACTCCTCGTGAACTGCGATGCCGAGCTCGGTGGAAGGCGGGGCGAGCTCAAGGTGCGTGTCGTCGACGCCGGCCGTCGACCATTGCCCGGCTTCGGCTACGAAGACAGCCTTGCCTTCGGCGGCGACAGCACCACTCACGAGGTACGCTGGAGGGAGAGACGTATTGATGAGCTGAAGGGACGGGTGGTGCGTCTGGAGTTTTTTCTGACCGCTGCGGATCTCTACACATTCCGAGCCGCGCCCCTCGACGCTAAGCAGCCGGAGACCGCACTCGAGCGGGAGGTCGCCTCACGCCAGTCCCACGACAGCGGGCTCTACCGGAGGTACTACCGCATCCCAGGGTCAAGCTGAAGAAGTCAGACCCGGTTACCAGCCTGGAGCACTCTGAATGGAAACTCTCGTCATCGATTTTCACTGCCACGTCGGAAATTGGGGCCGCTTCTGGATGGACGACGATGTTGAGCTCTTCCTCCGCGCCCTCGACCGGGCCGGAATCGACCGTGCCTGCATCAACTGCATTTTCCAGGGCGAGGCCCGCCGCGGCAATGACCTGGTAGCCGAGTTCGTCCGAAAAGCGCCCGACCGATTCATCCCAGTGGCCTTTGTGACTCCTCACTACCCTGACGAGATGGTGCCGGAGCTGGAGCGCTGCTTTGACCAACTGGGCGCCCGCTACATCAAGATCTACCCCCACTACGCCGGGGTCTCGCAGGAAGATCCGGTGTACTATCCCGTTTTCGAGTTTGCCAGCGACCGCAACCTGGCGGTCATGTCCCACGCCTGGCACTATTTCGATCCCGTATCGGTCTCGATCCTCAAGCGCTACGAGACCCTCTTGACGCGCTTCCCCGGGGTCCACTGGGTCATTGCCCACGGTGGCTCCGGGTGGCACGGGCCCACTTTCGGCCGCAGGGTCGTGGAGGCCGCCCATGAGCTGCCCGAGATCTACCTCGAAACCTGCGGCCGCACTCGCTCGGGAGACATCGCTTACGTAGTCGACAGGGTAGGAGCAGACCGAGTGCTGTTTGGCTCCGACTTGCCACTCCTGAACGGTGTGCAGCAGATCGCCAAGATCGTGATGGCCGACATCTCTGCGGAAGAAAAGCAGAAGATCCTCGGCCTCAACGCCAAGCGGCTGCTGAAGCTGTAGGGCCCGGGCGTCGATGCCAGGATCCCGCCAGACTTGGCGGGTAAGTGGTCGTTGACTGCGCGGTATCGTGGGACCCTAACGTCAGGTTGCCGTTCGCTTTGTCGAAACGTACTCACGAAGGGCGCGATTGACGGCTTCAGAATCTGGGAATAGCTTGTGCAGGTCCGGATCAATCAGAACGATGTTCGTGCCCGCACGGTAACTCTTCGTGTACTTACCGCGGACACCGGATTTGATCAGGTCCTCCGGATATTCGTCTCTGAGGGTATCCCTGTCACCGCTCATAGGCTTTGCTCTCTCGTGGTGTCTTCTCTCGTGCCGAAATCAGCCGAATCCGATCACCACGTTCAGTATACGACACAACCAGGTACTTGCCACCCTTCGACAACCCGAAGATCAGATACCGATCTTCATGCTGGGAATGGTCGGGGTCAGGAATAGTTGAAGAATTGTCGCCGTCAAACGCTTCGCATGCTTGGAAAAAAGAGATCCGGTGCTTACTCTCGTTTGCGCGAGCCTTCGTCGGGTCCCATTCGAAGTCCATAGCGTCGATTCTTCAGACGGCCCAGCACCGGTGGATCAACCGCGCGCTGGCTCGCCCCTGTTTCCACCTTGGAGATCCTTGGTCGAGAGAAAGTTCACAAACTGATCAAGAAGTGTCAAGCAGCACGATCTTGGAGAGCTTCAGATCCCTGCATCTACTAGGTACACGAATTGACCCTGCCTAAGCACTATCCAACCACAGCACTTGCAAGCGCAATCCCTGAGGCCCGGCTACGATACCGGAGGGCGGAGGAGAACATCCGAACCGATCCCCCGGGAATCCCGATTTAACTCCTAACCCATTGAAAAGAAAGTACCCGGGGTGGGACTCGAACCCACACGGAGGTAACCCTCCTCAGGATTTTAAGTCTCAAGCCGGGTAGAATTCACAGTTCGGGTAACTGGCTTTAAATGCAGAGGTTATAAGGACGTACCCCAAACTCTGACGAAGGACCGAAGTCAGCCCGAGTCAGCTGGAATCAGCTGGAGTCGTCTCCTTGTGGGCACAATCTTGGGCACAGCCAGACCCTCGTGATTTATCCTGGCGATTCTTCCCTCTAGTATTGCCAAGCCCGAATTACACGTGCGTTTCTATAGCCTCTCGGCCTTCGCATTAGAGGCCATCTTCCGGCGGCAGGTCGGCGTGGTTGTCGAGTCTAATAACCACATCAGGGTGCTCGGGACCCACCACCTTCTCTCTACTAGTTGGAGCGCTCGTAGAGGGACATCGCCTAGTAATATTTTCCCTGGGATTTCCAGAGTAGCCAGTTGGTTGACGCAGGTGGCCAAGCTGGGTGCTCGGGACGTAGGACCCTCTCAAAGACTGTGAGAGAGCGCCGGAAGGGGGCTCCACCGCCTAGGACTTCTCGAATTAGAGCCCGGCTAGGGTGGTATCGGATTGATCGGAGGCGTAGCCCTTGAGCTGCGAAGTGGGGTCGTCGGAACTTGTCACGTGCGTCCTCGCCTTAGCTGCTGTTTGCGGTACCCTAAAGATCGTATTTACTCGCTGTCGTGGTTTCAGTAAGTCAGCAGGAGCGGTGACAAGAGGTTAGCAGCAATGGTCGCTGCTGATTCTTGATGGTCAGAAGCGCAGTCAACACATCATGCCGACACATGTGAAAGATATCTCGATTGGAAGTCGGCACCCGATCTTACAGACAGCGTCCGATTTGATCGAAATCGAACGACCGCTTTCACCTAAAAGCGGACATTCAGGTCTTCCACGAAAACGTCGATCGAACGACCGCTAACGGGTTGCGGACATTCCGCGCAGACCAAGCGGTCATGCGACCAGAATGGGTCACCTTTTCGAGAAACAAGGACAAGGATGGCAGTTTCAAGCACACGACCCTTCGCAGCGAACGACATTCCGAGTGTCAGCGAAAAAGGCGGATTGAGTTCCGCCTATCCTTCCGATTTCTAGATATGCCGTCCCCTGGCATTGCCCTTCCAAAGTCAAAGATCTAGTATTGCCACATAGACTCCCCAGCAGTCTGGAGGCTCGTTGATAGGCCAGACCATCTCCCACTACAAGATCACCGCCAAGCTTGGGGAAGGAGGGATGGGTGCGGTCTATCGGGCCATCGACACCCGGCTGGGACGGGAGGTGGCGCTGAAGATCCTGCCTGAGCAGTTTGTCCGGGATCGCCAGAGAATGGGCCGCTTTCAGAGGGAAGCACAGCTTTTGGCTTCTCTCAATCATCCTCACATCAGCATCCTCCACGGGACGTCAGGGCTCTGCTTGTTCTCTTGTCAGTCGCACCAGTCGCTAGGGAGCTGGTAATGTGAGACGACACACGAGGCGTACGAACTTTGCTGTCTGCTTGGCCTGCTTGTTGGCGCTTACGTTTGTCTCAGTTCAGTCGATGGGTCTTGGCGGGGTATCAGCCTTCACGACTAAAGGGACCACAAATAGAAAGGCTGGAGAAGAACGATCGAACACGTTAGACGTATTCGGGGGTGGTTATCCCTGGATCAACTTGCAAAAGCCTCAGATTCTGCAGACCGAATACTTCGGTGAACCGTTGCCAAAGCAAGAGCTGGAGATGGGTCTCGCGGAACCATTGGCTTTGGCTGCGGGCGATTTTGATGAAGATGGGGTACAGGATCTCGTCTGTGGATACGCCGGAGCGCGTGGGGGGATTCTAGCTCTTCACCGGGGCAATGTTGACTCCATTTATCCGAATAGTCCTGGCGCAAAGGAGCGGAAAACACGGGGTGAGTTCACGGCCTTCCCATTTTTGTCTCCAGCTCGTGTCTTTGAATTGCCACAAGCTGTTGAGTTGCTAGGCACAGGAGACTTTGATAACGACGGGCATTGGGATGTCGTCGCGACTGCGGTTGGCAGCGACTCGCTCTATATG
>JAKZYH010000785.1:0-2897 GCA_047514575.1 Acidobacteriota bacterium | reverse complement strand
ATCCAGCGCAGCGCTGGAGAAGCCTTATGGCAGGATCTTCTCATGCTGGGACTTCCCCTCGTCGTCGCGATCCGCCTGCTGCCGAGAAGTCTCCATTTCCCCTTGTATCGATCGATGATCGCGCTGGTCGTGTCAATTCTGGTGGCCCTGTTCATGGCGAGATCTCCCTCCCTGGTGGCAGCCGGTGACGCCCTCCTCTTTGCCGCAGCGGGAGCTCGCGAGACGGTGCTTTTGCCCATTCCTGCAACCGTCTTCGTGGACGACGAAGAAGATCTCGCAGCTGAGGTCTTTCTTTCCGAAGGCAGCGCCAGTTTCGTGCTTGTCTCCCCCACTCTCCCTCACCTCATCGTCCTTGATCCTCGACAGCAGAGTTTCAAAGCAGTCGGCCGCGAGAACCTCCTGGCGGGCTCAGGCGGTGAGCGGAGGCTTGCAGAAGCTTCTCACCCTGTGGCTGAAGGGAACTTCGAAATGGCTCCGGACGGCATTCGCCTCTCCGTCGGCGGAAGGGCCGTCCGCTTGATTCCCGACTGACGCGCGACGGACTGAATTCTTGGCGGGCAACTTGGCTTTGCTCATGGCTCATTACAACTTCGTCCGTCACAACTTCGTCCGGCCCCACACTTCTCTGAGATTCGGCACCAAGCCAGCGTGGAATGCCGTCGGAACTCAACAACAGTTGCCTGAAGAAGCACCATCCATTCTGCAGGACGTAGTAACCACCCTGTGACAAAGGCTCAGACACGCGGGGACCTCCGAGTCCAGCATAAAGGTCACAAATGATTCGGCCCACGGCACCGTGCGTTATGCAAAGAGTGTCGGTTCGTATCTCACCGAGCCAGGAACGGACGCGTTCGGAAGCCGAGTCGCAACTCTCCCCACCGATTCTATCCAGAGAGGAATAGATTTGCGGGGGATCGGCCCCAAGTTCTGCCTGGATCTCTCTGGTGAGAGCCCCATCCCAATCATGGGCGGTGAATTCGACCAAGCGATCGTCCTGCTTCCAGCTGACCTCCATACACCCACTCACGATCTTCGCGGATTCAATGCAGCGCCCCAATGGGCTGCAGACCGCAGCGAGCTCCTGCCTACACCGGCCGATATCGAGGGCCAGATTCCTGCCGATTCTTTCAACCTGGGTTCGGCCATCTTCGGTTTGGGCGGAATTCTTTCGGCCCTGGAATCTGCCTTGCCGATTCCATTCGGTTTCTCCGTGGCGTATCAGGAAGATCCTCGGTAGTTGTCCCACCTAGAAGTCGATCCCCCGTCTTGCTTTGAAGCCGTTTTCGAAGGGATGACGAACGGCTTTGATTTCTGAAATGAGATCAGCTTGCTTCAACAACTCCGGCTTTGCATCCCGGCCTGTGACGATGACGCTGGTGCGCCGGGACCGTTCCAGCAATCCCTGCACGACTTCGTTCACCTCCAGATACTCGTCCCGCAGGACGATATTGAGCTCGTCGAGCACAACCAGATCGTAGTCGCCGCTCGTGACCAGCTCGAGGCTCTTCCGCCAGGCCGTCCGCGCTGCGGCCATATCCCGATCTCGGTCCTGGGTGTCCCAGGTAAATCCTTCCCCCATTGTGAACCATGTGACGAGACCCTCCAGGCGGTCGAAGAATTCTCGTTCTCCAACCCTCCACTTCCCTTTCACAAACTGCACCACCGCGACACTGTGGCCCCAGCCGAGGGAGCGGATGACAGTGCCGAAGGCCGCTGTCGACTTTCCCTTTCCGTCGCCCGTATGAACGAGCAGCAGGCCTCGATCCAGCGCCTTGCGGTCCCTGATTCTTGCCCGATGCTCGGCCTGGCGAGCACGCATTTCCTCTTTATGCCGTTCATTAATGTCGATCTTGGACATCGCATAGAGTCTCCTTCAATGCACTGACCAGGCGTTGCTGGGCGGCCTCGTCACAGGGCAGGCCAAACCTTAGCCAGCTGGGATGATCTTCGAAGGGCCGCACTAAAATTCCGCGGCCTCCCAGACCCTCGTAGATTGCACTGGCTCTGGGATGTGCGACGAGCCTGAACAAGTCGGTTCCTCCGATCAAGTCGAGACCAAGTTCCACCAGTAACCGATCCAGTTGTGCTGCCGCCACTTTGAGTCGAGCTCGAGTGTTTGCAATCCACTGCCTGTCTGAATAGGCCTTTGACGCGATCGCAAGAGCCGGCCCAGAAACGCACCACGGACCGAGCCGATCTCTCATACGCGAACAGAGATCCGGCGCGGCCACCATCACCCCAAGCCGCACCCCTGCGTGCCCAAAGAATTTCCCGAAGGACCTGAGTACGATGACGGGTAGCTCTTGCACCAGGTCGACTACGCTGATGTCTGGCGCAAGGTCTGCAAAGGCTTCATCAACGACCAGGTAGCTACCCCTTGACCTGGCGATGTCGATCAGCCTCTTTCTGTCGATCTGACGGCCATCGGGATTGTTTGGGTTAGTGACCACAAAAAAGGTCCCTTCATCGTGGGGCTCATCCCATCCCTCAACCACTATGACCTGATGTCCGGCCCGGGCCCAGCAAGACATATGCTCGCTGTAGGTCGGCTGACTGACGAATACCGGGCCGCGGTCGAACAAAAATGGCAGCTGATTGATCAGAATCTGCGAGCCAGGGGCCAGAGCCAAGGTGTCAGTCCCTGTGAGGCCGAGGTAGCCGGCCAGAGCGTGTTTCAGTTGGTTCTCCGCCTCTCTCTGCGGCAGGCGAACCCAGACAAGTTTGGCCAGCCTCTCGAGGGGGTAGGAAAACGGGTTGATGCCTGTACTCAGATCCAATATAGGTTTGGGAGCATTGGGCCAGCGGGTGGCCACCGAGTCATCGCCGCCGTGAAACTGGTCAGGCCCGCCAGGACCGGTCATCCACTCTCCTCCATGATCCCACCTCGAGGTTCAAAC
>JAKZYH010000784.1:0-17475 GCA_047514575.1 Acidobacteriota bacterium | reverse complement strand
CTGCCGATCGGGAGCTGGCTCGATACCATGTGCTCTGAGGATATTACCGACAGTGGTGTCAGAGATGTGGCAGCCCACATTGGCCAAGGCACCTTGGATGCGGTCATAACCCCAAGTTGGGTTCTCTTGTGCGAAGCGAAGAGCCAAGTCGACGATCTGCTGCCGGACTCGTGGTCGACCGATTGATTGCCGAGTAATCGAATGATCCCACTTGCGTGCGATCAGCTCTCTGTGCCAACGCAGCAGCGTATCGGGTGTGACGATTCTGGCCAGTTTGCTGAGAGTTTTGCGACTGAGGACCTTACCCTTAACGGCCAAACGTCGACGCTGGTCGTCGTTGAGCAGGATTCGACCCTTGCCGAGCTTTTCTCTCAACACTTGGTTCTCAGTCAACAGATACTCGATCGCGTCTTGCTGGTGTCTGTTGATCCAACCGGCCAGGATGAGAAGCAGGAGCTGCCAGGGCTTGAGCACGAAGTTCATGGTTGGCTAGATGCTCACGCCGAGGACTCAGGCGCCTCATCCAGTCAAAGTTGGTCCAGGTCACGGCTGAGTTCAACCGATTGTTGCTGCCGCAACTCTCTCAACAACAGAGACTTCCAGGTCGGCTGAGTTTTTTGACCATACGGGGACGATCTCTACCTCCGTGAGTATCGGCCAGGCTCCGCCATCAGCCGAAGTGAAGACGACCCGGTATTGGATCCATTGCTGACCACCAAGGCCTTGTAGCGTACCGGGACTATCGTAGAACGAACCTTCACCGCTGGTGCCCTGCCAGGACGCACTCTCGAGTCCGTCACGGGTTTGGGCTGCCCTGATTTGAAGCTTCAACTTTGTACCCTGAGGCTCTTCACCACGCCAGGAGAGAGTGTAGGACTCCTCTCCCTTCGGCAGGGAGAGGGGAGCCGACACGTACTCCTCCTCCAATCGACGGGTGTAGAGGTTTCCGGGATCGATGCGAGGCGAGAAGTGGGTCCCGATGGTTGGCAGAAGGGTGCGACGCTCGGCACTCAGTCCCTCGGGACCGTTACAGTAGATGCTACTGTCGATGGTGTGAATGCCATCCTTTACATGATTTTGGACGATGACCTCCGGGTAGCCGTCCCGGTTCAGATCGAGGGTCTGGACCCCCGAAGAGGACTCAGCAGGAAGATCGGTCCGGTCCTGGTTGCTGTAGCGGGCTCCTTCCCGGCCCCAGTAGACGAACATGGGCAACGACCGGGTGCTGTCGGACATGTAGTTGGTCAGGGCTAGATCCAGAAAGCCGTCCCGGTTCAAATCGGCGATGGCGCACTCGATCGCTGCATAGGCCTGTAATTCCGCGATCGGTTTCGCTTCGGGTACTCCTTCCGGAGTGCCCCGATAGATGCGGGTATGGGTATTGCGGGAGCGAGTCTCGAGCTCGAACGTGCCGGTGATGACGAAGTCGAGATGGCCGTCGGCATCCAGATCGGCCAGCTCCACTTGACCGGCGCCCGCCTTTCCGGTCCAAACCCTGGACTCGGAGTATCCATTGGCACTGCCCCAAGAAATCTGGAGGTCTCCACTTCGAGAGGGAAAGATCAAATCCAGCCAGCCATCCCGGTTCAGGTCGGCGACCCGGTGCGACCCAGTCATGACACCAAGCTTCAGCGTGGTCCTTCTGGTCTCGGAGTAGACCTCGTCCGAACCCCAAAGGATGACCTCCCGCGGCTTCTGCTGGTGGCTGTGGGTAAAGACCAGGTCAAGATGGCCATCCCGATTGAGGTCGGCCGCGCTGCTCGCCGGCGCCGGTCCAGCTGGGAGGCTGTCGCGCCTCTGCTGGGAGAAGCCCGACGCGTCTCCCCAGTAGAGGTGAGCAAAGTCAATATTGTTATTGCAGAGGAGCAGGTCTACGAACCCATCGTCGTTGAAATCGGAGAGGGTGACACCGTAGGCGTTGTTGCCCAGCAGGCCGGTCACCGATGCGGTTGAGTAGAAGGAATGGGGATTACCCCAAAAGATGTGGCTCTCGACGGTACCGGTTCCGGAGTGTGTCCCGCTGGTCTGGTTGACCAATAGGACCTCCTGGTGCCCGTCGCCATCGAGGTCCTCGGCCTGAACACTGCCCGCACCGAAGCCCTGCAGATCGGAGCGAAGGTAGGGGGCGAAGCCGGCCTGGCTGCCCCAGTAGATGTATGAGGGTACGTCGTAGCTGCTGCCGTCCCGGCTGTTGGCGAAGATCAGATCTAAGAAGCCATCGCGGTTGAGATCTGCAGCGGCCACATCGCTGGCCCCCAGAGTCGGAAGCGGGGTCCGCTTCGCCGGTGAGAATCCCTCCTCCGAGCCCCAGTAGACGAAAGAAGGGACACGGAAGTTCGAGGCCCATCCCTGGTCCCGGGGCACGGAGTCGTCGGAAAGGCTGGCCACCGCCAGATCGGGCCAAGTGTCTCCGTTCAGATCGCCACAGAAGCTGCCTTGGGACAGGTGGCTGGGCAGCTGGAGAGTCCGTTGGGGATCGATACCGGAAGAGCTTCCGAAGAGCAGGTAAAGCCGACGAGTCTCGGCATTGGGCTGTTGTGCATTCGCCTCACCTTCAGCCAAGGCGCCAGTCACCACCAGGTCATCTTTGCCGTCTCGATCCAGGTCGCAGGCAGTCACACTGCTGGGATGCGGCAGGGGTAGGCGATGGCCCGCCTCTTTGCCGTATCCTCCCCCACCCAGGAAAATCTGGAGTTCCTGAGCATGGGAGCTGTCGTTGGTAAACACCAGGTCGGGACGACCGTCACCGTCCAGGTTGGCCACGGTCACATCGGCGGCTCCGCGGGTCGCGATCAGCTCTGGCTTGGCTGCGTCGAATCCGGAGGGACCGCCCCAGTAGATGAAGGAGGCCAGACCCCTATCCTGGGAAATGTTCTCCAAGCCCAACTCCACCCCCTGGTTGGCGAAGATCAAGTCAGGATATCCATCCTGATTCAGATCGGCTGCTTCCACGCCGGAAGCCCAGTTGGTGGGCAGTTCGGTGCGATGGTCGGGACGATAGCCGTCTCGGCTCCCCCAGTAGATAAAGGCGTAGCGGACTCCCGGATAGTTGTGAATGAAATTGCAGAACACAATGTCGGGATAGCCGTCGCGGTTGAAATCGGCGACCGCCGACCGGCCCCCTCCGAAAGATGGAAGTCGAGTAACTCGGCCCTTCTCATCAAGAAGCTTGAAGAGGACCTGGGCCAGGGGCCGCTTTTTCCAAAGGGGAGGCAGCAGCGACTGAGGCCCGTTCTCACTTCCCCAGTAGACGAGGGCGTCCACAGTTTCCATGATGTCATGGCTGTTGGACATGACCAGATCGGGCCAACCATCCTGATTGAGATCCCAGTGGTTGATCACCTGGACGCGCCCTTTTCGAGAAACGTAGAGGTTGGCGCCCGAGTTGCCCAGGGTTCCAGCCGAGAAGTCCTCGAAACTGGCGTGACGGACTCCCCCTCCTGCCAGGGTGTCGGGACTGAGGCAGAGAAGCCCCAGCATGAATAGCGAGCCAGCCAGCCTGAGAGAAGGTGCCCTTCTTTGATCCTGTTTCACGATGTCTCCGTTCTGGAATTACTGTCCTTCCCATCGTTCATGAGTGGGGAACAAGACAGGTTGGGACAGACCTGATAGGCTCTCGGCCTAGTTGTGTTTTACCTCACGTCACCGTTCTGGACAAGCCCAGCGTTCGATTAAGGATAAAGACGATGTCACTCTTGAAGACCGTATCACGGCTCAGTGTTGTCCTGGCAGCTCTTTCTCTGTTGGGATGCTCCGCTGAAACTTCAAAAGAGTCCCAGAAGAGCCTGGAACCAGCACCCAACTGGCCGCCCCGGATCATCTACAACACCGACGGAACCTGGGCCTTCAACTACCTGAAGCGTCGCGATCCGAAGGACCTGACCATCGTCCTGGATGCTCTGGCAGGAAAGGGCGTCGACGTGCTATCGGTCTTGGTCGGGATCGACGACGACCTCTCCTGGCGTGGCAGTTCCCACGGCTCTATGTGGGGGGAAAACGTCCAGGACTGGAATCCGGATGGAGACACCAACCGCGACTCGGTCGGCGGCATGAACATGAGTCACGTGGAGCTTCTTCACCGGAACCTGGCGGCCATCCAGGAGGACGGTCACGACTTGATGAAGATTCTCGTAGAAAGGGCTCATGAACACAAGATGGGTATCTTTGCCTCCTTCCGCATGAACGACGCCCACGTGAGCTACGAGGACCGAGGCTGGTACGGACGCTCCGTGATGAAGCTCGAGCGTACCGACCTTCTCATTGGCTCAACGGTAGAACGATTCTCCGCCGGACGCGCCGAGGAATGGAATTTTTCCTGGCAGTGGGACTTTGCTCACCAGGAGGTGAGGGATCGTTTTCTGGGTCTCTTCGACGAGGCCCTGACCCGTTACGACTTCGATGGTCTGGAGCTGGATTTTTCCCGTCAACCCAACTACTTCAAGAGCGGCGAGGCCTACAAGCACCTGTCCGCCATGAACGAGTTCATTGGGAAGGCACAGGACATCGTCCGCCGCCACCAGGCTGAGAAGGGCCGGGAGATCAAGCTTACGGTTCGGGTCCCCCCCAGTATCGATCACACTGTGACCATGGGCCTCGATGCTGAGACCTGGATCCGCCAGGGCCTGATCGATGCGGCCGTCCTCAGCTCTGTCGGCTATTGCGACCAACGGATCGATATCGATCGGGCGGTGAAAGCCGCCAGGAACAACAATGTCCTCATCTATGCCGGCTGCGACACCAGGACACACCGGAGTTCTCCATACAACGGGTACGAGGGAAGTCCAGCGACGATTCCGCGGGCCGCCGCTTTGAACGGATACCGGCAGGGTGCTGCGGGGTTCCACTTGTTCAACTACGACTACCGAAGCCACCGCCCGAACCCAGTTCCACAGGGCGAGCCTTTGAGCGCCGAGACTCCTATCAATACCTGGGTCGGACACTTCACCAGCGCCGATCTCGAGGCCTTTACTGAGCTGGCGAGCGAAGAGGCTCTGGCCAGTCTCGATCGGTGCTACTACGCGGCAAGCCGCGAGTTGAACCATCTCGGAGACTACCCACCCCAGGTGCCGTACAAGCTCTCCACGATCGGACGCGGTGCGGGTCCGGCCAATGCTATCCAGATCCGGGTGGACGACGATATCGCCGGTGGTCTAGCCGACGGCAGGATCAAGAAGACCGAGCTGCGCCTGCGCCTGACCGACACCCAGAAATCCTTCAATCGGATCCGTTGTGACGTCAACGGCACCCAGGTGGATCTGTCCTCAGGGACCACCATCAAGAACTCGAAGGGCAACACTTGGCTGGTGCTGGACAACCCGCCCGTGAAGAATGGCATCAATACGATCCTGCTGGCGCTCGAAGGCATGAAGACCCCAGCCGAGTACACTGGGCGAGGCGGCCCCTGGCCCACGCTTCATAACTGCGAGATCATCGTCAAGTGTGAGGATTGAGTACCCCAGACGAGGGTTCGTAGGCTGCAGGTCAAGGCACAGAGCCTACTCTAGCTCCATTGTCCAGATGTCGTTGAAGTGATCCTCGGCCGCTCCGGTCGTACAGCCTCCCAACAACCAGATCTTATCGTGGAATACTACGAGGGCGCCACCGTGGCGTCCTGGCCAGGGGGACTCAGAAGCAAGCTCCTCCCAGGCCACTCCATCACGGCTGACCCAGACATCGGTGACATGACCGGGCTCGGAAACGTTGCGCCCACCCAACAGCCAGAGCCGATCCCGATAGACCACCAGGGCGGGGAAATCTCGGGCTGGCCAAGGGGAGTTGGAGGTCTCAAGCTGCCAAGACCTTCCTGAAGTGGACGTCCAGATATCATCCCGCAGAACCATGACACCGGGGACAACCAACTCGCCACCTCCTAGCACCCACATCTTTCCCTGAAAGGAAGCGCTGGCAGGGTTCTTTCTGACGCTGAAGCGGGGGCCGTTGAAAGGGACCGGCTGCCAATCGGCCCCATCGGTGGACGTCCAGACGTCGTTGTAGTAGCGGGTTCCGTCGGGAGCGCCCGCCATCATCCACATCCGACTCTGGTGGACTAGACTTGTGAACACGTGGCGCCTCGGCCACCCCGCGTCAGGGGTCGCCTGGGTCCAGTGACGGCCATCTTCGCTCCACCAGACATCGTTCATGTTGCGGTGCGGTCGATAGCTCGTCATGCCGCCGAAGATCCAGATCCTACCGCCGAAGACCTGTGATTGATGGAGATAGCGGGGTCCCCACGACGACTGCGAGACATCCTGTCTCCACTGTATTCCATCTGGAGACGACCATACGTCGCCATGGATCACCGATGGCCGTTCGCTTTGGCCGCCCCCCATGACCCAGATCCGATCCTGGAAGACAACCGCCGTGTGTCCATGGCGGACTGGCCAGGGGGCCGAGTCGGTTATTCTTTCGAAGCGTAGCTCCTCAGGGCTGGCTTTTTCAGAAGCGAGTCCTTGGACGACTGTCCAGATCAGGCAGACGAAGAAAACCCAGATCTTCATAGACCTCGTCCAAGGCAGGACATGTGTTGTGGGTTTCCGCATTTTCGATTAGGGTAGCATTCGAATGCCACTTGACTCCAACCACCAAGGAGCAGCAAATGCCAATAATCAGCCGAGCGAATTGCTCCCGCCGAATAGCCTCCCTTCTGCTCGCAGGCCCACTCTTGTTGGGAGCAGCCTGTCAGGCTCCAGAGCAAGCGCCGGAAGTTCCCCAGGAGCATGCCTACCGATGGCCTCCCAGGGTCATCTACAATACAGATGGGGGCTGGGTCTACAACTATCTTCCCCGCCGCAACCCCGACGATCTCAATATCATACTGAACGCCCTGGAGGGGACCAGCGTGGACGTGGTTACCGTCCTGGTTGGCATCGATGACGACGTCTCCTGGAGGGGCAGTCCCCACGCAGAGCTGTTCGGTGATGCCACCGAGGTCTGGGATCCGGACGAGGACCCGAAGCGGGCAGCCGATGGCGGCCTCACCATGAGTGCGGTGGAGCTACTGCACCAGAACATGGTCGCAGTGATCGAGGACGGTCACGATCTCCTGGAGATCAACATCAGGCGCGGCCACGAGCTGGGTCTGGGGATGTACGTCTCTTTTCGGATGAACGACGCCCACGCCAGCGATGAAGCGCGCTGCTGGAATCAGCGATCTGGCCAGAAGAAGAAGCGGCCCGATCTGCTGATCGGATCACCCACTTCGGTGAGAGTCGCCGGCGCCGACCAGTGGAACTTCTGCTGGCAGTGGGACTATGCCCATGCGGAGGTTCGGGAGCGCTTTCTGGGCCTGTTCGACGAGACCCTCAAACGCTACGACTTCGATGGGGTGGAACTGGACTTCTGTCGTGGGCCCTTGTTTTTCAAGCCTGGAGAGGTGTTCAAGAACATACCAACGTTGACCGAATTCGTTCGGAAGGCCCAGGAGATCGTCCGCCGCCACCAGCAGGAGAAGGGAAAACCGATCAAGTTGATTGCCCGGGTCCCCACCAGCATCGACCGTTCCCTGGAAGTGGGAATGGATACCGCTCGCTGGATCGAGGAGGGTCTGGTGGACCTGGTTGTTGTTGCCTCTCCTTATTACGCGACCTTGAAGATGGATGTGGAACGGGCGGTGGCGCTTGCCAAGGAGAGCGGAGTTCTGGTCTACGCCGGCTTCGACTCAGCCACCTATACCGCCTCGCCCCAGGGAGGTTATGAGCGTCATCCCGAAACCGTCATGCGGGCCGTGGCACTCAATGGATACCAGCAGGGTGCCACCGGAATCCACGTTTTCAACCACGACTATGCCGGTCACCGCCAGCGCCCGGTCCCTGCTGGGGAGGAGGTGGTGGCAGTATCGGCCGATAAAAGGGCTGGCCGCTTCACCCGGAAGAACCTGAAAACCCTGAAAGATCTGGGTGATCCCAAGGCATTGGCCTCTCTCGATCGCTGCTACTACCTGGACAGTCGTGGGACCAATGTTGACCACGGCATCCAGGTGCCCCGAAAACTCGCACTGCTGGGTCGAGGGGCGGGAGCAGGACACGCGATGCCTTTGGAGATCAACGATGACATTGCCGCTGGACTGGCCGAAGGCAGGGTAAAAAAGACCGAGCTGCGACTGCGACTGACCGATCACGAGAGCTCCATGGACAGGATCCGCTGCGAGCTCAACGGTCAGAAGATCGACTTGGGCTCAGCCTACAAGATCTCCAACAGCAGCGATCAGGAATGGCTGGTCATCGACAATCCACCGGTTCGCCAGGGCGAGAACATCATCCTCATGATCCTGGAAGGCCTCAAGACACCCGATCCCTGGCCGACCCTGCATCAGGTAGAGGTGATCATCAAGTGCGAGGCGGAGGGTTGATGTCGAGACTGGGTTGGCGGACGTAGCTTCGGTCTCCAGGCCGAAGTGTTCTTGTTACTTCAAGCCCTTGGCTTAGTACCCTGGAACCAGAATGGTCCACGGATCTGCAACAACGGGACGAAGTTTCAAGTCAGCGCTTAAGAACGCCTTCATAACTCGACCACCACCAGGCTGTAGGTCTGCAGACGGGGAACGGTGAACCCGATCCCTGAATCGCTTGTCTGAAATTCCAGCGACGAGATCTCCTCGCCATCGGGCGAGAGCGTGAAGACCTTCTTGGCCTGCTTTCCCCGCAATCCCAGGGTGATCTTCACATCCTTCACCAGAGGGTTTTCTGCGGCGCCGTAGTTGACCAGATGAAGTAGGAGCCGACTTTGTTGTTCCTGGCGTAGCAGCTCAGCTGTAACCGTCAGCGGCGCCTCGACCTGCAGCAGAGGATCTTCGCCTCCAGCCCAGATGACGACCTTCTTCAGTTCCTCCCAGTTGACGGGCAGGTGCCAGTACTGGCTTGTCATGGGCACCGCCGATGGCTTCTCCACCGAAGGCTTTACCTCGGGCACATAAACGACCCTGCCCTCTCCCACCTGGCGCTTGACGGGCTCGATCGGCAGGATCCCCTCGGGCTGCCAGGGCCAAGGCACAAATGGGGGTGCTTTCACCGAGAAGAGATCCGCAAGGCCGAAGTCCCGGCGCCGGCTTCTCCACGGGGTGTAGAGAGAGCTGTGCTCGGTGGCTACCAACCCACCTCCCTGCTTGACGAAAACACGGATCTGATCCATCTGCTCTTCGCTCAGGCACTCCTGATCCGCCAGAACCAGGACCCGGTAGCGGGAGAGGTCCTCCAGGTGTTTGTCGAAGATGATGTCGAACGGGACCTTGGCCTGGAGCAGCACCTGCTCAAAAAGGTAGGTGCTTTGATAGGGTCGATCGTTGTTGAACGCCATCGTGGCGTAAGAGTGAAGCACTGCCACGTCGGCCGCACTTTCCACCTTCCGGTAGTAGTCGAAACGCTCCCGGTAGAACTGGATGTAACGCCTCTGCTTCTCAGGGGGATTTGGGTACTGCTGGATGCCTCCCACCATGCCCAGACAACCCCGATTGTAGGCCATGGCTTCGGCGACCGCTAAAGGCGTTCTGAAGGTGTAGCTGAAGATCTTATTGTCCAGGATCGTGGCCGTCTTGTAGCTGCGGATCTTCGAAACCAGCACGCCTTCCGGGCTGATTCCTGCATCGTTCCCCTCCTCGGTCCAGACGATGTCTGTTTGCTCCAGTAGACGGGGATAGTCCACACCCTGCTCCCACATGGTGTTCAAACCCGACATGCCCGAGTGAGGATTGTTCTCTACGGCAACCAAAGGATTGAGGCTGCGGATGTACTCCTTCATTTCACGATAGAAGCGGCTCATCTGATGGCAGCGAAAGTCCGTCCACTCCTGGAAGAGAGGGTCGTCAATCGTGGCCAGGGGCTCCTCGTGGGCGGGGGGAGTGACATAGCGGACGTCGCTGAAGCCAAGCCTTCGCTTGAGCAGGTCGGGCAAGTACTTTTGCTTCAGATGGTCCCTGAAATCCTGGATTGCCATCGGATGGTGGAAGATGGGACGGCGGGCACGGGTACTGGTGTTGTCAAAGTGGATCAGGTCGACTTTGAAGTCCTCGATTGCGAGCCGCAGCACCCGCTTCATGTAGTCGCGATAACCGGGATGGGCGAAGTAGACCCGTTTCCGAAAAGTTTGGGTGCGCCCGTAGTGGACCGGCTGTCCCATGTAGTCCGGCGCAAACCACTCTTCGGCCTCGGGCTTCTCCAACAGGAATGTCTCGTAGCCCACCGTGCTGCCCACGTACACGCCCACGCGGAGGCCGTGCTTCTGACACAACTCAGCCAATTTACGGGCGTCCTCCAGCTGTTCGCGCTCCGCCTCCAGACCAAAACCCTTGTAGAAGTGAAGGATGGCCATGGTCACACCCAACTCCTTGAGCTTTAGGACCCGCTCTTCGGTGTGGGCTTTTTTGTATTCTTCCTCGTGCCAGGTGGGCATCTTTCCTACACGGCGTCGAAACAGGAACATGTCATCCCAACCGCCCACGATGATGATGGGTTCTTCATCCAGCCACGCCGGCTTTTCCAACGCCGCGGGGTCGAGTTCCTTGTCGGGAGTGTCTGCTGCGGGGCCACAGGAACAAACCAGGAGCAGAGCCAAGAGCGTGGCTGTGGCACTACCGCTCCTCATTCCTTTTTCCATAGTGGACTCCTGTGTCATGTCTTCGCGATTAGTGGGGTTCCCAGCTGGTGCTGTCGGGCACCATGAAAGATTGTGCTGCTGTCCAGCTCGATAGCCGGTCTTCTATTGCTAGCCTTCAAGGCCGTTCGCGGCTTCTGTTGGATCCTTCTTCTGATGTTGATGGCGTCCTGGACCCGTTCCTAGGTCTTCACTTCTTCAGCGGCGTGAGCTTGTGAAGCGTTGTTCGGCTCGCCCGGCTGGCACCTCGAGCGTGCTTTGTCTGTCGGCGATCATCTCGTAGCGCTCCCGCATTCTTTCGGACCTCGCGTCTTTGCCCATTCCCCGGTACACGTGAGCCAGGCTGTTGACTACTGCGGCCACCAGGCGATGGTCGGGACCGAAGGTTGCTTCTCTGATCTTCAGGGACTTCTTGAAGAGGGGCTCTGCTCTACGGTACTGGCCTTCAAGGAGGTGAATTCCCGCCAGGTTATTCAGGCCTGTAGCCAGGTGGGGATGTTCCTCACCCAGGGATTTTTCGAAGATGGAGTTGGCCTGCCTCAGAAGGGATCGGGCCTCATGATACTTGCCCTGGGCCCGGTACAGACCCGCTAGATTGAGTAGAGTCAGAGCTAGATCTGGATGCTGCTTGCCCAGCGCCTTCTCGCGAATGGCGATCGCCCTTTTGTAGTAAGGCTCAGCCTCTGCGCTTCTGAGGTCGTAGACGTCGTTTCCCTGATTGTTGCGGGTCCGGAAGAGCTCTCCCAGATTATTGAGTGTGGTGCCGACCCTGGGATGTTCGGGTCCCAGGGATTTCTCCAGAATCGACAACGCTCGTAAGTAGAGTTTCTTCGACTCGTCGCGCCGTTCCATCCTCCGGTAGAGGCCGGCCATGTTGTTCAAGGTGACGGCCACGTCCGGGTGATCCGGGCCCAGCGTCTTTTCCTGGATCCCCAACGCCCTCTTGTAAAGGGGTTCCGCCTCCGCACGCCTCTCCCGGCCATGGTAGAAGTAGGCCAGGTTGGTGAGACTGAACGCGGTTTCGGGGTGGTCGGGTCCCAAGGACCGCTCCCGGATCTTGAGCGCCTTCTGGTGCAAGCTGAACGACTCCCGATACTTGCCCATGGAACGGGCCAACGCGCCCATGTTGCTCAGGATGGATGCCACCTTGGGGTGATCCTTTCCCAGCTCCTTCCGGAAAATGGCGACGGATTTCTTATAGAGAGACTCGGCCTCAGTGTACTTTCCCTGGCCACGGCAGAGCTCGGCCAGATTGTTGAGGCTGGTGGCGGTTCCAGCGTGCTTCGGCCCGAGTACCTTCTGGAACACAGCCAGCGCCCGGCGATGTAAGGGATCTGCTATCTGGAATCTGCCCTGGGTCCGGTAAAACTCGGCCAGATTGTTGAGGCTTACGGCGGTGTAGGGGTCCTCGGGACCCAGAAGCTTCTCTCTCACCGAAAGGGCTCTCTGGTAGAGGGATTCCACCTCGTCGTAGCGGCCCTGGGATTCCAGCACGCCCCCCAGATCGCTGAGGCTGGTGGCCAGTCGTTCGTCCTCCTGGCCGGCCTTCTCGGCCTCTACCAAAGCCGCCCGGTAGTGTCTGTCGGCCTCCGCCAGCTTACCCTGACGCTGGGCCTGCAGTCCCAGCGAGGTGTGCTGCTCCCAAGCGCTCGTCTCCGAGGCGAGCCCGACCTGCCCGATCAAACAGGCTAGCAGTCCTATGGCAAAAAGGGCTTTGCTTCTCACTGGACGGTCTCCTTTCAGTCTGGGATCCCTCTCTTCCAGACTGCCTGGCGGTCGAGCCAACCGGGGGAGGGCCGGGAGCCAGGGGATGCAGACTACACAGTCATTCAGTGCCATCAAGTATAGGCATTCGTGACCGGGAAGTGTAGGGTTATAGCAAGATGCTGACAGCTCGGCCTTTCCATCCCTTCTGGATGGTCCGTTTGCTGGTCTTGGTGGCTCTGACGTTGTTCTCTCTTCCTTCGCTCTACGGAAGCCAGGATCCTCTCCACGTAGGCAGCAAGAAACAACTGTTCCTGGGTCCCTGGGCCGAAGACGGCCGCGATACGCATCTAGTTGAATCCATGACCAACGTGAGCATCGCCATGAACGAAGCCCAGGTCACGGGTGAACGGCTCATGGGTCTAGACCGTCCCTGGGAGGGTAGGGGGATCCTGGACATGCGCCAGTTCGTTCTCAAGGATGGCGAAGGATTCCGCATCTACTACTCGGCACTTCCTTACCAGCGTTTTCCCAAGGACCGCGACCCTACAACTGAGCGGAAGTTCTGGACCGCACCCCACCAACGCATCCTCTGCTACGCCGAGTCTCGGGACGGGATCCATTGGGAGAAACCGAATCTGGGTCTCTACTCCTGGGAGGGTTCCCGAGACAACAACATCCTCTTCCCCAACGACAGTTTCCCCTACCTTTTCTCCGAGATGGAAGGGGCGTCGGTGTTCGTCGATCCCAACGCCGCCAGTCCCGACGAAAAATACAAGATGCTGGTCAAGATCTCTCCGATCCGGCGAGACCCTGCTCGTCCGGGGGAGGACTCTGTAGCAGCTGGAGCCCAGATGTTGGAGAAAGGACAGTACTCTTTCATCTCCGGCGACGGAATCCATTGGAAGCTGCTGAGTCCAAGAAAGCTGCCTCTCAAGCACAACGATACCCATTTCTCGGTGTTCTGGGACGAGCGTATCGAACAGTACGTGGCCTATACCCGGCGGCGGCGTCAGAGCCCGGAGCAGATCGCCTACTACCGCAAACGATACGGCTTCGACGGCCGGACATCGGTGCTCACGGCGGGCCGGATCGTGTCCAACGATTTCCGCACTTGGTCGGAGGAGGATGCCTACCACTGGGACGACCCACAATTTCACCCCGTGATGACGATCTTTCCCGACGCACTGGACCAGGTGGGCTCTCCCCGGGGACTCAACCGGATGGACTTCTACGGTGCCAACGTCTCCAAGTACTCCGAGGCTCCCGATGCCTACATCGCCCTGCCCAATGCCTACTACCATTGGGAATTCGACATGAGCCGCCGGACCTGGCAAGGCAAGCCGGTTCAGCTGCCCTCCACCATGGACGTCCAGCTCGTGACCAGCCGCGACGGGATCCGTTGGAACCGGAGCCCCCAGCGGCGACCCTTCATTCGGCTTGGTCGGGAGGGTACTTTCTGGAGCGCCACCCTGTGGCCCAACAACGTCATTACCGTAGGGGACGAGGTCTGGATCTTCCTGGCCGGGCTGGATGTCTCTCACAAGGAGCAATCACTGCTGGAAAGTCACGGAGCCCGAACTCGGGCCGTCCTCAGGTTGGACGGCTTCTTCTCGGCTGATGCAGCTTACACGGGGGGAGAGCTCACGACCAGGCCTCTCATTTTCGGCGGAGACCGCTTGCAGCTGAATCTGGATACCAGTGCCGGTGGGGCGTGCCGCGTCGAGATTCAGGACGCTGACGGGAAGATCCTACCCGGGTTCAGTGCCGACGACGCCGACAAGATCAACGGCAACTATATCCGCGTCATTGTCAGCTGGAAGGGGAGCTCTGACGTGAGTTCTCTAGCCGGACGCCCCGTGAAGCTCCGTTTTCTGATGCGCGACGCGAAGCTCTATTCCTTTCAGTTTCTTACCGCGGAGAGATCCCCTTGAGCCGGCATTCGACGGAAACAGCCACATGAATCTGAATCCGGTCGCGGTTCCGCCGATTCAAACCCCGAATCGATGCATCAAGACGCCGATCCCGGTACCGGCGTCACTTCCCCTGTTGGAAAAGCTACATCGCTATGAGCCCAGGGCCTTGAATGTGCTGGCGCCGGTGGTGTGGGAGCGGGCCGAGGGCTGGACGATCTTCGACCCCTACGGCAACAAATGGATCGATTTCACCTCGGGGATCTACGTCGCCAACACGGGTCACGCCCATCCGGATGTGTGTCGGGCGCTGCAGGACCAGATCGACCAGAAGCTGATTCACGCGTATCTGTTTGCCACTGACGTCAGGGCCCGTCTGGTCGAGAGACTGGTTCAGATGACAGCGGCCAGCCTGTCCAAGGTTTTTCTTCTGTCCACGGGGTCAGAGGCGATCGAGTGCAGCCTCAAGCTGGCCCGCCTTTACGGGCTTCGGACCGAACCCCAGAAGACCCTATTGGTGTCCTTCACAGGAGCCTTCCACGGCAAGACGATGGGAGCCCAGATGCTGGCCTCGGCGCCAGATCACAAGAACTGGATCGTGAATCCGGATCCGGATGTCTGTCAGATCCCGTTTCCCCGGCACCCATGCGGCGGCGACTTTCTGGAGCAAAGTCTGGCGCAGCTAGCTTCCCAGGGACAGGATCCGAATCGGATCGTCGCCTTCATCCTCGAATCCTTCCAAGGAGTGGGTGGCCCCGTCTTCTACCCCCAAGACTACGTCCAGGCGCTGAGCCGCTGGGCTCACGATCACGGTGCACTGTTGATCTTCGACGAGATCCAGGCCGGGTTCGGAAGAACCGGTAAGTTTCTGGCCTATGAGCACTATGGTGTAGAAGCAGACCTGGTTTGCTGTGGCAAGGGGATGAGCTCGAGTCTCCCCCTATCGGCGGTTCTGGGCAGGGCAGAGATCCTGGACATTCCCGAACCAGGACAAATGACGAGCACCCACACCGCCAATCCTTTGTGCTGCGCCGCCGCTCTTGCCACTCTCGAGATCTTCGAGCGAGAGGGTTTGGTGGAAGCGTCCGAACGCAAAGGCAGGATATTCCAGCAGGGACTGGAGGCCATCCTCAGAGCTCATCCCGACCGGATCGTCACCGTTCGGGGCCGGGGTTTGGTCCAGGCGATTTTCTTCAAGGATCGCCAGGGAAATCCTGATGTGGAGCTGGCGGAGCGGGTGACGGACAAGGCGATCGGCAAGGGACTCATGCTCTTTCACACGCACGGTGATCTGGTCAAGATGGGACCGCCTTTAGTCATCTCAGCGGAGGCTTTGAAGGAAGGGACAGCCGTCCTTGCCGAGTCCGTGGCCGAGGCATTGTCAGAGGAAGAATGAAGCACAAATGGTATTACCAATAACCGATCTGGACCGAAGGATCTGGGAAGAGGAACTCGAAGGATTCCTTCCCCAACGGATCTTCGATGCCCACGTACACTTCTTCCACAACGACCACTGCCTGAGTAGAGCAGGCCAGGAGCCTCCTGAGCCGGAAACCATGACCGACTGCCCGGTGGACAGGATCGACCGAGAGGTGTTGCTGGAAATGTATCAGGATCTACTTCCTGGAAGAGAGGTCCACTTCCAGGCATTCGGTTGGGTCTATCGCCGACTCGACTTCGACCAGCACAATGCCTTCACCGCCGCACAGGTGTCCGAAGATCCGAATTCGACGGCCTTGATGCTGGTCCACCCCAGTTTCTCCGCCGAGAAGGTTGCCCAGGACCTTGACAGATACGGCTTTCGCGGACTCAAGCCCTACATTTTCTGGGCGGATGACCCGATCCAATGCGACATCCTGGACATGCTTCCGGAACCCATCATCGAGCTCGCCAACGAGAGGGAACTGGTGGTGGTGCTGCACCTGGGGAAGCGCCTGGGGATTGCCGATGAGAACAATATGCGGAACATAATCTCGCTCTGCAAGAAGTACCCCAAAGTTAGGTGGAACCTGGCCCATATGGGTCGCAGCTCGATCTCCTGGCCGCTGGAGCGAGCCATCGACCGGATTCGTGGTCTTCCCAATGTGTGGTATGACTTTTCTTCGGTGACCAACACGGATGTCTTCACCCTCGCTTTTCGCAAGCTGCCTCTTGATCGCATCATGTTCGGCAGCGATATTCCCTCGGACCTGCAGCGGGGCACCATGGTTGGATTTGGCTACGGCTGGGCGCTGATCACCGACAAGACGCTGGCGTCCCTGGACATCCAGTACTGTGATCCGAGGACGACCTATGTCCTGTACGAGACCATCCGGGCGGCCAGGCGGGCTTGCATCCTGGAGGGGTTTGGAGAGGCGGAGATCCGGGATCTCTTCTACAACAACGCGGCTCGATTCATTGAGAAGGACTCATGAAGTTTCGATTCTATGGAGCTGCCGTCCTGCTAGCTTTATGTGGCTGCACTCCCAACCCGGAGTCCACCGGGACAGGAGCCGACGGTCTCACCTCAAACCCCCACCTCAGTTCCGAGGGTTCGGATCGGGCCTATCTGAGCCGGCTTCGCTCGGGGTTCTCCCGAGCCATGAATGAGCAGACGGTGGATCAGTGGGCCCTCTCCGCACTGGCCAAGGGAGCCGTCATCATGCGCCCGGGGCAGCCCAGCATTTTAAACCGTGAAGAGATCAGCGCCTGGATCCGAAGGCTCCTCGATCAATACGAGATTGAGCACTTCCAGCTGACCACCGAGGAGATTGTGAAAGAAGATTGGGCCTACGAAAAAGGCGTCTATCTGCTGGAGGCGAGCTCCACGGAGGGAGGGGAAAAAATACAGGAACGAGGAAAGTTCCTTTTTATCTGGAAGAAAGGAGAAGAAGGGCGCTGGGAGGGTACCCACGCTAGCTGGAACGACGATGGCTACTGGCCGTGATCCAACTCAGATAGAACGCTGCCTCACAACCTCCACCATCCCACCAGCAAACCGCCCCGTTTGGAATCTGGTGCTTGGTCCTTGCGACTTGCCTCCGGGTAGGAATTGCTCTGGATCCTGCATCTCGGACTCGCACGCTCCCAGAAACGGATCGGCTTGGTCAGTATAGGGACCGACAGAGCCGCGAACGACTTGAGCAGCTAGCGAGATGAGCCAGCTAGCGAGGAGAGAGCCGGACAACAGCAAAGAAGAACAAACCAGGACCTCAAGCGATGCGGAATAGATAGGGGACGAACCAAACGCTGGGCCCGCGGCGGCAGTACCGTTTACCTGTGGACGGAGAAGGAA
>JAKZYH010000783.1:0-20155 GCA_047514575.1 Acidobacteriota bacterium | reverse complement strand
AGAGATGTCTATCAGGGAGCCAAGTATGTGAATGGAGTCCTGGTCAACCAGGAGTCGAAGGAGAAAGCCGCCTGAGTCTATTTACACACCTCTTGACATGAGCTCTGGTGATCGAAGGCTTGGGACCATTGCAGCCGAAACAGAGTACGTCCAATTGCCCAATGAGGGTCTGGTTGGTGTGAAAGGTAGTCTGTGGATTCAGGCCGTTGATCCCTGGCGATCCTGGAGCAAACTGTGGATTGAAGGTGTCGCCAATCCTCAAGGTGACGGCATCGGCATTCTGTACCGGAATCGGATTGCTCCTACTCCCGGGTATGTCGGCAGGCAGGCCCCACCGCCCAAACCCCACAGGAACCACCTCCACTCGTCCATTCTCCGTCACCACCTTCACAATCGGCCCCCCAACCCTTTCGACTACAGTAAAACCACCTGCTCCTCCGGGTAGGGTGGCCCTTCCCCCCGTTGTGCTCACGGTGATGTCTACAGGGCCGGATGGCAGGCCCGGAACTGTGACGAGAATGCATGGGCCGCCGCATTGGAAAAACACAATGGATCCTTTACGCCCTACCTGCACACCAATTCCTGCTTCCCCATTAAACGTGACTTGAACATCACCCACAAAGCCGGTCCCGCTGATCCTAATCTGACTCCCGGGCGAAGCACTGGAAGGGAATACGGAGGTTATAACCGGTAGTGGTGGGGCTTCGACAGTAAAGCCAGAGGTTGCCATTCCTCCAGCGGTCTTCACGGTAATGACCACGGGACCGGGGGATAGGTCAGGAACGGTGACCACGATCCTCGTGTCATCTACCACTGCTACGTTAAGCCCTGGTACTCCGTCGAAGAATACTTCGATATCCCTTACGGAAAATCCTGTGCCAGTGATGGCGATCTCTGTGCCAGGAGGAGCCCTATTAGGAGAAATCGACCCTATAGCAGGGCGAAAGGCCCCCGCCCCCCCTTCGAAGATTCCTCTGATCTCTGTGGCACTCAACGCTCTGTCAAAAACCTTCACTTCGTCTATGCGACCGTCAAAGTAGCTTGATCCGCTACGCCAATGCCTGCCTATGAAAAAGTCTCCAGGGGTCGCACGCAGTGGATTGTCATCTGATAGATCCAGAACTCCTCCGACCCGCTCTCCGTTTAGATAGACCTTTCCCTGTCCGCTGGTGGAATCGTAACTACAGGCAACGTGGCTCCAGACTCTCGAGCGCACCCTAACACCTGAGGTCGGAACGTCGACGCCACAGCAAGAAAATTGAAGTGACTGTGGGTTGAGGATGCAGCGTAGGCGTCTGTCTGGTCCGATAAATAGATCAATCAGAGCTTGCCCCTTCGAGACAATTCGCCGAAACCCATCCACGTTGTCCGGGTTGATCCAGGCCCCCACGGTAATTGAGCTGGGGTTGAGATTGGGTGCGTTGGCCACCAAAACAAAATCATCCGATCCATCAAGAGAAAAAGCTTGATCAGCCAGTCCGGGTGCAAATCCGGCCCCGTTCTTTAAGGTTCCATCATTGTCATCTTGAACATCTTGCGTGTTCCCGTCAGCAGGCCACCAGCTTACCGGTATAGGAGGCGAGCCTGCGCGGACGAACCAGACCTCCACAAGCATCGAGTTGGTATCGTTGTAAGGAGGATTGGGAGCGCTGGCATCAACACCCAAACTCACCCGCGCGACCATCACCCTGGCCACATTGAGGGGCAAACTCTGCCAATTAAGAATGGTTACCGAAGGGCTGGGACCGTTGCAGCCAAAACAGATCACATCCAAATCCCCCAGAAGGCTCCCGCTGGAGTGAAAAGTAGTCTGCGGATTGAGGCCATTGACACCCGACGATCCTGGAGCAAACTGTGGATTGAATGTGTCGCCGATCCTCAAGGTGACGGCATCGGCATTCTGTACCGGAATCGGATTGCTCTGGGTGCCCACAAAGCCGGGAGGCACACCCCATCTGCCGGTTCCCAGGTTGACGACCTCTACGACACCACTGGAGGTCACTACTTGGACAATAGGGCGAGAGAACGCGGGGACCGAGACACAAACTGTGAGTAGCAAGAGTGCTAGGAAATTTCGGCCAAACAGAATCCACACTTCGAACTCCTTTCTCATTCGTCTCACCTGATTCTGGAAGGGGAATTACTTCACCAACGTTGGCACGAAGGGGAATCCAACGACCCATTACTTAAAGCAATTGCAGAAGACGTCTCTCGATTGCTTTCGAGAGAAGAGCGTGTTTTAGAAGCGCCAGATTCGGCCTTCCTCGTGCCTATTCCGGTGATTCGGTGGCCGGTTTCCTCTGGAATCACCGGCCGGTTTCGTCCGGAATACGCGCTCGCTCCTCGCGTAAAGATCCACCAGTCTACCACCCCGCTGAGAGCCTCGAAGTGCGGAGCTGGCCAAAGGTCTCCAGCTCTGAAACTCTTAGAATGCTACCATCGAGAGCATCGGCTTTCTATGGAAACCGAAATGGGTGTTCTGCGTACGGGTGCTCGTCGGTTACCAGACTGGCTTAGATTGGGAATGACGAGTTTTGGCCGTTTGCGGTAGTTCACTCGACGTTTGCGCGGAAGATTTGAATGACCGCTTTTAGGCGAAAGCGGTCGTTCGATTGCGATCAAATCAAGCAGTATCGGGTGTCCCTGCGCGGGTTTCTCCCGAGTTTCTCCGAGCTGTTAGCAAAGTGTTAGAAAATGGCCGGTTTCGAGGGAAAAGCCGATGGGCAGAAGTTCATCTAAATAATTGATTGTAATATACTTATCTGATTGGCTCTCCGGATTTACCCTTTGGTGCTTGTGATTTGGAGCTTGTTTGTACCTTGTACCTTGGGATTTTCGAAGTTCCAGCTTAGCGGGTCAGCCGATCCAACTCCTCCTCCTTCCACGGTCGAGCTCGGTCTGTGGTGTCCGCGCGGACGCTGCTGACGGTTGAAGCGTCGATGGGATCGGCTCGGTTGCCCCACTCTGCACGAATGTAGCTCAGAATCGAGGCGACTTGCTCATCGTCCAACTGGGAAGCAAAGGAAGGCATCAGTTCCTGGCCCTGTTTTCCCTGGAGTGCGATCCGGATCAAGATCTCCTCAGGTCCGAGTACCCATTTGGAGTTCACCAACGACTTCCGCATGCCTTCTCCAGAGGCGAGGTGACAATTGCCACAGCTTGCGTCGTAATGTCTTTCTCCCAACTTGCGGAACGCACGCTGAGTAGCACTCAGGTCGGCTTTTTCGGGGCCTTCTTTCCAGAGACTCGCAATGAGCTCCTTAATCTCTGCATTCCCTAGCCTTCGCATCGTTTCTTGCTCGCGCACTGAGATTTCTTTTGCTGGCAGGAGGCCCTCGGCAATCGAGTCCAGGAGCGACCGCGCCCACGATGCGCGGCTGATCAACACTCCCCTTGCTGTGGCGCGGAGTGGACGATCTAAATCCTGGTAGCACTCCACGATTGCGGCTGCGATTTGGGGATCCTCATAGTGCTGCAAGGCCGCGAGTACTTCCGTCTTGACAAGGTTGGACTGCTCTTGTCGCAGTAGGGCAAGGAAGACGGGCACTGCTTCGGGCGCCCTCAGATCCGCCAGCGCGCCGATGAGGCTCCTTTTTTGGGTTTCTGAAGTCGCGGTCCCAGACAGCATTCCGAGGGCAGTTGCCAGCTTGTTCTTGTTCCCAGTCCGCAGAGCCAGGCTGTTCAATATAGGCGACATGGGCTTGCCGGCCAGGAGCTTGGAGATTTCCTTTTGAAGCTCATCGGGAACCGAGCGCAGCACCCGGCCTCGCAGCCCTTCCTCCATGCCCTCAATCAGGCGCTCCACAGTGTCAGGGGTGGGAGCCAGGCGCAGTAACTGAGCGCAGATTGCCAGATTCTTCTGGCTGACCGAGGGTGTCTGGTTGGACTTCCAAGGAGAGTACACGGCCTGGTAATCATCGCTGAAGTCGTAGAACACCCTGTCTCCCAACTCGAAAGAGTAGCGTTGGGCCAAGCGAGGTGCGATGTCCTGGGTGAAAAGAGGGGCCCGCCACAATTCTTCGTCTTTGAGCCATTCCATTATCGCGTCGAGGTTGTTCTCCAGCTTGTTTTCGACGGCCCACCAGAGCAAGAGGGGAATGTGGGGGTCGCTCGCGTCCTCTCGTCGCAGCAGCAGTCGGCGAATGATGGGAAGGGCGCTGCCAGCGGGCAGCCGCTTGCAGGAGCTGGCCAGCTGGCTGCGGACGGCTGCACTGTCATCCGTCCGGGCCAGCTGGATGAGCTTTTCCTGAAGCCGGTGAGAGATCTTTCTCGAGTCCCCCAGCAGCCGAACCGTCCAGGTCCGCACGTGTTCATTGGGATGGGCAAGCTGCTCCAGGGCGAAGGCCTCATCGAATCCTCCGCTAGCGTTCACCGCCCACAACCCCTCCAGCGCTAGCTGTCCCTGGTGGTCCCGGACCAGCTTCTTCAGCTGGGGAATCACCTCCTTGTCCCTTCGGTCTCCCAGGACCCGGAGGGCCTGGGAGCGAAACCACTGGTTCTGGTGTGAGAGGGTCTTGATGAGCTCTTCACTCGTCAGACGGGACAAGTCAAAAGGCTTGATAGGAGCGGCACCCTTGGATTTGAGGCGATAGATCCTCCCGCTATCCTTGTGCCAGGTGTCGAAGGGGCTGAGGTGGCTCAGTCGAAAATCGTACCAGTCGGAGATGTAGATCGCACCATCAGGCCCGACTTTTGTATCCAGCGGCCGGAACCAGATATTCTCGGTTAGAACGATTGCCTCTGAATCGACCGTCCGGAAAGTAGAGGCATGAGGGACCAGACGGCTCGCTTGCATCCTGCTGGTCAAGGACATGCCGGCGATGGTCTGGCCTTCATAGCCGGGAAGGGCACCACCCTCGTAGACCTCCAGGCTCTGCGAAAAACGCTCGCCATAGCCCTTGTGCTCCATGTGCTGAAGGAAACCAAAGGCAAAGGGATTGGTGAGGGGTCCGTGCTTGGAAAAGCTCTTGATGTAGTATCCTCCCTGAGCGTAGTGGACTCCTCTTGCCGCTCCTCGGTTGGTCCCAGAGAACAGTCGGCCTTTGCTGTCGAAGCTCAGGCTCCAGGTGTTACCCCCGCCCTCGGCGAAGAGTTCGAACTCTTTTTCGATCGGATGGTAGCGCCAGACTGCCTGACCTAGAAACTTGACGCCGTTTATGGTTGCAGTCGTGGTGCTACCCTGGGCACCATAGAGCCACCCATCGGGTCCCCAGTGAAGACTATTCGCTAACCCGTGGGTATCCTCCAGACCGAAACCGGAAAGGTGCACCTCGGGATCACCGTCGGGTACATCGTCGTGGTTGCGATCGGGGTAGAAGAGAAGGTAGGGAGGGTTCAGCACCCATACCCCACCTCGACCCACGGCCACGCTGCTCGCGATGTTCAGACCGCTCAGGAAATCCTTGTGGGAGTCGAATATACCGTCCCCATTGGTGTCTTCCAGGATGGTGATCTTGTCGGCACCCCGGTCATGGTTGGGCGGGGCCGGGGGGATTTTATTGAAAACAGCCCTTAGGTATCGATCGTACTTCAAGATCGTCAACCCGGCTGGAAAAGGGTATTGGATATACTGCACCACCCAGAGGCGTCCTCTGTGGTCGAAGTGCAGGTAGAGAGGTTGACGGATCAAGGGTTCGCTGGCGATAACTTCGATTTCGAGACCCTCGCTGAGCTCGAACAGGTCGATCGATTCCTGCGGAGATGGGCCTACCCTCTCACCAGCCCCGTGAACGCCCTCGCCCAGCGACTTGAAGCGTTTCACGAACTCGTAGAGAGAGGGATCAAAGCGGCCTTCCGGAGAGGTTGGGTCCTTTTCCTCGGTTTGGGCGGAGAGGTTGACTCCCAACGACGCCAGGAGCAGTGCCAGAAGCAGGGGTAGACGACTCAGGTTTTTCAGATTCATTTGACCTCAAAGTTGCCGGTCCCCCGGGGCTGGAATCGGCAATCCCGTTGGGATGGACCTCGCTCGTTTTCTTGACAATGCACAACTCCTTTCTTCAAGACCCGAGCACCATGTCATCATAGTGGACCTGGGGTTGCCAGCCCTTGCAAGTATTCGAGTAAGTCTGTCATCTCGCTCAAGTTGATACTTTCCTCCAGACCTTCGGGCATGGTGGACACGTTGGACACGCGAAGCGTGACGATGTTTCTTCGAAGGACGGTCTCTTCCTCACCTTCCTCCCGCCGAAGCATCAGGGAAGTCGGGCTGTCCTGGGCGATAATACCTGTGACGGTAGCTCCGTTTTCGGTCTCGATCACGTAGGTCTCGTAGCCAGGTGAGATATTGAGGTTGGGGTCCAGTATCTTGGCCAGCAGGAACGTCTTGGGCCGGCGCCCGACGATGTCCATTAGATCGGGGCCGACTTCGCTTCCCATTCCGTCCAGGCGGTGACAGCGACTGCAATTTTCCCGAAACACTTCTTTCCCCGAGGGAATGCTGCCCTTGACAGACAAGGAGGACTGATATTGTTCTATCAGGTGCCCGCGTTCGTCTGGCAGATCGTGGAACAGGATCTCGGCTCGGCGACGAATCTTGTCATCGGGAGACTGGAGCAATTGATTGACTCGTGGACGGCTCACAGTCCAGACCGGGACTGTTTCGTCGTCGATGCCGTCCAGCAGGGCCTTCAAGAAAATCTTGCGGGCGAGGAGCCCATCCCAGACAACCTTCCGCACGGCTTCGGTGTAGCTTCCCCATTTTGCCAGTAAGAGTGGGACCACCCTGGGATTCCCGTTCTTGAGGAGCGCTTCTACCGCGGCGATCTGGATCTCGGCAGCTTCCTGGGGGGCCAGTAGGTGATCGAGCACCGGAATTGTGGAGTCGGTCGGATCCAGCGCTATGATTCGGACGGCGTTGATCCTGAAAGGGACTTCAGGGTGACTGCTTGAAGCTTCGACGGCACCGCGAACCAACTGGCGCAGGGGCGGCGAGTCGGCGAGCAGGATGCTGTCGGCAAGATCCAGTGCTGCCGTCGCCACCTGCACTGACGACGAAGCAATCAGCCGCAGGAGGGATCGCTCGCTACTCCGGTCCAACCGAATCTTCTCTGCCCGACCTTGCTTCAAGCCCTGCCCCAGACCGGCCAGGCTAGCGCTACACCACCATGCGTCTGCGCCGTCGGGTCCGCCCGCCGCCAAGGCCAGGACTTCCGCGATCTCAGCTTTGATCTGGCGAGCACCTAGAATCGCCGTGACTCTACCCAGGAACTCCTGTTTACCCTTGGTGTGGGAATCGAGAAAGACGCCATCTCGGGTGACCGTCTGGAACCATCGGCTTGCATTCTCGGACGCCGAAGTCAGCACGGCGATCTGAAACCATCGATCCTCGAGGTTCTTTGTCAGAATCTGGGTGAGCGGTCGGAATGATTCTGATTCAGGGAGGAGTCCCAGGGTACATGCCAGCTGGAACTGTACTCGATGGTCTGGATCCTCTACCAGGTCCAAGAGCTTTTTCACCACCGGAGGGGAGTCAACCTGCTCGGAAAGCCTAATCGCGTGTTCTCGCACTGGAGCATCCTTGTCGCCGAGAGCTTGCAGCACCACGTCCGGTCCCAGTTGGCCGAGTGCCTCCAGAGTCCAGAGCGCATGGATGCGGGACTCGGGTCTGTTGGCTGTTCCAACTAGCTCTCGCAAAGCAGAAACCGCGGATTCATCCTGCCGCTCCGCCAGCAGACGCTGAGCCGTGATTCGCCACCACATGTTTGGGTGAGAGAGTGCGTCGACCAGCTGATTGGGAGCAGCGCTTTGAAGGTCTGGCTGTGTCGTCGGCTGGCTGCTCTGGTGGACCACTCGATAGATGCGCCCTTTGCCGGCTCCTGAACGCAAGTCGAATTGGCCTTCCAGACCCTCGGGCACGTAGTCTGGATGTTCGATGTATTTCCGGTAATAGTCGACGATATACAGCGCTCCATCCGGCCCGACCGTGGTGAAAACGGGCTTGAACCAGGCGTCGGTGGAAGCCAGGAATTCCTTCTGCTCAAAGGCTCGGCTGGCGGAAAAGGTGGCTCCGATAGGAGAGAGCAGGTCGCAGTGCACGAGGTTGTGGAGGGGGTCACAGACGAAATAGGCTCCCCTCAGTCTCTCCGGGAACTGGGCCGCATTGTAGACGGAGTTCCCGCGGCTGGAGGTGAATTTCCCGACTTGAGATTCATGAATGTAGATGGGGCGTTCGGTTACGGGATAGACGGTCGATTGGTTTTCGTGATCTGAGGGGAACTGCATGGCGGAGGACACGGTCAGATAGGGGTTACGAGCCAGATAGCGGTGTGCGATGACAGGGTGGCGGATGTGGTTATTGTTCCACAAAGCAAAGCGATTGCCCCAGGCGTCAAAGGCATTCCCATATTGGGAATTCCCGGATACCGGTTCCAGCTTCAACTCATCGGGTCGAAAACGGAAGTCCGTGCCCAGGCTGGAGATGTCGACGGCTTCGACTTCTGGGTGATCCGGAAAATGAAGCGGCTCACCCGGCTGTCCAAACTGCTCGGGATGGCGCCGGGAGGGCCCAACTTTTGGGTAAGCCCCGTAGATCCAATTGTCGATGCCGTAGAGGAGTCCATTGACGCGAAGCTGCGGGTTGTACGGGTTGAAGCCTGAGAGGACTACGCGTCTTTCGTCGGCACGTAAGTCTCGGTCCTTATCCGGAAGGTAGTAGATGTGAGGTGCCGCGGCAACCAGGATGCCGTCTTTCCAAAGCATCAATCCGGTAGGGAAGGGGAGCTTGTCGGCGTACACGCTACGCTTATTGAATCCGCCTTGACCGTCCGAGCCCTCCAGGACAATAACCCTACCCTGGGGATCGGGCTGCATGGGATAGTCGCCCATTTCCAGAACGAACAGGCGCCCCTGAGGATCGAATGCCAACGCCACCGGATCGCCGATCGTTGGCTCTGAGGCCACCAGCTCGATGCGATATCCCTGAGGCAGTCGGAAGGTCTGAATTGCCTCCTCTGCCGAATAGGGTGGTGATGCAACGTCTCGACAGCTCGGTAGAGTGAGCAACCCGAGGATGAAGTAGAGGGCTCCTAGCGCCGTTCCACCTGGTCGAGAGCGGTGACTCATCTGTCCTACCGCAACCATTCCAATCAAGTCTCTTCTTGTAGCACTGTGATGTGAGTGTAGTGCCGCTCGGTCTGGCATTACAATCCCGAGCCGCTTAATCTCTTCGACAGAACCTAGAACACAGATTATGACGGATTCGCAGAACACCCCTGGGTCTATTGGATGGGCAGGTGCGGTGGTATCATCCTTTCGAGGAAGCTGACTCCGCGAGCCCGAAGTGTAATATTCAGGAGATAAGTCGATGAACGATAGCTCGTTCTGTATCCAGAATGCCAACGTTGTGGACGTGGCGGGAGGCACGATTCTGGAACAAAGGACCGCCATTGTTCAAGCTGACCGGATCCTATCCATCGGTTCGGCTCCGGGCGATTGGTCAGGACAGACCCTCGACGGGACCGGCCTCTATCTCTGTCCTGGACTGATCGACTGCCACGTGCACTTTTTTCTCGACGCCGGAGACGACCCGAGGGGCAGCTACATCGGCAGCGATGATCAAGAGCGGATGGCTACGGCGGTTAGCAATGCCCGAATTGCCATCCAGGCGGGGATCACGACGATGCGGGACTGCGCAGCTCCGGGTCCTCTCATGTTTCAGTTTCAGCGCCAGGTCGATCGGGATGAGATTCCGGGCCCTCACATCATTAGCTGTGGGCACGCATTGATGAGGCCCAAGGGGCATTGTCACTTCCTGGGTGGTGAGGTGGCGACGGTGGACGAACTGCGCCGAAGGATCGAGTGGCATCTCGACCAGGGTGCCGGTTTCGTAAAGCTGATGGCCTCGGGTGGCGGTCTGACTCCGGGCACGGTGCCCCACGAAGCCGACCTGGCACTCGAACTGATGAAAGTGGCTGCGGAAATAGCTCATGCCAATGGGGTACAGATCACCGCCCATTGCCACGCGACTGAAAGTGTCGAGCGGGCCATTGAGGCCGATCTTGATATGATCGAGCATGTCAGTTACGTCGAGCCGCCGGGTCGTTACCGGTACGACGCCGAGATCACACAACGCATCAAGGATAAAGGCATCATCGTGAGTCCAACCGTCTACAGCGCTCTTCAGACCGCCCGTCGCTTCCGCCAAACGGGCGCTGCTCACAACCCTGGGGATGTGGCGGCCGTGGAACGGCTCGAAGGACGTCTCACCAATGCCGGCCACTTCCACCGGCTGGGCATGAAGATTATCGGCGGCACGGACTGCGGCGCCACCAATACTCCCTTCAACTCTCTGGTCGATGAGATCGAGTCCTACACTGAGGCCGGTCTGTCCAGAGCAGAGGCGCTCCGCACCGTGACCAGTGAAGGGGCAGCTCTCATGAAGCTGCCGAAGTTGGGGGAAGTCAAAGAGGACTATCGAGCAGATCTGATTCTCGTGGAAGGCAATCCCCTGGAGGATCTCGAGGTCCTTCGAACTCCCCGGGTGGTTGTGAAGTCGGGAAGGATCGTCCATCAGCGCTTCTCGCAGGAGTGACTTGAATCTCAATTGTGAGCAGTGAGCGGTGAGAAGCAGTGAGCAGTAGCGGAAATAGCTGTAGTCAACAGTGCCGCGAACGACTTGACTCGTCAGCTGTATAAGCCCAAGCCCCGAGGAGAGAGCTGGACAACAGCAAGATCTTGCCCGCCCGATCCCCGAGTCGAAGTTTTTTTCTGAGCGACCCGAAGCGGGGGCAATACTGGCCTCGGATGCGCTCTGTGTCGATAGGCTGAGAGAAGGTAGGCCCTATGTCAAAACTACACTTCATCGAACTGAAGGGCAGTAGCCGTCAGCGGGGGCAGCAGCATGGGCGCTTACTCAGGGCTCCCATCGCAAAGGCAGTCGAGTTCTACCGATGGTTCTTTCGGCGTCACCTTGGATTGGAGCCTGAGGCGCTACGCCAACGAGCCGCCGCCTTTATCGAACCCACGCATCGCCTGAGTCCTTTGCTATTCGACGAGTATGAGGGCATCGCAGAAGGCTCAGGACAGACGCTTGAGGATATTCTGGTCCTTTCCGCCCGCTACGAGATTACCTTTGAAACAGTGGCACTAGGCGACTGTTCCAATCTCTTCGTTGGCCCGGAGAGGTCTCAAAGCGGTAATACACTGTTGGGACAGAGCTGGGACTGGAGGCCCGAGGTGATGGATTTCAGGGCTGTCTTCGTGGCTCGGTGCGATGACGTTCCTGACCACATCATGGTGACCGAGTGTGGACAGCCCGGTAAGTACGGTCTAAACCAGCACGGTCTGGGTCTGGTCGCGGCGGGCCTGAGATGCCGCGAGAAGGCCAGTTTCGGCGATCAGTTGTTTGTTGTTCTGGGTCGCGAGATTCTGGCTCAGGAGACGCTTGCTCAGGCATGTGAAGTGATGACCGAGTCTGCGCCGCTGGCTACGGTGAACGTTCTGGTCGCGGACGATCGAGGCCGGGCGGTGAACTTTGAGTCCGCTCCTGAGAGAATCGTGCGGGCCGGCCTCGCACCCGCACAAGTCTACTGGCATACGAATCACTGTTTACAGGAAGACGAGCCCTGCACTTTCGAGAATAGCAGGATTAGGGGTCTCCGCTGGGCACAGTTGACCGAACGAGTCTCATCCGTTACGCCGGAAATGGTGCAGACCTGGCTCGCTGACCGAGCGGACGGGGGGAACTCGATCTGTCAGCATGCCGATCCCTCCCAGGCCAACACTGCGAGCTGGCTCCAGACTCTATGTTCCATCGTCATGGATCTAGGACGTCAGACGCTTTGGGTCAGCGATGGACCCTCTTCTCAGAACGACTACCAAGAAGTCGGATTCAGGACCCGCTGGGTTGCCGAGGCGAGGTGATCAGTTCCGAGTTTCTTCCCGACAATTCTTGGCTAGATGATCGATCTCGTATTCCATCCTGCCAACAGACGAGGAATTGAGAAGGTGATCAACAACCGACCGTCGAGCCGATACTCCCACAACCTCTTTGCTCTACTCTTGCTCGGTATGGGCATCCTACTCGTAGCGGCCGCATGTACTCAAAAGGAGACGCCCTGGCAGATACCCGAAACCGTGAAATCTCCCGCTAGCCGAGAGCAGTTCCTGGAGTTTGCCTGGGATCAGTTCATCGCCCTGAATTGGCCCACTTCCTCAACACCGGGTGAACCTGATATTGCAGCCAGTCTTGGTGACCAGGGTACCGTCGTCTGGGAGACCTGGAAGGAGCCCTACGATGTTTTTCTGGACGAGGCCAGGATTCCTCCGACTTGGGAAGTCTCCGACCTTTTGCCGGATGAATGCAAGGGAAGTATCGAGCCTAGAGAGGATGGACACCGGGTCATTCGGATGTCCAGCAAGGTCAGTGGACATGCCCAGGAGAACATCTTGGACGAGCGTCTGCAGGCCGTCGGTGGAGTGCTCTTGGACCGGCGGGGAAAGCTGGCTCGCTATGAGGTTCGAATGAATCGGTTGATGTTCGAGTATATTCGAGAGAATGCACTCTACAATGCCGTAGTTCAATCCTCTTTTTCCATCAAGTGGCCCCAGGGGGCGATCGAGCTCAAGGCGTCCTGGAGGGAGTTGACCGAGAAAGAGATCGACAATCTCGAGGAAACCCGTCGGCGCTATCACGTCAGTGAGGCGGTCCTACTGGATTCGCCCGGAGGACGTTTTAACTTTCCCCAAAAGGACGGCAGTCCATGCCAGATTCGACAGATGGCCCTGGTCGGGCTGCACGTGGTCCATAAGATCCCCGGCCACGATCCCTTTATCTGGGCCACGTTCGAACATGAGGACAACATAACCGAGGCCTCTTTCAACGACCCGGATTGTCCTGACGACTGTGTCGTGCCGCCCGATCCGAACCAGCCGATTGACGAACGCTGTCGGGATTGTGTTCCGGAATGTCGCAATACGTTCCAGTACTGTCCCAATCAAACCAGGACCCAGGTTACCCGGCAGGTACCGATTCCAGGAGAGGTTGAGGCCTTCAATACCAAAGTTCACAATCGCAAGCCGGTCCAGGGCACGAAGTGGGCGCACTACCAACTGGTGGGAGTCCAGTATCCGTCTGAGATCGACCTGCCCTTCGATCCTGAGAGTGTCGGTGAGACCTTTCTTGGTAATACCACCATGGAGACCTTCAACCAGACGGCTAGCAGCTGTGTCGGGTGCCACAGTTTCGCTCGCTCCAGCAATCCCTTTAATCTGGCGGACTTCAGCTGGTTTGTACGTCGGGCCAAGTTTCCCCCGGATGCGGTGCATAAGTTTCCCCCTGGTGAGGTACAGCCAGGCCGGGAGTTTCCAGAGCTGAAGCCCTCTCCCGCAGAGGTGCTGGAGATCGTATATGGCCAGCGTCCCAACGCGTTGACGGGACGTACCGAGAAGCCGTATGAGGAGTGGGGCACCTGGCCCAAGGATGCCTGGAACAACTTCGAAATATCGCTGCGCCAGCCGGACGGGAGCAAGGGTCCAGGGGTAACCGGTGAGAATCCGCACGGTAACTTCGTTCGCATCTTCGTCAACGATCTCGGACTCGAGGCCGTGCGAGAGAATTCGGAGGTGTTTCCACCGGGAACGATCGTTCTCAAGGAGAACTTGCCGTTTCGCTTCGTGCCAGATCCCGGCGATTTCCCGACACCCAAGCAGCCGCTGGAGGTGTGGCAGCCGGCGGTGGAGCTCACGGTGATGTACAAGCAAGAGGAGGGATACTTCCCGCAGGGAGGCGATTGGTACTATTTGAAGTCAGCTCCGCTGAAGCCGGGCAAGCCTCCCAACGTGGATCGTGCCGGTAGATCGACGGGGTGCGCCAGTTGCCACGCTTGGCAGGGAAACGCCGATTTCATGCTCACTTTCAACTTTGGCAAGCCGCCCGTGATTCGCACTCGCTGTGTTGACGATTCCGGCAATGACAAGGACTGTGAGGAAGGCCCGTTCAGTGGGAATCGTTGAGATGAGAAGGGCGATCATCCGAACGCCTGGTGTCAAGCGACTGCGGCGATTCCTCCAGCTGACATCTGTTCTGGGCTGCCTCGGATTCCTGGCCATGCCGGTCTGGGCGGGGGATGTGATCCTGGTTTCGATTGACGGATTGATGCCGGAATACTATCTGCGCGCCGATGACCTGGGTTTGAAGATTCCAAACATTCGACGATTAGTGCGCGAGGGATCCTACGCGGAGGGAGCCCTCAGCGTGATGCCCTCCGTAACCTTTCCCGCCCATACCACCATGATTACAGGCGTCAATCCGGCGCGACACGGCATCGAAAACAATCGCGTTTTCGATCCAGATGGAGCATTGGGTGGGGGATGGCATTGGTTCTACGAGGATCTCAAGGTAGGCACGATCTTCGATGCTGCGCGCAAGCAGGGAATTCGTACTGCCTCCGTGACCTGGCCCGTGACCGCCGGGGCTCCCATCGACCTGAACCTGCCCGACATGTACCCGGTACCCAATCTTCATGAGGCCAAGAATCTACGCAGCCTGGTGTCGGACCAAGATCTTCTAGACTTTCTTCCACCGTCCGAGGAGCTGGTTCGGATGGGCGATGATATTCGGACCCAGGTGGCGCTGCACTTCCTTGAGAAAGCGCCGGGATTTCTGGCGGTCCACTACCTCGAACTGGATGGCGCTCAGCATCGTCATGGTCCCGGCAGCGTGCCGGCCAAAAGGGCGCTAGAGAAGATCGACGGCTACCTGGGTGAGATTTTCGCAGCTCTGGAGCAGGCTGGGCGCTGGGAGTCGACCAGCATCCTGGTGGTTTCAGATCATGGCTTCGTGGCGGTAGATAAAGTAGTTCGACCCGGGGTCTTGATGCGTGCAGTCGGATTGCTAGAGACCGATGTCCAGGCGGAGATTACGTCTTGGCAAGCCGCTCCCTGGGCCGCTGGCGGCTGTCTGGCGATCGTGCCTTATCCAGCCATTTCTCCCGATAGTCGGCAGAAGGTGCTCGACCTTGTTAACTTGTTGAAATCAAACCCAGCCTACGGTGTAGGCAGAGTCTACATGGAGTCTGAGCTGAGCCAGACGGGAGGATTCAGTCGAGCCCTGGCCGTGCTGGAGGCGCGTCCTGGATATTTCTTCAGCGCTGAGGTGGAAGGAGAACTCGTCTCCCCCTCGGATACTCGAGGAATGCATGGTTACGGTCCAGACCTCCCAGGGCTGAAGGCCGCATTTCTGGCCAAGGGTCCTGGGATCAAACAGGCACATCGGGTGGAAACCGTTCGGCTGCTGGATCTGGCTCCGACCATTGCGAAGATTCTGAGAGTAGAGTTCTCAGGAGCACAAGGGAGGGTTCTGGAGGAGCTGTTTCGGTAGTCGGAACTTCACCAGAGGCTGGCTACCAAAGCGGCCTGGCAATTGCGCAGAGACTCACGATTTGATATCACGGCCCAGCGCAACCAACGGACAGTGAGGCAGCTATGGCAAAACCTTTCCGGACAACTGTTACGGGTAGTTTTCCCCGACCGGTTCAACCTGAAGATACGCTGCGCAAGCCAGAGCTATCGCGCCAAGAGGCAGACGACGTCATTCGCTGGGCTGTGAAAGAGCAGGTCGAAGCCGGCTTGGACATCGTCACCGACGGGGAGGGACGCCGTGAGAACATGTACTATTTCGTACAGAAAAGAGTGGGAGGTGTCAGTTTCGAGAACATGTCTTTTCGCGCTTTCGGCCCCACCGGATTCGGCATCGAATTGGCCCAGGTCTTGGGACCACTCGAGGATCCGCAGATCGGTCTGGCTCACGACTGGCGGGTAGCGCGGGATCAGGCCCCAGCTGATGTCGAAGTCAAGATGACGTGTATCGGCCCGCATATGCTGGCCCGGTTTTCGGACAACCAGCGGCCGGATCTGTACGCCAACGATCAGGAGCTGGCAATGGCCTACGCTCGGGTCCTGAATCAGGAATTTCGGGAGCTGATCCGCGAAGGATGTGAGTTTATCCAATTCGATGAGCCTGCCTGGACGGCCTTTCCAGAAGATGTAGTCTGGGCGGCGGAGGTGCTTCGGACGGCCATCGAAGGCCTGGGTGTGAAGATCGGCCTGCACATCTGTGGAGGAAACGCATACCGAAAGCGCTCTTATTTCGCACCTTACACGGACATGGCCGAAGCCTTCCAGATTGCCCCAGTCGACCAGCTCTCGTTGGAGCACTGCACGCTGGATTACGACATGATGGAGCTTTGGGACAAGATCGATTACAAGGGCGAGTTCGCAGTAGGGGTCCTGGATCAAAGGAGTGACAGGATGGAATCGCCCAGCGAGATCACGGAAAGAACAAGGCCAGCGACGCGCTATTTTTCACCGGACCGGCTCCTACTAGCCTCCGAGTGTGGTTTTCAGCACGTGCCGGTTCCAATTACGAGGGGCAAGCTCAGAGTGCTGGTCAAGGGAGCGGAGCACGCGCGCAAGCACTTGAGCTGAAACTTCGCCCTGGAAATAGGGCTCCTTGATCAATGAAAGGTTCACAAACTGATCAAGTTGTGGAATCCAAGAGAAAGTCCTGGGACCTTAGGAGAACACGGGTAGAGGTCGTGCCGATGCCTTGGGCTGCGAGTATTAAGAGGAGTCAAACCCAAAGGGGTTGCGTCCTATAGCCCAGGGTTTCCGAACCCTGGGATGCGCGGGATGAATCAAGCCCGGGATGACTTAGGAGGTCGACCCTGTAGGGGTTGCGGAAGGTGAGGATCAGGGCGCGATTGCACACCGGTTGAAGTAGGAGGCCACAACCCCTACAGGGTTGGGATCAAAAGGGATGGCTCTTTACCCAGGGTTCAGAAACCCTGGGCTGTACGCCGCAACCCCGTTGGGGTTGACCTCTCTGACGTCTGCGGTATGAGGCAGCTCGCTAGCTCGGATTTCTCATCGCTTGTCGTAGCGAGGCGCCGCAAAAGCCGTCCTGGCAAGGCTTGCGACCGAGGCCACCGCAGTCGTACTCGTGCAGTACGTCGAGGAGGCCGACTGAGCGTAACGCAGCCAGGACGGAGGTTTGCGGCGACGCAGTAGACCAGCGATGAGAAATGCGGGCTAGAGGTTGGGAAGTTTTATCTAAATGATCCAGCGCGACTGGGAATTCGGTTCCTATACCGAAGGGTAACGAGATGGCCAATGCTGAAATCGTGGCAATCGGTTCGGAACTCCTGCTGGGCCAGATCGTCGACACCAACTCGGTCTGGATTGCGCAGCGGCTAAGCAGCCAGGGCGTCAACCTCTTCTACAAAACCGTCGTCGGAGACAACCAGACTCGGATGGAAGAGGTGATTTCCAAAGCCTTGGATCGCTCCGATCTGGTGATAACGGGAGGCGGGCTGGGTCCAACCCAGGATGATGTAACTCGAGAGGTGATTGCCACGGTTACGGGACGGAAACTCGTGCGTGACCCCAAGCTGGTGGATGAGATCGAACGGCGGTTTCGCAGCCGGGGATTCATCATGACCGCGAACAACGAGCGTCAAGCGGACATCCCAGAGGGAGCCATTACTGTTCACAATCCCAATGGCACCGCGCCGGCGTTCATCGTGGAGGACCCCAGAGGGGTGATCTTTGCCCTTCCCGGGGTGCCACATGAGCTGAAGTGGCTATTTGAGCACGAAGTAGAGCCTTACCTGCGGAAGAAGTTCGGCCTATCCGAGGTAATTACCTACCGTATTCTAAAGGTCGCTGATATCGGCGAGAGCAGCGTAGACCACCAGATTGGCCACCTCATTGCGGGCTCCAGCAATCCTACGGTAGGCGTGCTCGCCCATCCCGGTCAGGTAGATGTTCGGATCGCGGCGAAGGCGTCGAGCATCGAGGCGGCTCACAGGCTCATTGATCCCGTCGAGCAAAAGGTTCGGAGCCTCCTGGGACGGCATATCTTTGGAGTCGATGAGGAGACCCTGGAGCAGGCCGTGGGTAAACTCTTGCGCGAGCAGAACTTGACCCTGGCCGTCTATGAGGATGTGACGAGCGGAATGGTAGCGGAGCGACTGCAGCGGGCCAGCGACGAGCATTTTCTGGGAGGCGTCATCTGCAACGATACTAAATCGGTCGAGCGACTGTTGGCCGCTGGTTCCAGCAACGAGAAAAAGAGTTCTCTGGATGATCCAAACGTCCTGGTCGCAGAGCTGGCTTCTGCGGTGTGCGTCCGCGAAGAATCAGACTGGGGACTTGCCGTCCACGGCGTACCCGAGCCGGGCCAGCGCAGCCACAATCTAGGAAAAGGCACGACCTATCTCTCTATCACCGATGGAAAAAACCACAGAACAAAGACCTACAACATAGCGGGACGGGGCGGGCCCGATCGGACACGAATCAGTCTGAGCGCAATACAGCTGGTACGTTTGGCACTCCTGGAAGGCGTTGTCGCTTGAAGCCGGATGCGCGCCCCACATGCTCGGAAGTCCCAGGATCCAAGGGGCCAAGTCCCAAAGGCAAGAGAGGTCTGGAGGTTGGAGCTGAGCTGCTGACGGTGTTGACTCTGGCCTTTGCGGACTTCTAGACTCTCGGTTATGCGACTCGTTCCCGTCGAGGGATCTGAGGGAGAAGAGAAGGGTGGTTCTTCGGTGGAGTACTGCCGACTTTTGGAGGAGGGGAACATCCTCTTCTTCGAAGACCTGCCTTTCGAACTCGCCGAGGCGGATCTCCAGTTTCTACTGAGTCAGAAACAGACCGGAGCTCAGTTTCACAAGAACATCGCCTATCGCCCCCACCTGGACCGGATCACGGGATTCAAGAAGGGCTCTGAAACGGATAGGGAGCGCCTGCTTGCGGTCATGCGACGCTATTCGGGAGCAGCCGTTGAGTTTCTTTGCAGGCTGTTGCCCGACTACGCTTCGAATTGGAAGGTGGACTACGCTAGCTTTCGGCCGCAGGAGGAAGAAGGGCGCGAGGTCAGGCTGCGGGCCAGAAACGATCTGCTGCACGTCGATTCCTTTCCCACACGGCCAACTGAGGGGGATCGGATCCTTCGTTTCTTCACCAATATCAACCCGGATCAACAGAGAAGCTGGTTGACGGCGGATGCCTTCCCCCAACTGATTCAATACCTGCAAGAGAAAGGGAGTATTCCCAGTCATTTGCTAGCCGCCCCAGGGACCCCAACGCGAGCGGTGAGGTACCTCAAGCGGCAGCTTCGCAAGCTGGGGCTCTCGGTACGGGTAGGATCTTCCTATGACGATTTCATGCTCCGGCTTCACCACTACCTCAAGGAAAACCAGAGCCACTTGCGCAATTTCCCGACCTATTCCTGGAATTTTCCGCCTGGGTCAAGCTGGCTGGTCTTTACCGACATCGTCCCCCATGCGGCCTTGTCAGGCCGTTTCGCGCTAGAACAGACTCTAATGATCTCCCAGGGGGATCAGGTCCTGCCGGAGAAGGCCCCCCTGGCAATCTTGCAGGGGCTTCTGCGTTAGGCTGACCTTCGTCGTAGGTGATCTCTCCTGAAATCAGGTAAAGTGTTTTCCTGAATGATCCAGCGTCAGATGGTGGCCCCGCTGGGCTGACAGGCGCAGTCGCGTTGGGATTGACCTCCACGGGTTCTTGACAATACCCACTTTCCTGGCGTCCAAGAACCTGGAATCAAGCGAACTGGTCGGGATCAGAGCAGAGTACCAACCTGAGGAAGAGCGAATGAGAACTCAACACAAAACCCGTTGCCTGAGAGCGATGTTTGTCCTGATCCTGACCGCAAGCTGGGTCATGCCTTCGAGTCACCGTGAGGCACCCTTCGTTACCGAGCACCCGAAGGTGGACGGGACGGACTTCTACATGTTCCGTAGCTACGAAGAAGGTCGTGACGGATTCGTCACGCTCATCGCCAACTACGTCCCTCTGCAGGATGCTTACGGCGGACCCAACTATTTTTCCCTCGACCAGAATGCGGCTTACGACATCCACGTCGACAACGATGCCGATGTGAATGAAGACTTGACCTTTCGCTTCCGGTTTACCAACACATCCCCCTTTCTCGCGGTGCGCGTTGGAAATGAGAACACACCTGTATCGCTAGCCAATATTGCTCCCTTTGGTCCGTCGTTGGGAAACACTGCCCTCAATCTGTTGCGCACCGAGCTCATGTCAAGAGGTGTGTAAATAGACTCAGGCGGCTTTCTCCTTCGACTCCTGGTTGACCAGGACTCCATTCACATACTTGGCTCCCTGATAGACATCTCTCATG
>JAKZYH010000782.1:0-7570 GCA_047514575.1 Acidobacteriota bacterium | reverse complement strand
GTCGCCTCCGGCCTGAGCGACGATCCGACCCCCATGCCTTGGTTTGGCGGCAAAACTCTGGTTCTTCGATTCGACTAAGCAACTCGACGGCTACCCTCAAAAATGTTAGTTCTTTCCAGTACCGTGGAAATCGAGGCTAGGGGAAACACTGGCCCCGATCGTCGTTCTACGGCGATCGTTCGCCCAACCAGAACCCAAAAAGAATGGAGTTTTAAGCCATGGCAGTATCCAAGGACGATATCAAGACCGCCTATCCACTTCCTGTCTATAACTACAGAGTCGAGATCGGACCCGAGAGCGTCGCCTTTTCTGAAGTGTCGGGCCTGGACATCGGGTACGAGACCACGACCTATAAAGAAAGTCCGGTCGAGAGCGGTAGCCCCGGTCCTCGAACCATGCACATGCCGTCCCAGCCGACGAGTACCAACCTGACGCTCAAGAAGGGCATTGTGCGCGGAAAGAGCGTCGCGGCCTTGTACGATTGGATCAGCACCATACAGGTCAACCTGGTGGAGAAGAGGAACATTGCCATCCGGCTGTGTGATGAGAATGGCGATGCCATCATCAGCTGGAAGGTCAGTAACGCCTTCCCTACCAAGCTCGAGGCACCGAGCTTCGATGCCAGCTCCAACGACGTGGCCGTCGAGAGTATGGAGCTGATGGCTGATGGGGTCACCATCGAGGAAGCCTAGTCGAGGCATACCATGGCTCAGTCCAAGGCTGTCCAGAAGTCGACCTACCCCTTACCGGCCTACAACTTCCGGGTGACGATCGACGGCACCTCTATGAGCTTCGCAGAGGTATCCGGAATCAACCTCGAGCAGGAAACGGTCACCTATCGTCACGGTTTCAGCGCTTGGGAAGGTGAGGAACTCACGAAGTACCACGTCGACAAGTTCTTCTCCGTTACCTTGAAGAAGGGGGTAATGAAGAATGCCGACTTCCTCAAGAAGTGGCTCGAGGACCGGGACAACAGCCGGCGGACGATGGAGATCAGTCTGTGCGACGAAAAGGGCGAACCCGTGATCACCTGGCGCGCTGGGAAAGCGGTCCCCGTGAAGTTGGAGGCGCCTGGCTTCGATGCCACAACCAATGATGTGGCCATCGACACACTCGAGGTGATGGCAGCCAGCATTTCCATCGAGTACCACTGAAGCGGAATACCAGGATGGCTACCAACGACAACCTGATTCTCGGATTTCGCTTCGGCGTGTTCTTTTTCGCTGGAGGGGTGATTCCGAATCCCCTGGATATACGTTTTCAGAAGGTATCCGGCCTCTCCGCTGAGATCGAAACCACTACCCTGGCAGAGGGAGGACAGAATCTCTACAGTCACAAGCTGCCAGAGCGAATCAAGTACGGCAATCTTGTCCTGGAAAGAGGAATGGTCGTCGGATCTCCGCTAAACCTGGAGTTCAACGCAGCCATGTCGCTCTTCAAATTCGCTCCCTCCAACGTCCTGGTGACGCTGTTCAACCAGGAGAAGATCCCTCTAGCAGCTTGGCTTTTCATCAAATCGTATCCCGTCAAATGGGAAACTTCGGAGCTGGATGCCAAGGAGGGAAGCCTGGTAATCGATACCCTGGAATTGGCCTATCAGCGAATGCAGATAATGAGGATCTGAGCATGCCTGTCGAGATCAAAGAACTGATCATCCGGGCGGTGGCAGAGGAGGCGGTGAGTCCGGCTGAGGAGCCCCAAGGCTCCCCGCCTGAAGCCGACCGAGAGGCCATTATCCAAGCCTGCGTCAAGGAAGTGATGAGAATTCTGAAGAAGACCCGGAAACGTTGAAATGGCACTCAAGCACCTCTTCAAACTCGAGAAGCTGAAGATCGGAGTCTTCGGCAATCGTCTGCGTGCCGGACTCCCCCAGAAGAGCTTCGAAGTGATGTTCAACCCGACCTCGTTCTCGATGAAGCACGAGAACGTCTTCGAGAAGGGGCAGGGAATGCAGAGCAGCGGGAATCGTGCCATCTACTCTCACAGCCCGCCCGAGGGGCTGGACCTGGAGCTGGTCTTCGACGGCAGTGGCGTGACCGACTTCGGCATAGCCACTCTGATCGGGAAAGGCAGCGACAGCGTCACCAAGCAGGTCAAAGACTTTCTGACCCTCTGCTTCTACATGGACGGGGAGCTTCACGAGCCGAGGTTCCTCCGGATCGAGTGGGGAGATGGCCCTCTCCAGAGCTTTGACTGCAGGTTGAAATCGGCAACCATCAAGTATGTCTCGTTCGACAAGAGTGGTGCGCCGCTGAGAGCCGAGGTCAGCACCAACTTCGTCGAGGACATAGACCCCGCCAAGCGAATCAGGCAAGAAGGCAAGAGTTCTCCCGATCTGAGCCACAGCCGCATTGTGAAGAGTGGCGACACCCTGCCGCTTCTGTGCAAGGAGATCTACGGGTCGTCCCACCATTATCTTCGGGTCGCCCAGGTCAACCAGTTGGACGATTTCCGCGATCTGAACCCGGGCCAGGAGATCCATTTTCCACCGTTCGAGGGATAGTGCAGCTTCGCAACCAGAGCCACTGACATCGATGAGTATTACCACCACTATTCTGAGTCAAGGAAAGGCGCTCGACCCTGAGTATGAGCTACTCTCCATCGACACCAGCAAGGAGGTCAACCGCATCCCCGACGCCACGCTGACGCTCATCGATGGAGACGCCGCCGGGGGGACCTTTCCGATCAGCGACACGAAGTCCTTCGAGCCGGGCACTGAGATCGAAATCAAATTGCGCTACGACGACGACCCGGACAACACGCTCTTCAAGGGTCTGGTCGTGCGGCATTCGGTGGAACTGGGAGACGGGGGCTCCGTGCTGACGGTGGAGATGCAGGACAAAGCTGTCAAACTCACCCAGCCTCGAAAGAGCTTTGTCTACAGAGACCTGAGCGACGACGCGATCATAGGCAAGGTGGTCCAGGCAGCCGGCCTGAAGAAGGGCACTATTGATAAGACTCAGCCCAAGCACCCTGAGATCGTTCAATACTACTGCTCCGACTGGGACTTCGTTCTTTCGCGGGCCGACGTCCAGGGTCTGGTGGTGGTAGCCGACGACGGAGAGATCTCCGCGAAGAAGGTGGCACTCAGTGGAGCAGTCAAGTACACCTTTGAGTATGGGATCAGCTCAATCGTTAATTTCGAGATCGAGATCGACGCCGGCAGTCAGCAGGAGAAGATCGAGAGTCTCGCCTGGGATCCCAAGCAACAGAAGTTGACCCAGCCGGCCCAGGCCAAAGCATTCAAACTGAGTCAGGGGAATCTGGATGGGGGCAAGCTCGCCAAGACGCTGGGCTTCGATAGCGGGACGCTCTCCCACCCCGTACCCGTCGATCCCAAGGAACTGCAGGCCTGGGCCGATGCCCGGATGGCGAGAAACCGGTTGGCCATGATCCGGGGGCGCCTCGCGGTTCCCGGACTACCCGACATCAAGCCGCTGGACATCGTCGAAATCAAGAAGCTGGGAGCGCGTTTCAACGGCAAAAGCCTGGTGACGGGAGTTCGCCATCGAGTATCCAAGCAGGGCTGGCAGACGGACCTGCAGTTCGGACTCTCTCCTGACGGGTACTGCGCCCGCGAAAACATCGTCGATTTTGCGGCCGCAGGACTCCTGCCGGGAGTCCATGGATTGCAGATTGGCGTTGTCGACACCTTCGAAGCAGACCCGGACAAGGAATTCCGTGCCAAGGTGATCTTGCCGGGAATCGACGAAAAGACCGGAAGCGTCTGGGCTCGCTTGGCCATGCCGGACGCCGGCAAGGAACGGGGTTTCTTCTTTCGTCCCGAAGCGGGGGACGAAGTCGCGGTGGGATTCTTGAACAACGATCCTCGCCAGCCGGTGGTGCTGGGATCCCTGTACAGCTCAAAAAACGCCCCCTTCTCTGAGATCGAGGCCCCCTCCGAGAAGAACCTACAGAAAGCGATCGTCACCCGACAGGGCACGACGATTGGTTTCAGCGACGATGACAAGGCCTCGGTCTACATAGAAACCCCGAGCAAAAACAGGATCGAGTTCAGCGATGACTCAGAGATGGTTGAGATCTCTGACCAGCACGGCAACTCCATCACCATGGACAAGAACGGCATCAAACTGAAAAGCTCCAAGGACCTGGCGTTTGAGGCCAGCGGGAACGTGGAGATCAAGGGCGCAAAGGTCGACGTCAAGTGATGGGAAGGGAGGTGCGCAATGCCAAATAACGGTTCTTTTCTCGGGACCGGCTGGAGCTTCCCGCCCAGCTTCAGCGACGAAGGAAGTGAAGTTGAGATGGTCTCCGGACCCGAAGATATCCATCAGAGTCTCCAGATCCTGCTCTCGACCCAACTGGGTGAGCGGGTGATGCAGGACGGGTATGGCTGTGACCTCAACAGCGTCCTCTTCGAGGAGATCAACCAGGGCCTGATCAATAGTCTGACCTCGCTGGTCTCCAATGCAATTCTCTACCACGAACCCAGGATCCGGCTGGATTCGCTGGATGTCTCGGAAAGCGATTCCGAGCCGGGGCTTCTGATGATCTCACTCGACTACGTGGTGAAGAGTACCAACTCACGCTACAACATGGTCTACCCCTTCTACGTCAACGAGGCAACGCTGAGTCCTTGAAGAGAGGTGAAAAGCTCAAATCCCAAGCACCAAGATACAAGATACAAACAAATTCCAAATCACAAGCTCCGAATGCCAAACAAGGGAATTCCGGTGTTGTTTGGTCCCACGGGTTTGGAACCTGGTGCTTGGAGTTTGAGACTTGTTTGTATCTTGTATCTTGCATCTTGGTGCTTGGGACTAACCATGGGGGACTTCATTCTGATCGAAGGCGACAAGGCGATGTTCATGCCTAATTTCGGTCCCGCGGTGGTGGTGGTCCAGCCCGGAGATCTGAAGGGGAGTGGGCCGGCGACTCTCGACGGAAAGAAGGTCTGCGTCGACGGCGATGAGACCAAGGTCTCTGTGCCCGGCTGTACCTACATGACGCCCCAGTATTCGATTCCGGGGACGGGGACTCTCAAAATCGCCTCCCTGGCCGGCAATCAGAAGGCCAAGAAGACCAACACAGGAGGCAAGGCGGTGTTGCTGAAGGGGGGAAACTTCACTGCAAAGTTCGAGGTCCAGAGTCCGGCCAAGCAGCCGCCACCGGGTCCCGGACCTCCGATACCCGATGCGACGCCCCAGTATTCCGGAAACGGAATGTTCGTGACAACCAACGTCAAGTTCCAGGGGACCTGAAACCACTTCAGGCGAGATTCTCTTTAAATGGCAAAACAGCTCCCGGAACCACAAACTCAGCAGCGAGATGGCACCAGCCAGGCGGGACGGCTTTTGCCTGCCCTGGATCCGGACTATGTTCCGGTGGACGAGCGTTCCTTCAAGGACCTCCTCGCCTTTACCCGCCAGTACGCCAAGGAGTTGAAGTACTTCGATGCCGAAGGCCGCCCAGCCGGAACCTGGGAGGGGTTTCTAGACCCCGAGATCGACCTGGATGAGGTCGTCGCCTTCATGCAAGAACCGGAGAAGTTCTCTCCCCAGGAGGCACCTCGACTTTTTCGCCCCCACTTCGCCCTCTTCCTGACCTTCCTCAAGCTGCTGCGACGTTCCCAGGATCAGCTCAACACTTTGACTCGCCGCCATCTGGAGTTCTTCTACCAACAGCAGCTGCGGATGACCCGCAAGTCCGCAGTTCCGGATCGGGTCAACCTGATTCTTCAACTGGCCGTCAATGTCGGCGAGATTCGGGTGTCCGCAGGGACTCTGCTTACCGCGGGTCAGGACAGCCAGGGACAGGATCGGTTCTACAGCACCGATCGCGACATCGTCGTCAATGCGGCGCAGATCGAACGGCTCAGTTCGATCTTCGCCGATAGAAGAATCACTGGAATCAGGGAGGCACGGGAGCGATTTCAGGGTCCCAGAAAGGAAGGTTTCCTGCGGATGTTGGGAATCGCCCTGGGAGACCCTCTGCCGGGCGATCCTTTACGTCCGTACCGGACAGACAAGGCAGTCGACTACGCATTTCTGGTCGAGCTCAGTGAGTTGGTGGGCTTCGCTGACGAGAGTCTGTTCATAGAAATCTTCGAGCTTCGATCGCTCATGGCGCTCAGGCAGCGACGGAAGGCGGACCGTGAGGAATGGAAGACCATCAACGGCCTGTTGAACAAGGCTGCCAGAAAGCGCGACTCGAATTCCGCACTGATCCCCGAGGATTCCCGCAATTTCGAGGCCAACCTGAAGACCGCTGCGGGGGGAGCTCCCAAGTTCGAGGGCATCACCCTGGTTGACGACATCTACGAACTTTACGACCAGCGAGTTCGCCAGGAAGTCCGCGACTTCATTGCCAACCAGCTCTACTTCGAGGAGCACGAAGATTTCGTTCAGATGATGCAAGTCAAGGTGCGTATCGACGCTGAATGGAAGGAGATAAACCGGATTCTGGAGCTAGCGGGTCGGCGGAAACGGAAGGATCCAACTTATCGTCTTTCACCCAAGGATCCGACCGATTTCGATTCCAACCTGGTGGAGGCCGTCGGATCGTTGGACTATTCGAAGTTTCACGGTGTCGGCGATATCGATCAGTATTACACCGCGCTGCTCAGGCTGGAGGAGTACTTCTTCATGTCGGCGGAGAGCTTTGCTCTCGTCATGTCGGTCGAGACGAAGAGGAGCCCCGCGGCGACGGACAGGGAGTGGGAAAAGGTCTATGGGATCCTGAATACAGCCCACAAGAAGAAGATCTACGCGTCGCGAAGGAAACAACTGAAGACCGTACGAGAAGACAAGGGCTTCGATGCCATGCTCTACCACGGGTTGGGCGAAGATCCAGCCGTGGCCGAAGGGTCTCCCCTGGAGCGTTTAAAGGGCTTCGTCAAGAAAGACTCAGAGACCGCCTTTCTGGTTCAGGTGAAGGACTTGGATCCAGCTCAGATCTCGGTCGAGGAATGGGATCGTGTCTACGGCATCGTCGAACTGGCCCAGCGCATCCGGGAAGGGTTGCCCGAGCCGGTTCCCTTTACCGACGAGTGGCTCAACCTCTACCCACACAGCGATGCCCGCTCGGTAGGGGTCTCTCTCGGGTTGGAGGATGACAACCTTCCCCGCTGGAAGACTTTCGGCCAGCTCTTGCCCGAGCCAACGGCAGACAACCCTCCCGAGCCCGTCTTCGGCTGGGCTCTGAGCTCGCCTCTCCTCGCCCTGAGCGAGGGGGACCGGACTATCAAGCTGACCCTCGGTTTCGACGCCAGGCTTTTCGACACCAGGAAGATTGCCCCGCTTTTCTCCAAGGGTCGAGTAACAGCAGCCGACATCGTAAGCCCCTTTCGAATTGAAGTCTCCACAGAAAAGGGATGGATAGAGCCCGAGTCGGTGGAGGTCAAGCTGGGTGACTACCAGGCGCTGAGCAAAGTAACCCGACGGATCCCGGATCCACTGCCGGCAATCCAGTTATACACAACGTCATAAGTAATTGCGTATAGACAGCAGTCGTGATCGGGTGGGTCACTTTTACTTGATCACGCCGGGTCACTTTTAACTTGTCATTACGACTCTTCTCAACTTGGGGCAAGGGAAATGACACGCTCCGG
>JAKZYH010000781.1:0-4473 GCA_047514575.1 Acidobacteriota bacterium | reverse complement strand
ATCCCGCTTCGGTGCCCAGAATTCCCCGCAGACGGTGGGACGGTTCTTCGTCGAATAGCGTCGCTTTGTCGTGCTTGGTGCTTGAGATTCGTTTGGAGTTTGGTGCTTGAGATTTGGAACTTGTTTGTATCTTGTATCTTGTATCTTGAGAGTTTAGGTTTCCATCCATCCACATGAGGGACACGCTAAACAAGTACGAAGCGGCCTCCTAGAAAGGGCCACTCTGCCGACCGTTTCGCGTCCGATCGGTGGAAATCAAAACTTCAAATATTTTTGGCTAGATCTAGATTCGGGCAACCTGACTAGGGCCTTGAGCCGGAGGGCTTCCCACCCTCAAGAAGGAGAACCATTTCCAGGTCCCCCCCATCTATTCATCGGATTAATATATACAGCACCTCAGGCCACACCCGTTGCCTTGAACCCCCGAAGGTTCTAGCCTACGTTAGCCCGAGTGGATTGGGATTTGAGGACCGGCTTAGCGATGAGAAAACCCCTGACTGAATCCGAGAGAGAAGAGCTACTGGATGAGCTGACCAAGGCCCACAACGTGGTCTCGACAGTGGTATCGAAGTTACGCCGCCGATATTCAGCCAAGACGCCTGCGGTCAAAGCCGCCGCCAAAGCGGAGCGGGGCCTGTTTCAGCTCAAGCGAGACTTGCTCAAGATGGATCTAGAGGGATCACCGGCGAGGACGACGCTGCCAGAGATTCGGCGAGGAGAAAAGGTCGTGGATCTTGAGGACCTGTAAGCCTCCATTTCCCTTTTGGGAGGCAGCACGCCTACTGGGCTTTCTTTACTTCATCCTTTCCCATCCGCGTAAGACGGACCTCTCAGATTGTCGTGCTGAACTAGGCCGTCTTCCACCAGAGTTTGGACTATCTCCGAGGTCCGCTTTCTGTCAAAGCCCAGCTCATCCCCGATCCTGTCAAGGCTGAGGGCTTTGTCCCCATCTTCCCCACTTAGCTCATACAGAAGGCGTAAGAAGCAAACTCTTCCTCTCCCGATCTCTTCCGCGTAAGTCATTGTCTCCAATGAGTCTACCAGAAGGTTTCCGCCAGAGACACGGACCACGACGAACCGAAACGACGGAGAAATCCCTTTGGATGAGTAGAAAAGATGGGGAAGCCTCTAGGAAGCTGGCGGGCTCATTGCTTTGGCTCTTCAATTGACCCGCTGCATTGGCTCGGGTAGCCTACTGCGACATGACCAAAGCCGATCTTGGCGCTGAAGTTGCTTCGAACAGTGGGCTGACCAAGCAAGAAGCTGAGCGGGTGGTTCAGACCGTTCTCGACAGCATCGTCGAGGCACTCAATTCCGGTGACAAAGTGGAGCTCCGGGGATTTGGCAGCTTTCGGCACCGAAAGAGAAATCCCCGTCAGGGGCGCAACCCAAAGACGGGTGAAGCTGTCCAGGTTCCGGCCAAACAGGTTCCCTATTTCAGACTTGGCATGGGGTTGAAAGAGCTGATCAATTCGTAAACAGCCTCAACCTGCTTAGCGTTCTAACGGGGGATATCCCAGGATGGCCGTTTCCTTCCCCCGGGAATGAACGTTCGATCCTACTGTCGATACATCGATCGGTCGTGCGTCTGGGTGCCCTTTGGTGGCGCAACCGTCGCCGAAAAGTGGAAGAGGGGCCTACCGCAGAGGGAGACCGGGTAATCCCAACTGCAGCAAGGTCTTGGGCGCCCAACGTTCTACTATTCTTGGGACTGAATCCAGGTTCCGTATGGTAGGGAGAATCGATCCATCTATCCTTCCGATTCTTGTATCAGCCATCCTCGTGAGATTGCCCTTCCGGACCCGAAGATCTAGTATTCGATAGAAAGGCTCCCACAAACTGCAGTCAAAACTGCGGCAAGACCATAGAACGGGCTGGAAACTGCGCGGAGGTTCGCTATGTCGACCTGGCTAACACTTGAGGAAATGAAGGAGGTCGAGGCGGCCGAGAAGGTAGTTTTTCCCTCGCCTGTACCCACCCAAGTCGTGTCCAACGGTGAGTTCAACCCCCTACCACAGACCGAGAACCAAAAGCGTGTGGAGGCTCGAATCGTCGGTTTCGCCGATGCCTACGGGCGAAAGTTTGGGATGAGTCGTCGCAAGTTCTTACAGAGCGCTTCTGGAATGGCGTCGGCGTTTCTGGCGATGAATGAGGTCTACGGGCAACTCTTCGAGGTTGCAGAGGTAGAAGCCTCCGAACGTGAGGCCGCAATCGAGCGGGCCGAGGCCCTGTCCGGTCAATTCGTCTTCGATGATCAGGTGCACTTTGTGCGCGACGATTACCGCGATGAGACGATCCTCAACCTGGGTCGATTCGCCGCGGAGCACTGGAACCCCGCGATGCTCGAGGACCAGGGCATCGAACTGCTGCGCTATAAGTTTGAGAATTTCGTCAAGGAGGTGTTCCTGGACAGCGATACCAAGATCGCTCTGTTGAGTGGGGCGCCCTTTGACGACCCCGACATGTGGCTGCTCTCGAACGATCAGATGGCGCGAACGAGAGAACTTGTCAACCACATTGCGGGTTCCCGTCGTCTGCTCTGTCATGCAGTCTTCACGCCAGGGACTGAGGGGTGGATGGATCAGGTGGATTATGCTATCGAGAAGCTCACGCCAGATTCCTGGAAAGGGTATACCGTGGGGGATCCGTTGGCTCCCTCGCAGTTTCCCTACCGTCTGGACGACGAGAGACTCGTGTATCCCTTCTATGAGAAGACGCTCAGGGCAGGAATTAGGACGGTCTGCATTCATAAGGGACTGCTTCCGAAGGACTACGAGAAATCCTTCAAGGGCGTCTGGGAGTATGCGAAAGTCGACGACCTTCCGAAGGCGGCCCAGGACTGGCCGGAACTCAACTTTGTGATCTACCACTCAGCCTTGCGGCCGTTCATTGACCTGCCCGATGCCGAGGCGGAGGGATTCGAGAAAACAGGCTATATCCGCTGGGTGAGTGACTTGGCGGCTATTCCGGAGCGGTATGGGGTAAAGAACGTTTATGCTGAGCTGGGCACTGCCTTCGCCAATGCCGCGGTGACCAACCCGCGTCTGGCAGCAGGGCTCCTAGGGACTCTCATCAAGGAGATGGGTGTGGACCATGTCCTGTGGGGAACGGACTCGGTGTGGTACGGCTCGCCCCAGTGGCAGATCGAGGCCCTGCGGCGGCTGGAGATTCCCGAGGACTTGCAGAAAAAGTACGGGTTCGCCCGTCTCGGGCCAGCCGACGGGCCCGTGAAGAGTGCGATCCTCGGGGAAAACGGAGCAAAGCTCTACGGGCTGGGGAAGACAGCAGATTATCACGCCATCGAGCTCGATGTTATCGAGGAGATGAAAGCCGAGTACAAGGCAAGTGGGATTGGCCGCAGCAACACCCCTTTCGGGTACATCCGCAAACCTGATCCTCAAGTGGTTCGAAGAACTCGAGCGCCTCGTGCCTTGGGGTGAGTAAATCCGAGCTCCAGCCCCCATCGAGCATTTGTACAAGAACGCGGCTATCCCCTACTACCGGCGGCCCGACCTCATCCTCATGTTCCCCAAGCGGTTCCTTCCGGAGCGAAGGTATGCGGCCCACTGGAAGGAGGACGGACTCTCGGACATCGTCTTCATGTTCAGCCGCGACGGCATCCGCTTCGACCGGCGCTACATGGAAGCCTTCCTGCGTCCCGGGCGAAGCCTCCTCAACTGGCATGACGGGGCCATCGAAGTGGGTCCCACCCTGGTCCCCACGGGTCCGGGGGAGATGTCCCTCTACTACGTCGAGCACTACAAGACACCCCAGGTGAGGATCCGCCGAGCCGTGCTGAGGGAGGATGGAATCGTCTCCCTGCGGGGACTCTATGCGGGGGGAAGCGTGCTGACCCGTCCCCTACGCTTCAGGGGCCGGGAGCTGATCCTGAACCATTCTACCTCGGCGGCAGGCAGTCTGCGGGTGGAGATCCAGGACGCCTCAGGCCGGACTCTGGAGGGCTACACCCTGGAGGACTGCCCGGACATCTACGGAGACGAGATCGGACGGGTGGTTTCCTGGAAGGGCGGAAGCGACCTGAGCCCCCTGGCGGGTCAGGTGGTTCGTTTGAAGGTGGGCACGTGTTGAGGTACAAACAACGTTTCGATCTGGAGAGAGGGAACAGAAGCACATGAAAAGAAGAAAGTTTCTGCAAACCGTGAGTGCGGCAGCGCCGGCAACTGTGCTGGGCTCTTCAAACTCTGCGACCGCGAACCCCCAATCCTGGTCAGGACGCTCCGAGCCGAAGGTCTTTTTCTATGACGACGGGCGCCATGCTTCCGGGCTGTATCAGTTCGCTTCCCCCCTGGAGCCCGAGGATCTTGTTTTTGCCGTCGATCAATTGGTGGACAGCGGCGTTGACACACTGCTTTATTCTGCCGGTCTGGAAGGCGGGGTCGTACAGTACGGTAGCCAGGTGGCTCCCTTGTGGGGCGACAACGTAGACACCTGGGTCCACCTGATCTTCTACCG
>JAKZYH010000780.1:0-14721 GCA_047514575.1 Acidobacteriota bacterium | reverse complement strand
CACCACACCTAGCGCCAAGCAGCAACGCGCCTTTGATCTTCTGGAGACCATTGGAGTGTAGGCAGAGCGCTGCACTCCCTATCGCACCTATCCCTTTGAAATCATGGCACTTTTCTGCCCCCAACACAAAGGAACTTCAGTATAGAAATCGGAAGGATAGACGGAAATTCAATCCGCCTTTTCCGCTGACACTCGGAATCTCGTTCGCTGCGAAGACAGCGTCCGATTTGATCACAGCGGCTTTCGCCTAGAAGCAGCCGACGTCAAGCTGCGCAGAGACTCCTCCCCTTTCATCGATCCCTAGAGGGGAGAGGCTATCCGATTAGATAGCAGAACTATCTCGACAGATAGCCCTGGTCGTCCTCTCCTTTCTCAGCTGGTTTTCCCAAACCATTTACAGCCAACAAGTTACGGTGTATCTGCAACTGTGGAATCGACACCATAGGCTTTGGCATCGCTCTTGCAGTTCCTTCGTCTTGATTATGCTCGTGCTCCCCCTGGTGACAGAACACGTAAACCCGGTGAGGGCAGAGGACAACGCGAGGTCCGCTGGCCTGGATTGCCCACCGCCGGCCTAACGCAAAGGAGGAAAAGATGGCAAGGAAACGACGTGATACCGACGGGTCTGTGCAGAGAAAAGACCAGCCTGCTAGCCAGATCGACTCAGACCATACTGAGAGCCCGCCCGCCCCAGAAAAGAGACCGGGCAGATCTCGGCGAGAGTTTGTTAGGCAGTCAGCTGTCGTGGGGGCTTCTTCGCTGGCCTTGGCGTTGAGCGGAACACAGTCGACGGCCAGCGCACGACCCTTCACGACGAACCGCAATTTCTTTCAGCCCGACTTTCTCCCACACGATGTTCCGGTGCAGCACGGTCGAGGCGTCCTGATCATCGGCGGCTCTAGCGGCATGAGCGCGCAGATGGCCAGGCACTATGCAGAGCATGGCGCCTGCATCGTGCTTGCGGCGCGGCGGGAAGATCGCCTGGACGATGTCGCGCTGGAGGTCGAGGCGTTGGGTGGGACAGCTCACGTGATTCCCACCGACGCGCGCGATGAAGCCGCCTGCGTCGCGATGATCACTGAGGCGATCGGGTGGTTGGCAAGCCAGGGCAAGGTCATTGACCTGATGGCGCTGGCACCAGTATCCACGCAGGTCGCCCTGTTCGGTCCAGAAGCGTCCAGCGCTGTCTTTCGGAAGTCGTTCGAGACGATCTACTTCGCTCCGCTTAACTGCGTCAGATACGCCTTGCCGCATCTGAAGGAGCACGGTAGCACGCTGTTCTACTTCAACTCCATCTCCTCGAGTGTGGCTGCGCCACTTATCCTGTCGTATACCAGCGGTAAACATGCGTGGCGTGCCATCATGCAGGCGCTCAAGCTGGAAAACCCCGAGATCACCACCGTCAGCTCGCATTTCAACTCCGTCGACACCGAGTCGTTCGACAAAGAAACGACCTACTTCGACAATGACAAGCGCTACTGTCCTAGCTTCACCAAGACCTATGGCGGGATTGACCCCGCGAGGATCTACCCCGCCTCCATCGCGGTCCAGCGTGCGGTCGATGCGATAGAAAGTGGGTCCGAAGACGCCTTTCTGAGCATGCTCAACAGGGCCGCCTGGCTCATCGGTTTTACCCATCAGGACTTGGGGTGGTTGTTCCTGTTTGTCGAGCAAGTGCTGGGTTTCCAGTTCCTCGTCGACTTCGAGACGCAGGCCAGGGCGCTGTTGTCGCACCCTCGCCAACAGGGAAGGTATCAGTCCAGGCTGGCACGTCTTGCACACCGGGACGATCTGAACGAGCTGGAGCTGGCGGCGAAGCTGCTGGCCTCGCTGGACCCGACGGCGGCGCTCTACCTGCTGGCGCTGAATGACATGATGCCAGCTGACACGCTGCCGATCGCTCGGCAGATCGTGGACGCCGGTAATCAGAGCATCGCCAATGGCACCCTGAAGCAGCTTGGTCTGGCGATCTCCGCCGGAGTACTGACGCCATCCGGCATCGCCAACCACAACGATGGCCTGGCGCCGGTGACCCATTGCGACCCGGCGGGAATCTAGACAGCCTCACTCCGGGATCGAGCGTGGGCCCGCTCCGGTCACAGGCGAGAACGGAGTGTTGGAAAGACGGGAAGAGAGTGGAAGCGACTTGGTACCGTTCTGGGAGAGAGACGGTTGACTCCTTGGGGTTTCAACAGCAAGAGGTCGACTTGGGCTGGAATTCCATCGCGTTGGACTCCCGCGGCAGTCCCCACGTCAGTTACTAACATGGACTCCACAAAGGAACTGAAGTGGGCTATGTTCGCGACAGACAGGTGCGTACCGAGTCCAACTTGAAGAATGGGCGAAACAACCCCTCTCCTCCTTAGAACTGAGGTGATTGACAGCCCAGGATTTAGAGCTGTGGAATGGTGGTCTGGATAAACACCCAATAGGGTACGAAAAGAGCGAACCTTAATCCGTTTACCCCAGGAGTTAGGGCTTTCCCACCGACTCTAACGAGCGGAAGTCAAAGGGCTTAGGTGGAATCGGCTGCGGCGTGTTATCTGGAAAACATATGGACAGAAGTTGGGCGGCCCCTCGGTTGCCGAGCCTGGATCCGGTAGAATGTTCGCATGCTAGTTACCAGCGGAAAGGTCGTCGACGGTAAGGTCGTCATTGAAGGCTCGCCCCTGCCCGAGGGCGAAGTCGTAACCGTGCTCGCTCGTGAACCTGGCGAGGAATTCGTTCTCACTCCTGAGCAGGAGAGCTTCCTTACTGAGTCCGCGGAGCAGGCCCGGCGTCGCGAGGTCATCTCGGGCGATGAGATGCTGAGGCGCATCGCTCCACGTTGAGTCGGCGGCTCGCGCTGACGGTGACCGAGCGAGCCGCTCACCAGATCGAGCGGGCTGCCGACTGGTGGCAGGTCAATCGCAGGAAAGCGCCGGATGCAGTATTCGAAGAGCTCCTGCGAGTCTTCGAGTTCATCACTCGACAGCCCGAGGCTGGCCTTCGGCAGTCCCACCCAACCCTTCCCGGACTTCGTCGCATATATCTCTCTCGCATCCGGATGTACTTGTACTACCGGTTCATCAGGAACATGACAGCCCCGCCGTCGTCGAGGTTCTCGCGCTGTGGCACGGGAGTCGGAATACACGTCCACCGTTATAGTGAACTGACGCCCAACCGGCGCGTGAATCTGACGGGTTGCGCCCGCAGCTTACTCGGGGGTCGTCGGGGCTAGAAGGCATTTCCAGAGCGGAAGGAGCTTCGGGTTTTCTGCAATCTCAGCGTATGTCGGACGGTCGATTGCTGGCCGGTGGCGGGGCGTTCTCCTCCCTATCGAAGAAAGGGTTTCCCGAAGTCTTCTTCAGGGACTCGCCGGGCCTGCCGACCGCCCACTACCTCTGCGTGCAAGTGATCCGGCCCACGGCTCTACCTTCGCAATTTGATTGTGTCTGTTCGCCAGAAAACTTGTTTCCCATCGGGTTGAGTGTGGTTTCAGCTTCCACCACGACGAAGCAACCGTCTACCCGGAGCTCTGCCCGATAGTTGAATCGGTTCCCCGCTACCGTGCCATTGAGGGGAGCCCGAATCTCATACGGCCATCCTTCCCCGAAGACCACTTCCCCGGTAACCTCCGAGCCCGATTGTAGTAGCGAGAAGACTACCTCGTCTGTCTGCGATTCTCCAACCCGACCTCCGTCCGAACGCTCGACGATCGTCCCATCGAACTGGCCGTCCCAATCTCCAGTCACGCTCGGTGCCGGAGAGACGGTAGCTGGGCGAGGAGGGAGAATGCTTTTCTCAGCATTGGGATGTGCACTCCCAATCAGAATCAGCAAGAAAGAGAAGCCAACTCTAGACATGGCGAATCCTCCTTAGAATGTTTTCATCGTCAAGGAACGATCGAGTAGTCGCTCCTACAAGGCTCTCATGCTTGGGTTCTTTGCCGTCTTCCCACACACCAAGAATGCGACTTCACTTGACGGCACGGCTCATCGACTTCCACTTTTTTTCTATATCCGGTCCATGTGGTCTGGGGCAGGTGGCAGTCGAGTTCCGGGTCGGAGCCCTCGGATTCAACTCTTGAGATAGGGCTTCAGGGCCTTGAACTTGTACTCGATCTCATCGACCTGCGCGGATGAGAGGTCGTTCTTCCAGACCCGGGAGACTGTTGTCTTGAAGATACCGCGCCGCTTCATCATGTAGGGCTTGATACCGGGGATGTGCTGCTCCAGGATGGTCATCATCAAGAGCTTGCTGAAGACTTCTCTGAGACGTTCCCGCTTTCCCTCCTGGTGAAGCTTCCAGATTAGGGCATAGACCTCGGCATACATCGCCCCACCGGTCATCACACCGTGAGTACCGAGGCGCATTTCGTAGGTCCAAGCCCGTGCCCGTCCCGCGGCCAGCACGCTCTTCATGGGATCCAGACTGTGCTGGGCGAGTATCCTCTTTCGTTCGAAGTGCTCGAATCCGACTTCGTGTTCGTCCTTGACGTAGCCCAGATTGGGGAACCTGTTGGCCATCTCCAGGACGAACTGGGCGTCGACCTTGATGTCCGGAGCGCCACCGCCAGTCTGGATAAAAACCGGCCGCTGACTCAAGCGGGCCAGCTCAGCGAAGTATTCCCGGTAATCATCCAGCGACTTCGCCTCTCTTGGAGGGATGGCAATGAGGGCGTCCGGTTCCAGTGACTCGGCGGCACGAGCGTACTCCAGCATGGCTTCGGTGTTCTTGCCCTGGACGCCCAACACCAACGCAGGAGCGCGTCCACGCGCGCTCTTGGCAAGAACCTCCATGCCCCTCATCCTCTCGTCCTGGCTGAGATGCATCTGTTCGCTGGCGTTCTGGGGCCACACCATGCCCTGTACTCCAGAGCGGTCCAGGAACTCGACCTCCGCTGCCAGGTCCTCGAAATCGACCTGCTTGGACTCGGTATAGGGAGTGGAGAGAATGATGAAAGCTCCATGCATGGCTTGGTGGCCGCTGCCCCTCACCTTCTGTCGGGATGAGAGGGCCACCGCACTGCTCGCCAGCCATTCTCGTCTCGTAAGTTTGGCATTCATCTTGGACTCCATTGTTGAATTGTTGAGGATGGTCGGGTCTGCTCAACGCCCCTGATCCCAGGGGAAGAGAAGGCTAGGCTGATTGGCGTATCGGTCGGTCTCGATCAGCAGTCTCGCTCCGGCTCCAGGGCTCAAATGGACTTCGAACCAGGAGCCGGAGATCTCGAAGCTACGGCCGTCCATTACCACCCGCCGACATTGGTGTTCCCCATAGGCACCCATTTGGACCAGGACTTCTCTCGCCTCACTCTGGTTGACATTGACCAGGGTCACGGCCACCTGGGTATCGGTCATCGTATCCACCAGGGCGGCTACATCCTCGGGGATACCGGCCCGGCGGCGCTGCGGGTCGAAGTAACGGAGACGGCAGTGCAGCAGCCCGCCGCCCCGGCCGGGATCGATACCGGCCAGCATCTGCTCCCGAAGTGAGGCGATGGATACCGGGTTGTACCGCATGGCACCGTCTGCCAACCGCGTCCGTGGGGTGGAGGGGTCCTTCCGCATTGCAGCGATCTTTCGGCGGATATTCTCGAAGTCGGCCCGCAGCGCCCGCCAGGGATACTCGGGGTCCTGGCCCTGGAGATATTGGATCCAATCATTCTCGGGAACTCGCTCCCGGTCCTTGGGATCACCGCTCCAGAAGTAGCATTCCAGAGCTCCCTCCGACCACCGTCCTGGTGTGAAGGCATACCACCCCCGATCCCCATACATCCGGGGGAAGGCCCCTACAGTGGCACCCAATTGGGCTCCTGGCTTCCCGTACATCCCACCCCGATGGGAGTTGATCTTGTCCATCATCCCAGTCCAGGTTTCGATATAGCGGCGATCGCCGGTAAGCAGATAGGCGTTCCCGAAGCCGATCAGGCCACGGCCCACGCGATTGGGATGGCTCACCGCACCAGTCCGCGGGTTTCGTAGGGAGAAGTTCCAGCCATAAGCTCCACCGTACCACTTGCCTTCGGTCGCTCCCCCTATGACGCCATCCAGTCCGATATTGGAGGGAATAATGCCCTGGTTCTCCCGAGTCCGGCTTACCCAGGCATCCACGTACTCCAGCGCCCACCTCCTGTACTTCTCCTCTCCGGTCAGCAGGTAGGCATTGGCGGCAAGCGTAGTGGCCCCCAGATTCATGGGATGGTCGCCCAGGCTCTCACTGTAGTGCTGGTAGCGCTCGACCAGCATCTGGTAGGTGTAGGGAGCCCCCTCGAAGGGCTCGAAGGGATCTCCCGCCCAATCCACACCGGTCGTCTTGCGCAGTAGAGGTCCCCGGCTGCCGTTGAAATAACTCCGGATGATCTTGTGCTCGGGATCGTAGTTGGGAGCCTCCGGATCCTCGTTCATGTAGAAGCCGGCATAGCGCCGGACGCGCTCTCGAAATCTTGCATCTTGCGGATCGGAAAGGCCCTGCAGATTGAAGACGCGAAGGAACTCCCCGATGTGATACCAGTCAAACATGGCCGGGAATTCCCTGTAGTACATGCCCTCTCGAGCGAATGGGACCTCCACCGTCCTGGCCTGGGTGAACTGCTTTAGATGCCCCTCCCAGGCCTTTTTATACATCCGGAGCACCTCATCGGATGCTCCCAGGGCGTGGAGGATCGGCCAGTCCGCCACATTCTCGATGGCGTCATCGGGACCGTCGGCGGCTCCCCAACGTTCGATGCAGCGCAGATACCCGCGCCCGTCCAAGTACTTCTCGAAGAACTGACGACAAGCCGCCGTATTGGCCCGGATCAGCTCCCGCTGCTGCAGGGCCCAGAAAGGCGGTGGCATCGGAGTGTCGATGTGGATCGTTGCCGGGCTGGCAGGTGCCGCGGACGCCGTCGTGTTGGAGCAGATGAGCAAGGCCAGCAGGAGCGTCAACCGAATTCTAGATCGGGCTAAGCGGTGGCTTTTCATTCTTGTAGGGTAGAGCACTACAGGAAGCCGCGGCGAGTTTACACTGGACAGCGAGTAATGACTAGTGAAGCGTAGCCTCAGACCAACAAGCGGTGTAGTGAGGCTTCAGACCCAGTCCCCTGAGTTGACGACCCCATTCAGAGAGAGGGCGGCGCAGCCTTCGGTGTTGCTTTGCTTGAGAGCTGATTCAACCCCTCAGGGAGTCTGTGAATCCTGAAGGGATTCCGTATTTCAGCCCAGGGTTTCTCAACCCTGGGTATGCGATTCCCCTTGGATTCCAACCCCATCGGCGGTTGCGTACCTACGATCTAAGGAGAGACGTTATTCCGTGCCGGGGCTACCCTTGGGTCCGCAACCCGTTCCGGGTTGATTCCGACTGGCCGACCCCGACCCAGGGTTGGGAAACCCTGGGCTGGAATACGCAATCCCGTTGGGATTGACCTCGATTGGTCTGCACGCCTGCCAGGCTACAGCAGACCGCCCACTCGCAGTCCGCCCTTGCCGCACATCTATCTTCGACTTGCCCGAAATCCATCCAATCTTCATAATTCCCACAATCAACCAATATCCGAATCAGTTCTCACGGAATGGCCAGATACTGAAGGAGAAGGAACGATGACGAAACAATGGAAGCGCCGACGTTTTCTCCGGACTGCGAGCCTTGCCGCGCCGGGGTTGGTGATCCTCCGCGACAGCCGTTCGGTGTGGGGCTACCATGCCAACGAAAAGCTCAATGTCGCCATTGTCGGCGCCGGCGGCATGGGGGCGTGGAACCTCGCCCACGTGGCGGGTGAGAACGTGGAGTTTCTATCGGGCTTGAAAATCAAGCCGGCTTCACAGCCGGAGTGGACCGGGGAGAACATCGTGGCTCTCTGTGACGTTGACGAGCGCGGGGTGGCGGCTTCGGTTCCCGGGCGTCGGAACCCTCCGGGGGAAGCCCTCGCCCGGTATGGGCGAGCGCAGAAATTCCACGATTACCGGAGGATGTTCGACAAGTTGGACCGCCAGATCGACGCCGTGGTGGTGAGCACTCCGAACCACAGCCACGCTCCCGCCAGTGTTGCGGCAATGCGGCGCGGCAAGCATGTCTACTGCGAGAAGCCGGGGGCCAATTCGGTCTTTGAGGCCCGCACACTTGCCCAGGTGGCAGCCGAGCAGCAGGTGGCCACGCAATTGGGAACCCAGATGCACGCTTCGGACAACTACCGCCGCATCGTCGAGCTGATCCGTGCCGGAGCCATCGGCGCGGTCAAGGAATGCCATATCTGGCTCCGTTCGGGAGGCAGCACGAGTGATCGCCCGACCGAGACGCCACCCGTCCCCAAAGGACTTCACTGGGATCTTTTCCTGGGGCCAGCACCTAACCGCCCCTATCATCCCACCTATGTCCGAGGTTCCGGCGGCAACTGGCACCGCTGGTGGGATTTCGGCGGCGGTAATTTCGGCAACATGGGCTGCCACTACCTCGACTTGGCCTTCTGGGCCCTGAATCTTCGCTATCCGGTCTCAGTGGAGGCTGAGGGGGCTTCACCCCATCCTGAGACGACACCCGGGCAGCTTCACGTCCGCTACCGATTCCCCGGCCGCGGAGAGATGCCGCCGGCCACACTGACCTGGACGCACGGAAGGCAACCGCCGCCTTTCTTCGCGGAAAACGCCTTTCCCGACTGGGCCTGGGGCGTCTTCGTGGGCAGCAACGGAATGTTGCTGGTCAGCTACGGGCAGCGGATGCTCTGGCCTGCGAAACAGTTCGCCGACTTCGAGCCGCCCGAGCCGAGTATCCCCTCGACGATAGGAGTAGAAATCGGTCGTAGAGCTCATTGGACCGCCGCCCATAAGGCCAACTCCTCCTGGGTGCGATCTGCTGAAGTGGGCCATCGCGCCGAGTGGATCGCCGCCTGCAAAACGGGGAGCCCAACCAGCTGCCACTTCGGCTATTCTGGCCCCATCTCGGAGGCGGTCATGTTGGGCAACCTCGCCTACCGTACCGGCGCCAAACTCGAATGGGACGCGGCCAACTTCCGGGTCACCAACGCTCCGGAGACCAACGCGCTACTGAGACGGGAATACCGTCAGGGTTGGACGTTGTGAGCTCGATGGAAAGCTTACGCCCCTCGTTTGTGGACTAGCCGCCGCAACCCGAGAATTTCCTTCCCTTCTTCGTTTCCGTCTTGCGGGGAGTCGGCGTGTGAACCGTCGTGGCATGAACCGAGGAGAACGCGAAATGAACAAGACGCTCTTTTCAAGACGCCGCTGGCTGAAGCTGTCTGGAGGGGCCGCTCTGGCCGCCTCGACGGTCCCCTTCTCGTCGACCCGAGTGCGAGCCGCCGAAACCGTCAGCGCCATCGACATCGGCTCGCGGCGCGAGCTGCTGGTCGATCGGCATTTGATTGAACGGCTCGATGGTGTGAGGCTTGAACTGCATCGGCCGGTGCGCCGTGACATCGTGTTTCGAACCGACGCCCCCTGGGAGGGCAACGGAAGCGGGTTCCAGAGCGTGTTCCAGGATGGCGACCGCTTCAGGATGTACTATCGTGGGGGCAATCATCCTGCCTCCAGGATCTATGAGACCGAAAAGAACTCCTGGGAGACGCTCTGTCTGGCCGAGAGCAGGGACGGCATCCACTGGACGCGTCCCGAACTGGGCATTGTGGAGTTTCGGGGCTCCACCAGGAACAATCTGTTCCTCAATGAGGACATGGTGCGTGAGATCGGAGGCAGGCCCTCCCTCTCGGCCGTGTTCAAGGACGCGAACCCCGAGTGCCCTCCCCGGGAGCGCTACAAGATCGTCATCATGGGCAAGAAGCCCCGAGGGCTGTACCTGCTGGTATCGGCGGATGGAATCCAGTTTCGGTTGAGGAGCCCAAAGCCCTTTACGACCACCGGCGCCTTCGATTCACAGAATCTCATGTTCTGGGATTCGGTCCATGGGGTCTACCGGGAGTATCACCGTGATTTCGACCAGGGGGTCCGGGGCATCATGACCGCGGCCTCCAAGGACCCGGGGAGGTTCCCGGAGCCGAAGTGGCTCCAATACCCGGGTGCGTCGGAGCAGGCCCTCTACACCAATCAAGTCCAACCCTACTACCGGGCGCCCCACATCTTGATGGGCTTTCCCATGCGCTACAACGACCGGGGCTGGTCTCCGTCGATGACCCAGCTGCCCAACCTGGAAGCGCGCCGATATCGTTCGGCGCAGACCCAACGTTTTGGCACTACGGTGACCGATGCCGCGTTCATGACGAGCCGCGACGGCCTGAGCTTCAATCGCTGGGGCGAGGCATTCATTCGTCCCGGGCCGTCGCGCCAGGACACCTGGGTGTACGCCGACAACTTCGTCTTCTGGGGCATGATCGAGACGAAGTCGCATCTTGAAGACGCGCCTGGCGAAATCTCGTTCTACGCCACGGAGGGCTACTGGGAAGGTTCCTATACCGGCGTCCGCCGCTACACGCTTCGAGTGGACGGATTCGTGTCGGCTCAGGCACCGCTCAGCGGAGGCGAACTGCTCACCAAACCGCTGAGATTCGATGGCTCGCGACTCGAGATCAACTTCTCAAGCTCCGCAGCCGGAACCCTGCGCATCGAGCTTCAGGACGTGAAGGGCGATCCGATTCCCGGCTATTCGCTGGCCGATTGCGATCCCCAGTTCGGCGACCAACTCGACCGCGTTGTCTCGTGGAGGTCCGGGACCGACATCAGCCGATTGGCCGGTCGTCCCGTACGGCTGAGGATCAAGCTGCAGGACGCGGATCTGTATTCGTTTCGGTTCTCAAGGAAGCAACCATGACTGGCATGCTCAGGGTGTGCGAAGCGAAAAAAGGACTATAGTGGGCTGGTCCGAAAAGCAGAAGGAAAGACCCTCATGAAACGAATGACGCTTGTTCTGATCTTCTCAATCCTCCTATTCCCAGCTGACCTGGCCGCAGGTCCCGAGCCCGACTCCGTGCGGGAGATCGGGTCCCGAAGGGAGCTCTTCGTGGACCGCTTTCTCATTGCACGCCTCGATGGGGCCAGTCTCAGGCTGCACGAGCCCCGGCCGGCGGAGAAGGTCCTGAAGATCGATCGGCCCTGGGAGAACAGGTTCAACTACGGCCACGTGGTCTTCCAGGAAGGGGGGCTTTACCACATGTACTACCTGGCCCGATCGATGGCGGAGGACAGGAAGGGGTGGATCCGTTCCCACAGTTATGCCCGTAGCCGGGACGGGATTCACTGGGAGAAGCCCAATCTGGGTCTAGTGGAGATGGGTGGGAGCCGTGAGAACAATATCATCCATCAGGGCCGTCTGTGCCCCTTCGTAGACAACCGTCCCGGGGTTCCGAAGAACCTGCGGATCAAGGCGACGAGCTCCATCTATTCGGACCGGCCGGAGTGGAAGAACGAGCATCCCCTGGACGGCAAGAACCGCATAGATCTGTATCTGTACGAGTCCACCGACGGGCTGGATTTCCGAAAAGTCCAGGAGAAGCCGGTCTTCACCACCACGTTGCCCAACGGCTTCGACGGCATCCCGTCCATCTTCTGGTCCGAAAGCGAGAATCAGTACAATCTCTACTTTCGCTTCATGACGTCCAACGACGGGACCGGCAAGCGTTCGGTGGCCCGAAGCACGTCCCAGGACCTCTTCAGCTGGACCGATCCCGTCCCCATGGAGTACACCACGGGAGGCATCGTTCCCCCGGAGCACCTCTACGAGCACCTGACGGTCCAGTACTTCCGGGCTCCCCATATCCTTGTGGCGACGCCTCCCCGGTTCATGCGCGGGCGCTCTGTTGTAACGAAGGAGAGAGCCGTCCAGGCTGGCATCGAGGACGGCCCCCCCTTTCACCCCCAGGGCTGGCTGCTCGAGGATTGCGCTGACGCCACCTTCATGAGCTCCCGGGGGGGGACTCTCTACGACCGCACCTTCATGGGGGTCTTCGTGCGTCCGGGGCCCGACATCCTGAACTGGGTTTCACGCACCAACTACCCGCTGCAGGGCGTGGTCCAGACGGGGCCGGCCGAGATGTCCATCTACGTCGGGCGCCACTACGGGCATCCCACCTGGCACATCCAACGGATGACCCTGCGCCTGGACGGATTCGCCTCGCTGAACGCGCCGTATGAAGGGGGTGCGATGGTCACGCGGCTTCTCCGATTCGAGGGCAGCCGCCTGGAGATCAACTACTCCACCTCGGCTGCCGGTGGGATCCGGGTGGAGATCCAGGATGAGAAGGGCAAGCCCATCCCGGGCTTTTTACTCGATCAGTGTTCTGAGATCGTCGGGGACGAAATCAGCCGGAGCGTGTCCTGGGAGGCCGGAAGCGACGTGGGAGGCTTGGCCGACCGCCCGGTGCGCCTGCGCTTCGTCATGAAGGATGCGGATCTGTATTCCCTCCGTTTTCACTGACGTCCCTTGCCTTTGCCCTCGTCTTTGCCCTTGCCCTGAGTGGAGGGGAGGGTCAACCTCGCCTTCCTCACAAGGGACGGGATCGGCCGTATCGTCGGAGGAAACATGGGGCGATTAATGGGCGTCGAATGACCCTAAGGAGAAGCCAATGCCAACCAAGACCGCCGACGACTTACGAAGGGCTGTCAAGAGTATCTTCGAGGCCGTAGGCACGCCTCCCGACGGCGCCGAACGTCTGGCAGATATTCTTGTGGGCTCAAACCTTGCCGGACACGACTCGCACGGCATCCAACATGTTCCGCACTACGTCAAGGAGGCGCAGGCAGGCGAAATCGTCGCCACCGCGAATCCCGAGATAGTCCGGGAGACGGCCGGCACGGCACTCGTGACAGGACATTGGGGTTGGGGGCACCTCACTGCTGACTTCGTCACCCGTCTTGGAATCAAGAAGGCACGGGAAAACGGAATTGCTCTGGTCAGCGCCGTGGAAGTCAACCACATAGGTCGCCTCGGTGAATATGTAGAGCGGGCAGCTGAAGAGGAAGTGGTTGCCATCATGGTACTCGGCGCCTTCTGTGAGGAGAAACAGTCGGCCGCACCCTATGGAGGCAGCAAGCCTCTGCTGCTACCCAATCCGATCGCGATCGGCTTCCCGACGCACGACAGTCATCCTGTCGTCCTCGACTTCGCTACCACAAAGGTGGCTGGAGGAAAGATCATGCTGGCCAAGGCAAAGGGTGAGCAGGTTCCCAGCGGCTGCATCATTGACAAAGACGGCAATCCGTCGACTGATCCGGAGGATTTCTTCGATGCGGGAGCCCTACTCCCATTCGGAGAGCACAAGGGGTTTGGCATCATGGTGGCGGCCGAGATCCTGGGGCGGATCCTCTCGGGTGCCGATGCGTATTCGGACGCCGACCAGGGCTGTGCGGGTTTCCGCCATTCAGGTGTGACTCTGATCGCCCTCGACAGCGGAGCCTTTTCTTCCTCCAGCCAATTCGCTGTGCGCACAAGCGAACTGGTTAGCCGAATTCAAGAGGTTCCACCGGCGCCCGGATTCAGCGAGGTCATGGCGCCAGGTGACTTTGAGCAGAGGGCACGGATCCGTCGCCTCAAACAGGGGATTCAGATTCCCGATTCGACCTGGGCCGAGGTCGTACAGACCGCTGAGTCCCTGGGAGTGAGCGTCTAGCTGAGAGCGGAAGTAGAAGGCATCTTGCGTCAACGCCCCCCCGGCTGCGGACCGCCGGATCGTACCGGAAAGAAACTTCGGCCGGCGTGGGGGTGGCTTCCAAGCCGCCGTATTCCTTCCGTCGAGCCTTTGGCTCGAAGAACGGCGGCACGGAGGCCACCCCCACTTCCAAAGAACCTACAACTTACTTCAGAGTGAAGTTAGTGCCAACCCAGCCCGAAGACCCGTTCTTCGCCCGGGTCGTAGAGACAGGTCACAACGAAGAACTCCTCCTTCTGGGAACGTTCGGGCGGAATGTTGATCTGGATGTAGGTAAAGCCTCGGGCGACCCAGGTCGAGTGGCCGTTCTCGGGCGATACCGGGACCGGACGTCCGTTGACCCGCAGATCCGTGATCCGGGCCTTGGGATAGGGAATCCGAAGACGTAGCGACAGCCCATGCAGGATAGGCTGACTCTCTTCCTCCGTAGGCAGCTCAGATCGGTCGGCCCTCCCTGACTCCAGATAGACGTGGGCCTTCCATTGACCGTCTGCGTCAGGGTGGCCTTTCAGAGCCTGGCGTATCGGTCCGGCGTCGATAGACGGATGCTCGCCGATAAGCTGCGAGAAACCAACCAGACTCTTTTCCGAGAGCCAGCGACGAGCCGCTCTACCCGTGGTTGCACACACAAATAGAACCAGCCCCTCGGTCTGGGGATTGTTCATCCCAGTGACGATCTGTCCCTGCTTGTTCCAGAGCTCCACCCGGCTGCGACGACGTTCGGAAGCCGTCTGTCCATAGGCAGTGACGAAGTGCAGCTCGTTCTTGTGGATCACACGCGTCGGGTAACCCGGATAGTATTCCCCCGGCCAGGTCTCCAGACCGATCTCCAGAAGGCGCCGATGGCGTAGGAAACTGCTCCTCTCCCAACCATTCTCGTTGGCAAAAGCCAAGGTATGGTAGCGATCGTAGCCGTAGGTGGCGGCATAGTATCGGGGCCGGCCCGTCCAGACCTTGGATCCCAGCTGCTGCAGTTCGGGCCCCCAGAAGATCCGTTCTGCATCCTGCTCCAATTGGTCAGATGGATACCCCTCCGACAAAGCCGCCTCGTCCATCTGGCGTGTGATCTCCTGCTTGTAGGATCTGAGAGAGACGTTGGAGTAGGCGGCTCCGGAGTTCTCGGCGCTGATATAGCCCCGAAACTGCATGCC